>CAZKUN010000196.1:0-17809 GCA_964555935.1 uncultured Armatimonadia bacterium | reverse complement strand
CGATCCCCCATCGCCACGCGCGTCAACGCTTGCTCGGCCAGTTCTCGTCGGTTCTTCGCGCCCGTGTACATGAGCGGCAGCATGACGTTGTTGAGTGCGGGCGTCCGGGCGAGCAGGTTGAAGGTCTGGAAGACGAAGCCGATCTTGCGGCTCCTGACATCCGCCAGGTCGTCGTTGCTCATGCCTTCGACCGGGAGCCCCTCAAGCAGGTACTGGCCCTCCGTGGGTCGGTCGAGGCACCCAATGATGTTCATGAGGGTCGACTTGCCCGATCCCGAGGGTCCCATGATCGCCAGCATCTCCCCCGCCTCGATCTCGAGAGTGACTCCCGCGAGCGCATGGACTCGGTTGTGGCCCATCCGGTATGTCTTGTGGACATCTCGCATTTCGATGAGCATCGGTAGCGTCAATCACTCTCCCGGCGGATTAGAAGGCGTCAGGTCCGTCCCAATAGAGCGGTCGAGATCCGCGAGGGCGGTATTGTAGTCGTAGTGGGCGTTCACGACGGAGATGTCGGCACTCGTCGCCGTCGCTCGCCCGTCGGTGATCTCGAGGAGGATCCCAACGTCGGCCTGGTAGCGCCGCTCGGCCGCGTCCAGGGCGGCTTGGGATTCCGTCTGGGATGCTTCGGCGGCGGCGATCGCCTCAGCGCTCTGACGGAGCCTGAGCCACGCGGTCTCGACTTCCAGGCGAATCGATCGCTTGAGCCGCTCGAGGTTGGCCAGGGCCGAGTTGAGCTGAGCCTTCGCCGACGCAACTCCCGCCCGGTTCGCGCCACCGTCGAAGATGCTCTGAGAGAGCGTCCCGTAGATGGTCCAGCTCGTGCCGGTGTTGCCGTCGTGTCGGCCATACTCCGAGGAGCCCGCCACGCTGGCCGTCGGCCCGAGGTTCAGTCGCGCGATCTTCAAGCCCGTCCTGGCGGCCCGCACGTAGACTTCCGTCTGCGCCAAGTCGGGGCGCGTGGCCATCGCCATCTCGATGCACTCGTCGAGTTGGGGCAGCTCCCGCGGCTCGTCCCAGATGTCGATGATCTCGATGGGAGTTTCCGGCTCGCCCAAGGCGGACCAGAAGGATGCGCGGGAGATAGCAACCTGGTTCCTGGCGCTGGACACGCCAAGCTGGCTCTGGTGAAGCTGTGCGCGAACGCGATGTATGTCGACGGGCGCCGCGTCATTGGCAGCGATCCGGGCATCCACCATGTCGACGTGGCCCTGGGCAGATGTCTCCGCGTCGATGTTGACAGCGACGAGCTTCTCGGCCGCCAGCCAGTCGTAATACGATTGGGTGATGAGGTATGCGAGGCGACGCCGCGTGTCGACAGTTCCCTCACGCGCGGCGCGGGCATACTGCTGGGCTTGGTGGATCTGATCCCCCCGCCCGGTGCGGTAGGCCTCGAGGTACGCGGAAACCTGAGAGTTCTTCGAGGTGCTGCGGCCGCCGCCGACAGGAATCACCGAACCGCCCACGACAGTAGTTCGCGTCGGCTGCTCCGTGACGCGGTAGTCGGTTGAGGCGGAGATGTTCGGGAAGAGGCTCGCGCGCGCCTGGCGGACGCCCGCGACGGCCTGCTGCAGATCATTGGCGGCGACGAGCACGTCCGGGTGCACGCGCAACGCGAGAGCAATGCACGCGTCGACCGATAGCGGCTGCGAGAGATCGATGCCGAGTTCTTCGGCCGCCTCCTCGGTCGTGATGAGGCGTCCCGCGCCCTGTGAAATGCCTACGGGCGCCGCGAGCACCAGTATCCATGCAGCAAGGTTCAGAGCCCCAGCGGAGGCCCTGAGAAGCCGGGTCCATCGGTTCGGATTTCGCACAGAGAATTCGGTTCCCCCAAGTCTCAAGGAGTGGTCATGACACCATCGGCGAAGCGTTGCAACGAAGTTGCCAATCAATCGGGGTGGCTCCCCTGTTAGTCATACGGAATCAAGCCGAGCGGAGTTTCACTGAATTCCGGGCATACAGTTGGTATCGGAGATCCGGTTTCGGTCGCCGCATCAACAGACGTGAAGCGCCTCAGATCGAGGCGCCCCACGCGTATGTAGCCCCAAATGCACCCCGGGTTCAGACTACTTGATGTTGACTGCCTTACCCGTGTCGGCGGACTTGTACATGGCATCAAGGATCCGCATGATCCGCAGACCGTCGCTTCCGGGCGAGATCGGCTCCTCGCCCTTCACGAGGCAATCGCAGAAGTGCTCGACGGCGTTCGTGCGGCCCATTGCCGGATCGGGCTCGACGATGAGGTCGCGGTTGACCGGGACGCCATGTTCCTGGGTGAACAGCTCAAGCGTGTCGACGGAGCTGTCATCGACGCCGTCGAAGTCAAAGACGCGCTCGAGACTGGCTCCGGCCTTGGTGCCGCAGAGCGTTGAGTAGACGAACTCGCGCTTGATCCGCGAGGCCCAAGATGCCTCGAGCATGATCGTCTGCCCTCCCGCGAACTTGATCATCCCAACCGCCATGTCCTCGACATCGAAGCCGCCCTTCTTGTTGGGCGTCCCCCAAGGGCCAAGGCCCTGGAACTGCGGGCCGAACACCGAGTAGGTGGACGCGAGACACGTGACCGGCTCGGGGTTGCCCATGAGGTACATGGTGAGGTCGAGCATGTGGACGGCGAGGTCGATGAGGGGGCCGCCGCCAGCCATCTTCTCGTTGGTGAACCAACTGCCCCAGCCGGGGATGCCATTGCGCCGGATCCAGCCGCAGCGGGCGAAGTAGAGATCGCCCAGGTCGCCGGCGTCGATGTATTCTTTGAGGAGTTGAGACTCGGGCCGGTAGCGGTTGTTGAACTGCATCATGAACGTCTTGTTGGCCTTCTCGGCGGCGTCGACGATTCTTTGGCCCTCTTTGGCGGTCGTGCTCAACGGCTTCTCGCATAGCACGTTGACGCCGGCGTTGAGGCAGTCGACGGCGATCGGGCGGTGCAAGGCGTTCGGGACGCAGACGCTCACGGCGTTGATGTCGCCACTCGCGAGCATCGCTTTGTAGTCGGTGTAGACGGTGTCGACGCCGAGTTCGTACGCGGTCTCCTTGGCGAGGTCGGCGTTGAGATCACACAGCGCAACGCAATCCGCCTTGGGGTGATTCTGGAAGCCCTCGATGTGGAACTTGCCGATGCCGGCGCCGATTACGCCTGCCTTGACTCTCTTCACTTTATCAACGGCCATTTCACTGCCCTCCTTGTTCGATCGCCGACAATGCGGCAGACGCTATGGGTCGTTTCAACACCCCAACAACTGGGCCAGTCGGATCTGGAGATCCGACCTACGGGGCATTGAAACCACCTCCAGTACTCGCTGGGGTCTTCTCTCCATCCGAACGGCTATCCTCCCAGCGCCCGCAGCATCCGCTGGATCGACGCGCGCTCCGGATCGATCCTATACGCGGCCCGGGCGGCCTCCAGCGCCTCGTCCTTGCGGCCCAACTTGGCGAGGCAGACGGCAAGGCGTTCGTGCGCCGCGTGGTCATTCGGCAGCAGCGCCGTCACCTGGCGGAAGTACCCCTCCGCCACGCTTGGTTTCCCGGAATAGAGTTCGGCCAATCCGACGTTGTAGAGCGCATCGGGATCGTCGGGGGTCTCGACGAGGACGTTGCGGTATTCGAGCGCCAGATCATCAACCGCGTGGGACCGGGTCGCGGACTCCCCCTCCGGCTTCACCTTGGCCCCGCAGTGGCGGCAGAACCGATCCGTCGCGCCGACTTCCTGGTTGCAGCTTGGGCATTCCACGTGCTGTCCCATCCCTTCAGCAAGTAAGGTGCTGAGCGGCGACGACAATGATGCGAGCTGGAAGCTCGCGGTCCAAGACGGCACCGGCTACGTCCGGGCCGGGCGAATCACGACGCGTTCGTCGCCCTGACGCCGCGTGAACCCAATTCCATCGAGGTGCTCGGCCAGCGGCACGACGTACTTGCGAGATGATCCCGTCAGGTCGCGAAGATTCGCGATGGTGAACGGGCCGTTCTCGGCGGCGAACTCTTCTATGAGCTGCTCGGCCCTCACGAGCGTAGAGCCGTGGTAAACACACTCCGCGACGGGTACCAAGTCTCCCGCCGAGATCGCCAACTCAAGCAGGCTCTGCGATTCGCCAGGCCTGCGTCGGGCTGAGGCGAGGACCGCGTCGCGCGTCGGCGGTGAGAAGCCGCCACTTCGCGCCAGGCCCATCATCGCATCAAGCGACTGACGCTGCTCGCCGGAGAGGTCCACCTCGTGCCCCGCGACGCGAGCGCCGGCGCCATCGACGACGATCTGCCCCGCCACGGTCATCCTGTCGAGCAGATCAGCTAAGAGCGCCGGCGGAGGTCTCCCCACTCGCGCCTGCAACTCGTCCTTGGGCATGGCAGGACTGAGCGGCCGCCCCGAATGATACTGATCGAGCGCCTCGAGGACGGCGTTCCGGAGGCCTTCGTCGGCGGAGGCGTCGGCGTATTGGCGGCCATTGGCCAGCGCGATGACCTCGCCGTTCGCGACGATATCCGCGACGACGGCCTCGGCCTCGGGGAGATCGAGCTGGAGTTCTCGAGCCAACTCAGCGACGGTGAAGACGGGGTTTCGCAACTCGCTGATCCACTGCATGGCCAGGTCCGCCGGGTCGCCAACCTCCAGTGACTCGAGCTTGGAGATGATCGCCGATTCGCTCCGCCGATGTCTGCGCGGGTTCGGGTCGATGACGGTCGCGCCGCCGATGGTGAGCATGGGCGAGTAGGAGCGGATGACGCAGTGGTCACCACGCGAGGCCGCCACGACGCCCTCAATGCGGAGTTGAGCGATGGCCGATTCACCGGGCGCGAGCACGTCTCGGTCCATGAAGTAGACTCGGCCCAGCTTCTCTGCCGTGCCATGGTGAATGCGGACGCGAGCGCGCTGCTTGACGGGCGCGGGCGCGCGCTGAGTAAGGCTCAGGCGCACGTCAATCATCCCGCTGGGGCGCATGCTCTTCGGCGCGCAGACGGTATCGCCACGCCCGACGCCCTCACCAGAGACGCGTTGCAGATTGACCGCCACGCGCTTCGCCGCCGTCACCTCATCCGCGTCGACAGCATGCGTCTGCAGCCCCCGCACCCGCGCGGTGTAGCCCTGCGGCAGGATCTCAACGTCGTCGCCGACCCTCAGCTGCCCTCGGACGAGGGTGCCCGTCGCGACCAGCCCGAATCCTGTGACGGAGAATACCCGGTCGATCGGCAACCGCGATGGTCCCCGCACGTCACGCGGCTTGACTTCGGGCGCCATACTTTGGAGCAGAGCGACGAGATCATCCAACCCCTCCCCCGTCTTCGCAGAGGTGCGGACGATGGGCGCATCAGCGAGGACGGTGCCCTGGACCGACTCCCGGATGTCCTCCTCCGCCAACTCGACGAACTCCTCATCGACGAGATCGACTTTGGTCATCACGATGATGCCCGCCTCGATCTCGAGGAGGTTCACGATGTCGAGGTGCTCTGTGGTCTGAGGCATCACGCCCTCGTCGGCCGCGACGATGAGCATTACGAGATCGATGCCGGTCGCCCCAGCCAGCATGTTCCTGATGAACCGCTCGTGGCCCGGAACGTCGACGATGCCCAGCCGCGTGCCGTCGGGCAGGTCCAGGTGAGCGAAGCCGATGTCGATGGAGACCTCGCGTTCCTGCTCCTCGGCGAGGCGGTCGGTGTTGATGCCCGTCAGCGCGCGGCAGAGCTCGGTCTTGCCGTGGTCGACATGACCGGCGGTGCCGACGACGATGCTCGGGGCGCGCGTTTCTTGGTCTGGCAAAGTCTGTGGCCTCCAAGGCGGACGGCGATGCCGGCAAGGATGCCGGCGGTCCAGTCAACGGAAACGGACGGCGACAGGCGAGACGCCTGTCCTACGACGGCTGACGGCGTCGGCTGAATCCGTTCGCCGGAGGGGTTGCGTCCCCCTCTGACTTGGCAGTTGCGTTGCAGTCAGGAGGATCGATGGGCAAGTCGGAGAAGAAACGCATAGCGGGATGAAGAGGAGGGCGATGGCCATGAGTGCGTCGGGCGTTGAGGGCGCTTGGGGAGTGTTCGTCTTGCTGTTTGGCTGCTTGTGGGTCGGGATTCTGTTCTTCATTATCGTCAAGGTCATTGCTTACGCAGCGACCGTCCCATCCCATCGGAGACGCCTGGGGGCGGTGGATACGGAGAAACTCAGCGAGGGCGAACGGGCCCAGTGGGTTGCTTACCACCACCAGGTGAACCAGTACCGGGGGCGCGGGCTGTCGCGGGACCAGGTTGAGGAAGTCGACGAGTGGCTACGGCGCCAACACGGGGAACCTGGGTAGACTCAAGTTATGGCACAGGATCAGACACAGCAAATCGAAAATCTCATAAGAGCGCGCTACCCCATAGTCTACGTGGTATCGTGGGAAGAGCGGCGCGTGGAGGCGACGCTTCGCGCCGTTGCTGAGAAGCGGCGGAAGCAGCTCTTCATCTGGACGACCACGAACGGTCTGATCCTCGACGGCAAGAACCCGCGCAGCGACGGGACCACCGACCCAATCCACGCGATGGATCAGATCATCCAATCGCAAGATTCAGCGATCTTCCTCTTCAAGGATTTCCACCGCTTCCTGAAGGATGACGCGCAGATCGTTCGCAAGCTGCGTGACCTGGCCCAACACCTGAAGCGCAGCTACAAGACCATCGTGTTGGTCTCCCCCACGCTCGAGTTGCCGACAGAGCTTGAGAAGGAGATCACCGTTGTCGATTACGCCCTGCCCAGCGCGGACGAGATCCGCGCGCAGGTCGCGCTCGTCATCGACCAGACAAAGGACGACGAACGACTCGACTGCAACCTCTCGGCGGACGACATCGATTCCGTCGTCAAGGCCGCGCAAGGGCTGACGACGGTTGAGGTCGACAACGTGCTGATGAAGTCTCTCGTTGAGAAATCATGCATCGACATCGATGTGATTCTCACCGAGAAGGAACAGATCATCCGCAAGTCCGGAGTGCTCGAGTATTTCCACACGGATGAGCGGATTGAGAATGTCGGCGGACTCGATGCGCTGAAGCGCTGGCTCACTAAGAGGCGCAAGGCCTTCAGCGAGGCGGCGCGCGACTACGGCCTGCCGCAACCGAAGGGGTTGCTGCTGATAGGGGTGCAGGGCTGCGGGAAATCGCTGACGGCGAAAGCCATCGCGAGCTTGTGGCAACTCCCGCTGCTGCGGCTCGATGTTGGCAGCATCTTCTCGGGGATCGTCGGCTCGAGTGAGGAGCGGATGAGGCGCGCGATCAGCACGGCGGAATCGATCGCGCCGGTGGTGCTATGGCTCGACGAGATCGAGAAGGGCTTTTCGGGCACGCAAAGCTCGTCGTTCTCGGATGCCGGCACGACGTCACGCGTGTTCGGGAGCTTCGTCACCTGGCTACAGGAGAAGGAGAGCCCCGTCTTCGTCATCGCGACCGCCAATGACATCAAGTCCCTGCCGCCAGAGCTGCTGCGCAAGGGGCGGTTCGACGAGATCTTCTTCGTCGACCTGCCGAGCACGGAGGAGCGCGAGGCGATCTTCAACATTCACATCGGGCGCAGGTTGAATGAAGATCGCTCGGTTGAGGACTTCGATATCGCGACGATGGTGGAAGACGCATCCGGGTTCTCAGGAGCGGAGATCGAGCAGGCCGTCATCTCCGCCATGTATGATGCGTTTGACGAGGAGGGGCGGCCGTTTGACAGCGAGGACATCCTGAAGGCCGTCCGCGAGACGTACCCGCTGTCGTCCACCATGCGCGAGGCGATCGGCGGCCTTCGCGAGTGGGCCGAGAACCGGGCGCGGTGGGCCAGCGACACGGTTGCCGACGAAGTTGACACAGCGCGCGAGCCAGACAGCTATCGCCCGCCCACCCCAGACTGGTTGAGGCGGCTGCGGGCCTCAAACCTGGGCATCGGGCGCCAAGGACGGTCCTGACGAACCATCGTGCTGAAAGACAACGATTCACGCTTCGACTTCCTGGAGATTGGCGACGAGCTGCCGGAGCCCGCGCACGATGGTGACGCGGCGCGGGCGGTGCGGCGGCACTTCTCGCCGCAAGTATTCATCGGCGAGCCTGGCACCGACGCCGGTCAGTTCAACGCGCCACACGGCGTCGCCGTCGACAACTGGGGCAACATCTACATCGCCGACACGAACAACCACCGCATCCAGAAGATCACCCCCTACGGAGACGTCTTTCGCTTCGAGAACTCGGGACGCGACCTGGGGCAGGTCATGTATCCCACCGACATCGCGGTCGACAGTCTCCTGTCGACTTACGTTCTTGATGCGGGCAACACGCGGGTGCAGAAGTTCGGCCCTACCTGGCGGTATGAGCGGACGTTTGGGATGAAGGGCGAGGAGGTCGGGAGCTTCCGGTCGCCGGAATCGATCACCCGCGACTCGTTCAACAACATCTACGTCGCGGACACGGGCAACGCGAGGATTCAGAAGTTCAACGCAGTGGGGCTGTATCAACTGCAGGTGCCGGGCATGCGCGCCGACATCACGCGCTTCCGGCCGACGGCAGTGGCACTCGACCGCGACTACAACCTGCACGTGACCGATGCCGCGACCGACAGAATCGTCATCTTCAACTCTCGTGGCGGAGCCATTGGGGCCATCGCCGGACCGGGAAGCGAACCGGGGCAGCTATCCCACCCCAGCGCGATTGAGATCGGGCCTGACGGCACGATCTTCGTCGCCGAGATCGGCAACGCGCGCATCCAGGCGTTTGACGCCTCGGGCGAGTGCCTGGCGGTGTTCGGGGGCATCTCATCGTCAGGCGTGGAGATCGCGGAGCCGCAGGGACTCGCGGTCGACGCCGACAGCAATGTCTACGTCGCCGACTCCAAACTCCATCGGGTGACGAAGTTTGCGTGGAAGTGAGCGCCCATTCGGAATGGTCATTGCGGGTCAGGAGACCCGCAGGCACGGTGGGGCCAACGGATGCCGCCACAGGATCACGCGATGCCCAGGATCCTCGCTGCGTTGCCGCCCATGATCGCTTGCTTCACGTCGTCCGGAACGTCCGCGCGGGTGACCTTCTCCGTCCCGACATACGGCACCATCATCGGGTAGTTGGTCCCAAGCAGCAACCTCTCCACGCCGAACTCGGCGACACACTCCTTCACAGCCTCGAGCGGCGACTTGATGTAGCCGATCTCCGCGAAGGCGTTGGGCGCGTCACCGACGGCATCGTAATAGGCCTTCATCTCGCCGTAGCTCGCTCCGCTCAGGACGATCCTCGCATCAGGCACGTCGAGCGCAAGTTGCGCGATGGCGTCCACGGGCGTCGGCGGCACCATCCAGCCCCAGTGGTGGAAACGCTCATCCTCGAGCCGGATGGAGACTTGAGTCGCCCAGCCCTCGCTTGCGGCCATGCCGACCAATTGCCTGGCTTCGGCTGACGCGAGATCGTAGCCCTGGTAGTTCGGGTAGAGTCGCAGACCCCGCATCTCCAAGTTGCCCGCGCAGCGCCGAAGGTCGTCTTCCCATCCGGGGAACATCGGATTCAGTACCGCGAAGGGGATGAAGTAATCGGACTTCCGACCGATCTCCTCCATCAAGGCGAAGTTGCCTTGATGCGGGTTCTTGTAGAGCACCGCCGGCAGCGAACTCACCACGGCCATGTCGATGTGCTCGCGCCGCAACTCCCGCTTGCAGTCGTCGGCTGTTGTTGCCTGGAGCCGCCGGAAAGCCCATGGTCCGATCGCACTACAGAAATCGATGATCAATGCCTTCACTCTCCTGGAGCATAGCGGACGGCAGGGCGCAATGAATTGCGCCCCTACAACCAACCGAGCAACCGCTGAGCGTTCGTCGACAAGATCAGTTCCTTCTGAGCGTCGGTAATGGGGGCCGTGTCGATCTTCGCGAGCGTGTAGAGCAGGTCCGCCCCCGGCATGTCCGTCCCCCAGACCACTCGCTCCGCGCCCAGCTCGTCAATGCACATCTTCAGCATCCCCGAATGGGCAATGGAGCCGCTGGTATCGATGGAGAGATTCGGACAGTGGCGGACGGCCTTGATGCCATATTCCCAGTCGCCGCCGATGTGGGCCATCACCAGCTTCAGCTCAGGATAGCGCTCGGCGAGCGTGGCCACATGACGCGGTTCTGATTCGGTGGGGATGTTGCCGGTCCACTTCATCCAGGCATGTTGCATGATCGGCCAATTCAGCTCGATGGCCCGCTCGGCGATCGGGTTGACATCCGGATCGTCCGCATAGCATGACACCCAGAGCTTGATTGCCTGGAAGCCGTTATCGGCGGCCTCGTCGATCATCCGAAGCGTGGTCTCTTTCCCGTGCTTTGGATTCACGTAGACGAAGCCGACGTAGACGTCCGGCCACTTGCGAATGGCGCGCAGAACCCGCTCGTTGTGCGCGACGACCTCGGGTTCGTCGGGCACGTAGCTTTGGATCGCGCTGATGCAGATTTTGTCGACGCCGTGGCGCTCGCAAACCTCGACCATCGCCTCTTCCGCATCATCGCGGGCCCACAAGTGCGCGTGGAAATCAACTATCATTCCGGTCACCCTTCATCCGTCTGCTCATCGCGCAGGTGATAGTGCTCCAACGCCTGATCAGCCGCCCTGAGCCGCGATGACAACGTGCGGCACATGTTCCAGAGCACGGTCTTGCCGATCTCCGGATGGCGGTCGGTCAGTTGACGGAAGTCTGATGCCTCAATCACGAGCAGGCGCGAGTCCTTCGTGCACGTCGCGCCCGCCGAGCGCGGGAGTCCATCGACCAGCGCCAGCTCGCCGAAGACCTCCCCCGGGCCGACCTTCGCCAACACTTGCTCTCCTTCTTCGTCGGCAACGATCTGCACTTCCCCATCAACAACAATGAACAGAGATTTGCTCGGGTCGCTCTCGCCAAAGACAACTTCCCCAGCCGGGAGCAGGTACTCCGAGCAGATGGCTCGCAGTCGCTCAATGTCCCAGTCGCCGAGGCCCTGGAAGATTCGGACCTGGCGCGTGACATCCGAGATGACCTGGCCACGATGGCGCTCGGCGAATGTGTCCTCCACCAGCTCCTTCATGGGAGCGACTTCGTCGATCATCTCCAGGTGCCCGAGGTCCCATGGCACGGTCAGACGGACCATCTTCACGACATCGAGACGCTCAACCCGCTCAAAGACCATCGCCGGGCAGTACGCCACAGGCACGAAGCCCAGCTCCCATAGCGTCTGTTGCATGCGCTGGGCGTGCGCGCTCACATCGACCTGCACGTATGCCGGGGCGTGCGTCTCGTGGATGTGCTTGATGAAGGCGCTCAGGAGCGCGCCTTTTACAGGATCGCTGAGGGCGATCAACTCCGTGAGCACGACCTTCGAGTCAATTGGGTCATGTACGAAGCCGGCCGCGCCAACCGGCTGCCCCTCGCGCAAGGCCACGATGTATTCTCCGCGCTTTCGGGCGAGCTTGAGGTAGCCGGTCTCCAGGCGGACGCCACCGAAGATCTCGCGGTTAATGCTGCGCCCGCTGCCTATGCGGAGCAGGCGGTACATGTGCTCGCTCTGGGGCTCAAGGACCTGAACTTGGTCGTCGATGGGGTAGCTGTCGACTTGACCCTCGGCGACGACGTCAGCCGGCAGGCCGCACCGCTCAAGAGCGAGACACGCCAGCGGGTAGACGCTGGGAATGACGCGGGGGTTGTTACTGCGCAGCGCGCCCGCGCTCTCACTCACCAGCGCGAAGAACGCGACGCTCTCCCGGCGCTCGCCGAGCTGATACGCCAGAGGCTCGAATCCCACATTCACGAAGCCCAAGCGGTCGCATATCTTCTGCGCGCCCCGGTGGACGACGCGACACTCCGCGAAACCAAACTCGATCCGGTCGCGCGCGTGCTGGACGCAGTGCTCGAAGAGTTTCGTGCCCGTGCCTCTGGACCGCGTCCCCGGCTTGACGACCAGGCGGCCGAACTCGCCGATGAGATCGTCCACGTCGCCAACGCTCAGCATCACGGCCGCAGATCCTGCGACACCATCCTCGTCCTCTCCCACGAACCACGCGATCTCGTCGTCGAAGACGCCTTTCTTCACCCAGCGGGCATCGTAGAACTCCTGGAACGGGAAGTCATCGCCGTAGACCGCCCGGTAGACTTCAATGGTCGCGTCAACATCCTGCTCGTCAATCTCCCGAATGATCATAGGCCTCGGGTCGCTCCTATCTCTGTCGGCGCCGCGCACCGTACCCCCCGGTTCTCGTAGACATATGCATAGTCCTCTCGAAGGTCATGCCAAGCCGGCAGCGAAACTTGCGGCTTCGGAGGTTCTCATGCTCGCCGCACAACTCACCCGCGCCCGCCATATCGAGGTCTTCGAGCGCCCATCTCCTGAGGTCCAGGCAGGCGAGGTGCTGCTCCGCGTGGAGGCCGTCGGCATCTGTCCCGGGGATGTGCGCATTTTCGAGGAGGGCGGTTCCGCTGGGCATGAACTTGCGGAGCCGCTGACGCTCGGGCACGAATTCTCGGGCACGGTCGAGCGCGTCGGAGCCGGCGTTACCGACGTGTCGCCGGGGACCCGCGTTGCGGTTGAGCCGAGTTGGCACTGCGGCCGGTGCGCGCTCTGCGCCCGGGGGCTGACGAACCTGTGCCAGGACATCCGGTTCCCCACCGTGCCACCCGACCACGGCGCCATGGCGGAGTTTATTGCCGTCCCCGCTAACGCGCTGGCCCCGTTGCCAGACAGTCTGTCGACCACACGCGGCGCGCTTCTTGAGCCGCTGAGCATTGCGGTCCACGCGATCCGACGTGGCGAGATGTCAGCGGACGAACCGGTGGCGATCCTGGGGGCGGGAGCCATTGGACTGAGCATTCTCCAGGCTCTGCGGGCTTACGGACTCCCGAACGTCCATGCTGTTGAGCCGCGCCCTGAACGCCGCGAGCTGGCCGAGAAACTCGGCGCGGTCGCGGGGGTCTCGGCTGCGGGCGAACTCGCTGGTCTCGGACTCGAGCAGATTGCGGTCTACGAAGCGTCAGGCGATCCTCAGGCGATGGCGGAAGCGCTCGAGATCGTCGAGCCCGGTGGCCGAATCATTGTCGTCGGGATCCCGAAGGCGAGCGCGATATCGCTCGACGCCGCGGCATGTCGGCGCAAGGAGATCACGACCTTCTTCGTCCGCCGCTCGCGCGACGCGCTTCACGAGGCCGCCCGACTCGTCGACGAGGGGCTGGTCGACCTCGACTGTCTGCCAGTGCAGGAGTTCCCACTGCCCGACACGCAGCAGGCGTTCGCCCTCGCCGCGGCTGGAATGGGCAATAGCATCCGCGTCATCGTCAAGCCACAGGAGAGGTAGTCGTATGGAACCACCATCGCTCGACGCCATCGAGCGCAGCAACTTGAGACAGATCGAGGCCCTGAACCAACGCGGCGGGCGCACGCTGAGCATCGCCGACCTGATGGAGGTCGGGACCATCACTCCGGAGGCCGCCGGATACGCGCTCTGGCGCATCGCCCATGGCGCGTCATTCCTGACGGGAGCCGTCCCGGGCGGCGCGGGCAAGAGCACGGTGCTCGCGGACCTGCTCGCGATGCTCCCTCCCGGCGAGCAGATCGTCACGACGCCGGACGATCGCGCCGTGGAGGCTGCTTCCGCTCAAAAGGACCGCGCGGGCAATTGCTACCTGTGCCACGAGTTCGGGTCGGGGATGTGGTACGGCTATCTGTGGGGCCGCGCAGTGGGACAGTTCATGGGCCTGTCGGACCGAGGAGGACGGATCGCGGGGTGCCTGCACGCGGACGACGCGCTGCAGACTCGCGACATCCTGGTCACGCCGACGCTCGGCGTGACGGCCGAGACATTCAGTGACATCGGATTGCTGGTCTACATGTCGGTCGACAAGAACCGTGCAGGCGCATCGCGCGCCGTACACAGCGTGTGGGCCAAGGCAGATGCGAACGGACACCGCATAGCATTCGGGCGCGATCCGGGGACGGATGACCTCGTCGCGCACGACGTCGATTCAGGTAGCATCGACGGCGCGCCGACACTCGACGACTGCCAAGCGCTGATGGCGGATCTGCTAGTGTCAGACGTTCGGCACTTCGAGGAGGTCCGGGGCGAGATCGTGCGGTTCTACCAGGCGCAGGACGAGTAGCTACTCCGCCCCGTTGGTGAGCAGATTCTCGATGACACTCGGGTGATTCCAGATCAACTTGAGCTCTTCCGGCTCCAGCGGCGCCTGGGTCGAGAGCGTCGCCATTTGAACGAGCTTCAGAGCCTCTCGCAGACGGTCGGGCTCCGGATCCTCGACACCCAACACGTTCTCGAGGACGTGCGCCAAGCCCGAAGCCCCGCCGTGAACGCCGGTCAGGATCTCTCTTCCGGTGGGAAGCGTCTCGGCCTCGCCGCGCCCCAACTCCTCCAGCTCGTAAAGCTCGTAGTTGCGCCGGTCCTTGAGCGCACCATCCGCGTGGATTCCGGATTCATGCGCGAAGGCATTCTGACCAACGCCCACCTGGTTGATTGGGATGGGCACGCGGAAGGCGGCGGCAGTGTATGTCGCCAGGCGCCAGGCTTTCGTCAGGTTCAGGCGCGGGCTGAGGAGATCGCGGCCGCGACATGAGGGCGAGTGGCGGATCGCGAGGATGCAAGACAGAAGGTCCGCATTGCCTGCTCTCTCGCCAACGCCGTTGACCGTCGTGTTGATATAGGCGTCATAGCCGGCCTCGATAACGCCAAGCGCGCCCGCGACGCTTGTCGCCTCGGCCATGCCAAGATCGTTGTGGCAATGCGGCTCGAGCGGCAGCCCCGCACCTTTCGCGATGCGATTCATCCGGTCGAAGATGCTGAAGGGATCATCACAGCCCAGCGTGTCGCAGTAGCGAACGCGATCCGCGCCTGCCTGTTTCGCCGCACCGGCGAACTCAACGAGGAACTCAACATCGGTTCGCGAGGCGTCCTCGGCGTTGACACCCACCGTCAGGGCGCCCCCCTGCTTCGCGGCAGTGACGGCTTCGGTCATCATGCGCACGATATCGGCGCGCTTGAGATCGCTGCTGAACTTATTCTGGATCATCTGGTCCGAGGTCGAGATGCTGAGGTTGAAGTGGCGCACGCGCGTGTTGGCAAACGCCGACTCGACGTCGCCGACGATGGCGCGACACCACCCCTCCAGGACCATGTTCCCGATCGCTCCCCGGTCCTGAAGGTCGAGGTTCGCATTCAGGTACGGGACCTCGTGGAAGCTAAACGGAAACCCAAACTCGGACTGGTGGATGCCGAGTTCTGAAAGCAGCATATTAACGACGGTCTTCTGCAGTTTGGCCAAGCCAATGCGCGCAGTCTGATCGCCGTCTCGGTTCGTCACATCGATAAAGTAGACTCTCGGCACGTGGGAAATAGCCCTCCGTTGGATGTCCATCGCCGCGCTCGGGCGCCGCATGGGTTGAACCGTGTCTATTCACCGCGCGCGGTTCATCTACCTCGTATGACATCAACGAACAGAGCCCCGCGACCAGCGCGGGGCTCTGTGGGAACTTCCACATAGGACGACAGACATACTACGGTGCGACTGGGTCTTCCGCGACGAACTTGATGCCATTCCCGCGACGGCCTCTGGGGATGGCCGCGACACTCATCCACTTGACGTGCCCGTCCCAGAAGGCGATGTTCGTGCCGTCATTGTGCGCCCTGCCCATGAAATGGGGGGCCTGGTTGAGATTCGACATGCTCGCGCAGCAGTCGCGGTCCGCGCCAGAGTTACTGTAGTTGTGCGGGATCCACGCGATATCGCCAACCGTGGTCAAGTTGCGTCCGCCGTCCGCGAACATTACCGTCTGCGATGGATGCACGAAGCGGGACTGCTTGCGGTTCTCACCGCCGCGGCCCCATGCGTAGGAGCGCCAGGTGTCGGTGCTTGGGCACCACCACAGCTGCTGGTTCTTGGTGTAGGCGTGGAGCGGACGCCAATGGGTTGAGGTGGTCGGGTAATACGCCTCACCCAGATGGAAGCATCCGCTGCACGTGCGGCCATTCATCACTATGGGAACGTTGCGCATTACCGGGCCACGGCTGCGCTCGTCGTAGTCCTGAACATACATGAGTTCGGTCAGCGCGATCTGCTTCAGATTGCTCTGACATGATGCCTGCCGGGCCTTTTCACGGGCTCTGGCGAAGACGGGGAACAGGATCGCAGCAAGGATAGCTATGATTGCGATCACAACAAGCAATTCAATCAGCGTAAATCCGGTCCTCTTCATATGCATTCTCCTTTGCTTCGGATGTAACGTCTCGGCGGGCAAACGAGACGTGCCCGCCGCGCGTCAATTGATCGGCGGATCCGTTGAGTCGCCGGTCGAACCTGTGTTCTCCGTCGATTTCTCCATGTCTGGGGCGCCCTCGGGGCCCATCGGCGGCTCGTCGTTAGTTGGGGCATCTGGCTTGTCGCCCCCGCCAACCACCTTGAAGCCAATCACCGCGATGATCGCGATAACCACTACAACTATTATGACGGCTGTCGTCGGATTGATGTTGCTCTTCACGGGCGACCCTCCTTGGTCTCCGGCGGGCATACCAGCACTGCCGCCCGCCTGCACGCAGTCAATAATCCATACTAGGGTACCATAATCGGTGGTCGGGGGTAAGGCACCGTCAACGCGGGCGTTCCCGTCGACGGCGGAGATGCTCGACGTGGTCACGGACAGCCAAGCTCAAACTCCCCGCCGAGAGTTCCCAAGTCCACAATGTCATGGGGGCAGGGATCCCCGCGGTTGGGTGTCTCAGCAACACCCCATTCCACCCGCGGGGACCTCTGCCCCATGCCTACCAAGCCCTGAGCCATGCCCTATTCCGGAGAGGCGTGGTCCGGGCAGGAACTGCTCGCCATGTTCGCGCCTGGGCCTCTTACTGGCGGTTCGCGTCGAAAAAGATGCTCGGGTGCGTGTCGCCCGGCTGGATGCTCGCCTGACTAGCCCATTTGACGTGGCCATCCCAGAAAGCGATGTTGGCACCCTCATTGTGGACGGTCCCAATAAAGTGCGGCTCCCCGCCCCCCGCCTGGAGAGCTGGGTTGCTGCCGCAGCATCCGTTGTGGATCACGAGCCAGGAGATCCGCCGCGACGTGTCGGCGAACATCACCAGATTTGCTGGCTTCTTCCGCGCCGAGTCCTTCCGGTTCTCTCCGCCCCGGTTCCAGCCGTAGCTTCGCCACTGGCCGGCTCGCGATCCGCAGCCGTCCTTGCTGGGACATTCCCACAGTTGCTGGTTCTTGTGGTAGGGCGTGAGAGGCTTCCACGAGTCTGACCAACCACAGTGCTTCTCGCGGTGTAGCGTCTCGCCCCCTGGAAGCACGTCGAGCAGCCGGCGCCGCTCCCGGGCGGGCTCCAACCGATGGTTGCAGGGTGACTGCGGGAGTCGTAGTCGGAGACGTACATGATTTCGGCCAGAGCGATCTGTTTCAGGTTGCTCTGGCACGAGGCCTGCCGGGCCTTCTCACGCGCCCGGGCAAATACGGGGAACAGAATCGCTGCAAGAATGGCAATGATTGCGATCACGACAAGCAATTCAATCAGCGTAAAGCCGGTCCTCTTCATTGCGGTTCTCCTTATGCCTGAAGTGTACCGTCGCGGCGGGCACGCTCGACATGCCCGCCGTCCATCATTGGCTGCCCATATTCTTCGTAGGGGCACCCCCGCCTGATTGCTGCATCGACTTCTGCATGTCCTGGTACTCCGTTCCGGCGCCCGTCTTCACGGGGTCGGCCTCTTTCTCTTCCTGGCTATTGCCTGCGACCACCTTAAAGCCAATCACTCCGATGATCGCCAGGACTACCACGATCACTACACCCGCATTGCCCATATGAGCAGGGAGGTTTTCGGTAGAGGTGCCAAGAAAC
>CAZKUN010000195.1:17090-17918 GCA_964555935.1 uncultured Armatimonadia bacterium | reverse complement strand
GTCGAAGTGGTGGCTGGAGGCGTTTGGGCCGACGAGATTCCAGGCCGCCTCGTAGCCGCAGCCGGGAGCGCCGCTGGCGGCGATGTGGTGTCGGCAGTAGTCGAATATGTTGGCGATGATATGCGCGTCACTGGAACCGACGACGACGCCGTAGCCGTAGCCCGACCGCTGGCAGTGGTGGATGTTGTTGTGGTGGATCTACACGTCGATCGCGTCCGCGCTCACGCTGATCCCGTTCACGTTGAACGCGGAGACCTCGCAGTTGTCGACCTCCGTCCCGTAGTGCCCGACCGAGAGAAACGAGGAGTGATCGGCGACTAGCTCGGTCGTTGCGCAAGCCCCCTCGAAGCGGAGGCCGGTGATCCGCACCTCGTCACCCGCGGTGCGCATGAGCGTGTGGCTTTGGCGAAGCGTGGTGAAGATTCGGGCGCCGGGCGACCTGTCCAGCCCGCGGGTGCCGGCGAGCGTCACGCCGTCGGGAAGGGCGATGTTGCGATGGCCGGTGAGGTCGATCTCGACTTCGTCCGGGACGAAGACGATCTGGCCCGCTTGCGCCTGCTTCAGGGCGGCGAGAAGTTCGTCGGCAGTGGTGACGACGAAGTCGCCCGTCGTCAGGATGTCGGTGTAGCCCTCGCCGCCGCCGATTGGGTTGCCCGTCGGGTTAGCCTCGCAGCCGAAGGTCTCGTCGGCGTCATCGGCCAGGGCGCTGGACATCGTCAGTAGCAAGCAGAGCGGCAGCAGCAGCGGCCAGTCGTGCATGGCGTTGACCTCTCGACGGGATGTGGGGGCCTTCTCCGCCTGGCGCCTCAAGTCCTGGCATCGCAGGCA
>CAZKUN010000195.1:0-17080 GCA_964555935.1 uncultured Armatimonadia bacterium | reverse complement strand
AGCGCCTTCAGTAGAGCTTCAGATCGCGCTCGGCATTCTGCTTGCGCTCCGGAGGGGCGGTGTAGTTTGAAGGCAGATACCGGTCAAGCAGCGCCTGGTTCTGCTCGGGTGTGCGTTTTGGGGCAAACGCGCTGTCAATGTCGACTGATACCGACTCGACGAGGAAGCCGGCCTCGTCCACCGCCATGGCCGTCGATCGCAGGTGCAGGTAGCTGACGCCGTTGCCGGTGGGGTTGAGCTGCTCGAGCGTCAACGCGACCTCGCCATCGACGCTCACGTTGCACGTGCCGGCAGCCAGGTCCCAGGCGAGGGTGAGAGCGTGCCATCTCCCCGTCGCGAGCGCGAGGCCGTCGGGGCCGATCCGCAGGCCGAATACCGCCAGCCTGTCGCTGGTGGTGTCGGTGGGCCGGAACGACCGGTCGGTCAACGCGATGCTTCCGCCGCCGAAGCCCTCGTTCAGCATAACCCGGAGCGTCAGCGTACCCTTGGAGCCGTTAGGGAAGTTCCAGGCCGCCCCGTCGGGGTCATGTTCATCGGGCTTGCGCAGGCGGAGCACCTTGGCTCCCGCCCTCGATGGGTGGTCGGTCAGCCGTGGGCCTGGCACGCGGGCTCGCCGCCAGTGCTCGGCGGGGCCGATAGCCTTGAACGCGATCCACTGGCCGAGCCCGCCGGAGAAATCGTCCTCATGGTGGGTCAGCGTTATCCAGCGGGGGTCGACGCTGATGAGATTCCGCCGACCCTCGCCCTGGCCCGTGAGGAACACCATGCGCCCGTCGGCGAAGACCGGCGGCGTCGGGTACGCGGTGCCTCGGTCGGAATCCGGCGGCGTCTCGTTCTCCATCGGGTCGCGGTAGACTTCGCGGAACCCTCGCCAGGTGACTCCCTCATCGTCAGACACGGCGACATGCAGCGCGTCGCGGTTGACGTAGACGCCCGCGCCCTCGTGGGCCGGGGAACTCTCGCAGCTGTTCCACAGCAGGATGATCCGCTCGTCCGGCATTCGCCACAGCATCGCCGGTGAACTCGATGAGACGAACCGGGAGGGTTGGGCAGCCGACCACGTCTGGCCCTGATCGGTCGAGAAGGACTCGTACAGGAACCCGGTCTGCGTGCGCATCAGCATCCACAGGCGCCCGTCCTTGAGTTCGATGAGGCAAGGCTCGTCGGCGCCGTAGTTGTTGCCGACGAAGTCGGGGTAGCACGGGCTGGACAGGTCGCTGGGGGACTTCAGCCAGGTCGCGCCGCCGTCATCTGAGTAGAAGACCGTACACAGGTTGGCGCCGATGGGCGGGGCCACGGGGCGTTTCGGCACCCACCAGGCGAAGGGGACCACCAACCGGCCGCTGGTCAGTTGCTTGAAGTCCAGGAGCGCCCCGCAGTAGCCCGCGTAAATGAGGCCTGGCTCCTCCCATGTCGCCCGCAGGTCCGTGGTGCGCTGGTGGTAGACATCGATGAAGCGCGTGACGGCGATCTCGCCCTCGCCGCGCCCCACCATGGAGATCAGGTGCACCTCGCCGTCATGGGCCAGCAAGGGCAGCACCATGTACGTCTGCGGGAGGAGACTGCACTCGACCTTCAGTGGCTTCCACGCGCGCCCTCCGTCCTCGGAGACGTGCGAGACGAGTTGGTCCGAGTCGCCGTCGACGCTGTAGCGGACCAACGTGCCATCCGGGAACTGCACGGGGTTGGAGTACCTGACCACCGAGTGCTCATCGTGGCCTTGCAGGAACACCTCGGGAGGCGAGATGTCCCCTTGGCCCACGCTTGCCGAAGAGCCTGCAAGCAACAAGGCGACACAGAGGCCGAGTATCAGTTGGGTCACCGAGACACCTCTCCTGGGGAGATGGTCCACTGGTTCGCTTGCCGGCGTCGGACACCCTTCGAGGCCTCGGCTTCCGCGCCGCGCGTGGCGAGACCCGAGGCAACGGCAATGGCCGCTTGGCAGGATTGATGGCCCGCCGAGGCAAACTGCCACGGGCGAGGATTCCGCATCGGAGGATTAAGCTCATGAGGACCGCGTGGACATTCGGGCTGTTGATGCTGGCTGTGGCAGGGCACGTACAGGATGACGCTGGTCATCCCGCGCCCCGGATTCGCTTTGCATCTGAAGCGCCGGTGATCGACGGCGACCTTGGCGACCCGTGCTGGAAACAGGCCGACACGCTGACCGGCTTCACGGTTCCGGGGAGCCTGGCCCTCGCGCGTGACCAGTCAGAGGTCCGCATTCTGTTTGACGATACGCGGCTCTACATTGGTCTGAAGGCGTCCGAGTCCAACCCGGAGCTGATGTCCCGCAAGACAGGCGTGTTCAGCGCCGAGAGCTATGAGATCTTCGTTCAGCCGGATCCCGAGGGGGAGACCTACTACCAGATAGCCGTCTCGGTGATCGGCGAGATCTACACCGGCAGGATGAAGAGCAAATGGAGCCCTCTGATCGAGGTCAAGACGTCTTCGGATGGTGATTCCTGGACTGCTGAGCTGGCAGTGCCCCTCGCCGACATGGAGATGGCAGCGCCGGGAGAAGGTCAGGAGATCCGATTCAACATCTGTCGGAACGACTGGGCAGCCCCCGGCGGCGCGGCTGAGCATACGGCCGGCTATAGCTCATTCTCTCTCTTGGAGATCGCGGATTTCCATGTCCCCGAGGTGTGGTCCACGGGAGTCGTGACGCGGGAGCTATCGCAGCCGCAGGTGATTGTCAACGAATCGCCCTACAAGAATCTGCTCGAGAATCCTGAGTTCGACGTCGCCGCGAATGATCGTCCCGTTGGCTGGAGCAGTGACTACTGGGATAGCGGAGAGGTGCAACGCCGCGAGACGATGGCGATGTCTGGCGAGTGGATCGTCGCGGGCAAGGGCAATACCTATGTCGTCGTCAGGCAGAATGTCGACCTCACCCCGGGGGCGACCTACACCGTCCGGCTCAAAGCGCGCCGGTTTGGTGAGTGTGCCGTCGGCGTCCACCAGGGCTTCAAGGACGGATCATCCGGCCCGGTGCTGTGGAACTGTCCTCTGACAACCAACTTCCGCTACTACTACGCGACCTTCACGGCGGTCAAAGACACCAAGGCGCTGTACTTCTACCGCCTCGGGCCGAGGACGGAAACGGATGGCGTTGAGTTCGCCTCGATTCACCTCTTTGAGGGGAAACTGTCGCCCCTCTCCATCCGCAGGTACACCCGCACGGGCTTGACCAAGAGGGTGGCGGGCACGGAGCTTCCCATTCCGCCCAACTTCTATGGATCGCGGGGCGCCGATCGCAAATTGCGCGTGCTGGCCATCGCGTATCGGCTCTACACCTCCAGAGAGCTGGAAGAGGTGTTCGCGGGTCTCGACCTTGAGGCCGACATCCTGCTCACGACGGGCTGGAACCAGGATACGTACTATGTGGAGGGAGACCCCAAGGTCGTCGAGGAGAGGCTTGAGAAAGGCGAGTACGATCTCTACATTCTCGGACGAGTGGCAGTCGGCAGAATAGGGGAGGAACTGGCCAAAACAGTCTTCGCTAACGTTGAGGAGGGCGCGGGATTCCTCATCGGCTCGTTGGAGCCCGAGAGGGATGGCCGCTTCAAGCTGATCAGCGAGCATGAAGCGAACCCCGTGCCCGCGGATCACTACCTCAAGCGGGGCATGCCCTGGGCGCTCTACCCAGAGGGCACTCCAATCGGGGAGATCCTGGAAGCCAAATCCGGCGAGGGCAGGATTGTCGTCGCGGGAACGGGAGCCTGGGAGCTTCAGGTCCGCCCGCCAAACGAGATGCTGACATCCATCACGTTCCCCCACAAACGTTACTCTCGGGCGTGGCTGGCCCGCATGCTCTACTACACGGCGGACCGGGTCCCGTCTTCGATTGAGGGGATTGAGGTCGCCGGCGGGAAGGCCCAAGTCCGCCTTGCCGGGGAGGCCCAGCCGGCGGAACTCGCGTGGCACCTCGCTGACAAGAACGGCAAACTGGTCTCGGAGGGCAAGGCTCAAACCGAGGACATGAGCGCGGAGATTGTCCTGCCCCCGCTGGTGCTCTCCGGCGATCACGTGCTGGCGCTCTGGCTGAAGGACGGCGATGGCGGCGTGCTGGACTACTCCGCACATGTGGTCAACCACGATGGACCGAGGATCGCCAAGCTTGAGAGTGCGCAAGAGTTCTACACCGGGGTCGAGCAAGGGGAGTTTTCCGCGACGCTGGTCGATGCTGAGGAATCGATGACGCTTGGCTGGGCACTCGAGGACTTCTCCGGCCGCATTCTCGGGTCAGGAGAGACCGCCGCCGCCGAGACCGTTGCGTTCAAGGTTCCCCTCGAGCCCGTCTACACCAACCTGGCTCGCCTGTGGGTCACTCTCCGAGCGGATGGCGCGGAACTCGATCGCCGGCGTTTCGCCGTCTACCTTCCCGACCGCGACGGCCGCAGGCTTTTGACCGACTTCAACGTTACCGCATGGCCTGAAGGATGCACGAATCCGGACGCGGCGCCCTTCATCAACCGCGCTCTGGAGACCATAGGAGTTCGGGCCAAGAACCAGACCTGGCATGAACTGAGTTTCAACGATGGTCTGGGTAGCACCACGAACCTGGGGTGCGGGGAATTCTGGGCGAGCGTCCCGAAGGAAGAGCACATTCGGAAACCGAGCCTGCGGGATCCAAAGGTGCTGGCAGAGATTGCCGACAAGGCCGGGACGCGTGCGGAGACGGACCGCAAGTATGGCCCTTACGCCGTCCAGGTCGTTGATGAGCCGGAGTCTTCGCCGCGTTGGGATTTCGTCGAGGTCGACGCCCATCCGGAGAGTCTCAAGGTCTACCGAGAGCGGATGAGCGAGAAGTACGGGTCCATCGACCGCTTCAATCAGCGATGCTCGACGGACTATGGGAGCTTCGAGGAGCTAGATCTCGTCACAACCGAGGACGCGCGCCAGAGGGAGAACTTCGCCGAGTTCGTCGAGTGGCGAAACTACATGGTCGACACGTGGGTCGAGGCCTTCCGGTTGGTGATTGACACCTACCATGCCGGGAACCCGGATGCTCCCATCTCCATGGAGAACTCCTTCGGTCAGCGCGCGCTGAATGGCAATGACTACTGGAAGCTCCTGACCCAGGCGGGCTTCGGGTTCGCCAACGAATACACCGACGTCATCTCGAATGATCCCGTCAAGAACTTCTCGGAGCTGTATCGCAGCTTCCGGCCCGACATGAGGGTGTGGGGATTCATCGGCTACGGCTTCTCGAGGGACGCATCGCAGTTCAAGCCCTGGTGGTTTGCGCTCCATCGTTTCGGTGGGCTTTCTTACTTCGCCACGGCAGGGGAAGACCCCGGCGAGGTGACCTGGAATCTGGTCAGCATGCCTGGATTCGGCCTGTCACAGCGAGGGCAACTGCTGAAGGATGGCGGGCTTTCCGAACTTATGACGGGGCTCGGCAAAGTCTTCCTCGAGTACGACTGGGCGAAGCGCGATATCGCCATCCTCTACTCCCAGCCGAGCATGCTTGTCTCCTGGTGCAGAGGCACCGAGGAGCGAGACAAGGACCTCCTCGCCGGGAGCCCCTACCACGATTACTTCCATAGCCGCGAGGGCGCGCGCCACATGCTGGAGGAGCTGCTGTTCCAGTATGACTTCGTGGCGCCCGAACAGATAGCCGAGGGCAAGCTTGATTCGTACAAGGTCCTCGTTCTCCCTCACATCGAGGCGATGTCGGACGGCACGGTGGCGAAGATAAACGACTTCGTCGAGCGGGGCGGAACTGTCATCACCGACATCGTGCCCGCGGAGTATGACGAGTTGGGGACGCCCCGAGAGGAGCCGCCCTTCGCGGCCATGGGCGGCAGTGATCTCGCGCGTTTCGAGGGCACCTTCGATGACAAGGATGGGCCCCAGCGCGAGAGGATGTCTGCGCTTCTCGAGGAGCTGGGCGTCGCGCCGATTCTAGGCTGTGGTGACGCCGTGGCTACCCCCGGCCGGGAGGCGATGCACTTCGCCAGGGGTGACATGAGCGTCTACGGCATCACCCGCGACTATCGCCGGAGCACCGACACGAAGCAGCAGGAGTTCGTCTTCCCTGCGCAGGGGCATGTCTACGACCTGCGGGAGGGCACGTATTTGGGCGAGACCGACCGCGTAAGCTGCGCCATCCCCAATGCCGGGACGGAAGTCTACGGTCATTATCCCTACAAGATCACCGGGCTCAAAGTGGAGTGCCCCTCCCGAGTTCAGGGAGGGACGGACCTGGTGGCCGACATTCGAGTTCAGACATCGGCGGAGGCTGGGCACCACGTCCTTCACGTGGAGGTTCTCCCACCCGAAGGCGAGGCCCGCTGGTTCATGAAGCGCAATGTTGCCGCGCCCGGAGGCGAAGCGCGCTTCAGCTTCCGCATGGCCGAGAATGATCCCGTGGGCAAGTGGAATCTGCGCGTGACCGATGTCATGAGCGGCGAGACCGTAAACCAGAGCTTCAGTCTGAGGTAGACGCCGGAGGCGGCTCTAATGCCCCCGTAGGTCGGATCTCCTGATCCGACGGGTCCGGGAGGGACTACGACGTGAAGGCCATTCTTGTGCTGGGATTGGTGGCGATCGGCTCGATATCGGCGGGGCACTGTCAGGAACGTAATGAGTTCCTGCTCGCGCACTGGCCGTTCGATGGCAGCCTCGCGGACGCGTCCGGGCGAGGCCACGATTGCGTGGCCGGCGAGGGGTTTGCGGCGGCGACCTTCGCCGAGGGTCGAGACGGCGAGGCCCTCCGGCTGGAGTGGCAGACCGTCTCCGCCCCCGACGAGGGCGATTTGCAACTCGCGCCGGGGCTGAGGATCGACTGCTGGGTCTACTTCGATGAGGACCCGCAGGGCTACCAGATCATCGCGGTTAAGGACGACGAGTATCAGCTCCGGGTCGATGCCGACGCCGAGGGGGGGACGTTCAGCTTCTTCGTGCACTTCGAGGGCTGGGAGCCGTGCGTCCGCTCGATCGTGCCCGAGGCCGGCACGTGGTACCACGTCGTGGCCGGCTGGACGGGCACGGAATCGTACCTGGAGGTCGACGGCGAGCGCCACTCGGTTCCGCGCGTGGGCATGCCCAAGCCGACCGAGAATCCGCTGGTGATCGGGAAGCTGGACGGGCGCGTGGAGGACCTGAAGCTGCACAACCCGGGCGTGGTGCGGCTGCGCCGGATCGAGTCCCTGGTAGAGGGCATCCCCGCGGAGGAGCGAAGCGATTCGCTTGAGTTCACGACCGAATCCGGTTGGGCCGACTGGCGGACGGAGTTCGGCGCGACGATGGCTGTCGAGGGCGAGGGCGTATCGGTCGGCTTCCCGGACGGCGCGGCGATGCTGGTGAACCCGGCGCTGGATGCGCGCATCTCCGGGCAACCGTACGTGTCGCTGGACATCAGCTCGCCCACGGCTGAGTATGCCGAGCTGATCTTCGTGACGGAGGTCGGCTCCGGCACGGCCATGATTCCCGTGACCCCCACGCAACGCACGTCGATCGTGAACATGCTAACCCACCCCATGTGGCGCGGCAAGCTGAGATTGCTGGGTCTCTCGCTGCCCGGCTCGGATCCGAGCAGCGCGACGATCGAGGGCCTCTGGCTGTCAGACAAGCCGCGCGGCAAGCCGTTCGTCTACGTGCGCAGCCTCGCTCCGGGCAGGGCCGTCATGCGCTCGGGGCGCGACGAGCAAGTCATCGCCGTGCTCAGGAACCTGGCCGCCGAGGCCTCCGACATCGAGGCCACGCTGCGGGCGCCCGAGGGCGTCCGGGTGCTCGGCAAGCGGCGCAAGTCAGTCCCGTCGCTGGCCTACGGCGGCACGCGTAGCATCGAGTGGACCGTCCGCGCCGATGGTCCTGGCCCACGGACCTGCGAGCTGGCTCTATCGGTCAACGGGGCCCAGATCGAGAGACGGGAACTCCCGGTCGTTTTCGAGCCGCCGGCCAGGCAGGCCAAAGCCTCATACGTGCCGCGCCCGGAGCCGGTTGAGCCCGACTACCTGACGCTGATGCATTACTGCCCGCTGTGGAAGCAAGGCACGCACTACGGTTGGCAGCGGATCGAGCCGTGGCCTGAGCGCAAGCCGGCGATCGGTTGGTACGATGAGGGCACGCCGGAGGTCGCCGACTGGCAGATCAAGTATGCCCTCGAGCACGGAATCCAGGGCTTCATCTACTGCTGGTACCGCAAAGACTTCAGCCCAGAGATCACCCAGAACCTCGGGTACGCGATCCACGACGGCCTGCTCAACGCCAAGTACCTCGACCAGTTCAGGTTCACCATCATGTGGGAGAATGGCTGCGCGAAGGGCATCGAATCGCGCGACGACATGATGGAGAACCTGCTGCCTTACTGGATTGAGAACTACTTCACCCACCCGTCGTATGTGGTGATCGACAACAAGCCGCTGCTCTATGTCTGGCGGCCTGAGCGCCTCAGTCCGGAAGTCGGAGGCTCCGGCCCGACGCGCGAGTTGCTAGACGAGATGCGCGACGAGCTGAAGCGGCACGGTTTCGACGGCCTCTACATCGTCGGCTGCGTCTCGACGGCGAACGAGGCGTTGCTCAACCAGATGGCCGAAGAGGGCTGGGACGCCAGCTCGGCCTACGCCGTCTGGGGCGAGACCGACGCGGAGCGGGAGTTCGACGTGGAGGGGATCCCCACGCTCGATCACCGGGAGTGCTCCCTGGGGCAAGAGAAGATCTGGCGCGGCAAGAAAGCCATTGGAGCCCTCCCCGATATCCCCACGGTGATGATGGGGTGGGACCCGCGACCGTGGCACGGGGGGCAGACGAGCAGGTACCAGGCCGAAGCCTCGCCCGAGAACTTCCGCGAGGCTTGCCTGAAGGCCCGCAAGCTTCTCGAGGAGACGCCCGGCAATGGCTTGGACAAGCGGATCGTGGCCTTCGACAACTGGAACGAATTCGGAGAGGGCCACTACCTCGAGCCCTGCTCCGGTTACGGTTTCGGGTTCGTTGACGCGATTCGCGACGTTTTCTGCCAGACGTCCGAGCCCTGCGAGCACGTCACGCCATCGGATGTCGGCCTCGAGACGCCGGACCGGGTCTACCGTCGGGAGCGCGAGATCCTCGGCGTCGGCCGCCCGAGAGAGCATGAGGTCGTTGACAACCTGATCGCCCACTGGAGCTTCGACAAGGGCGACGATTACCTTGTGGAGGATTCGTCGGGCGGCGACTTCGACGCGATCAAGCAGGACTACGCGTCCGCGGAGGGGCTGGTGGGGCAAGCCTTCGAGTGCCGCGGAGGGTCGGCCTCGCTCGGGGCTCACCCGCTGATGTTCCCGCTGAGTGGAATCACGGTTGAGATGTGGATGAAGACGGACACGCCCGATCAGACCGACCGCTGGATGCTCAACACGGTCGGCAGGGCGAATACCGGCTATCGCCTGGGATTGACCGCGGGGCGTCTCACCTGGCAACTGCCGCTCGGGAACTGGAGCCACTCGCTCCGCGCGCCCGAGCCCTTGCCTCTGGGCGAATGGACGCACGTTGCGGGCACTTACGACAATGAGATGCTGCGGCTGTTCGTGAACGGCGAGCTGGTTGGCGAACTGGAGCGACTGGGGGCCATCCAGCCGTCCGGAGGGACGGTCTGCATCGGGAGCTACTCGCCCGGCACGGCCCAATTCATCGGCCTGCTTGATGAGGTCAAACTCCACGATCGGCCGCTGACCGCCGATGAGATGGCCGAGAGGCATGGCAGACTGCGGCCATAGGCTGATGCTCGGGCGAGGCGGCTATATGTCCTCCAGCAAGCCCAGGCGGCGGGCAGCGTGGAAGAATGAGAAGGCGTAGGTGAGGTAGATCCCGCCCTGCGCCCAGTTGTCCTCTTTGTCCCAGCGCGTTCGGGCCTCCATGAGGCGTAGCAACAGGCGGGCCTGATGAACGCCGACCTCGATCCACTTCCTGTCGCCGGTGATCTCGTAGAGCGCGCTTAGAACAGGGAGGCTGTGACACGTGGGCCATGGGCCAGTGTTGCGGTATGCCTGGCCGTCGGCGATGAAGAAGAACCCCGCCTCGTTGCGCCCCCTCTCCAGGGCCTGCTGTCCGCCCACGAGAAGCGTCTGCTTCGCCGCCTCGTCGTGGGTCAGTCGGTAGTAGTCCGCCACGCCCGTCAGGGCTATGAAGAGATGCACGGGCGAATGGACGTGCTGGGCCGGGGGGAGCAGTGTCGTGGATCCGTCGTCGATCCATTTGCGGATGCCTCGTAGGACGCGCGCCGCGGCTTCGAGATATCGGGGCGCGTCCAGGGCCTCGTGGAGGGCGCACAGGGCGATGAGCAACCACCCTCCCGATCGGTTCTCGAACGCGCCGAGTTCGGCGCTGCCAGCGATGTGGACCAAGTGATTGCCTGTCTCCTCCAACACGGCTCGCAGCCGCCCATCGCCGGTCAGCAAGTATGCGAGCGCTATTCCGCTTGTCCATTCGTGGCTCGTGCCGACACTCCCGGTCCCGTGACCCACGCTGTGCCCGTGCTGGCCGCCGATGAGGTGGGGATCAGCGGAGTCGTGGATAGTGTCGACGTCCGCCTCGTGCCGCGCGCATGCCAGGCCGTGGAGGAGGTATTCCACGCGGCCGGTCCGCGTGTACTGGACGAGGAATCCCATCGGGACTTGGGCCTCCAGGTTGCCCCACACGACTCCCTCACCGTAGGTCTCGGTGACTTGTCGAGCTTCGTAGCTCTCAGCTCGGAAGTCTCCCCAATTCAGCTCTCCGAGACCCCACACGCCGCTGTTCGCGCGGGTGCTGAAGGTGGTGAAGCCGGTGAACAGGGCCTTGGTCATCTCCTCCGTGAAGGGCACGGGGCTATCATCCGGAGAGAGCAGCGGCGGGGGGACGCCCGTCTCGTTCCAGTCGTCGACCGACATCCGCGGCAGCATCGGCGTGTTGATCGTGGTCATGAACTCGTCGAGTGACTCGGCCGATTGGTATGGGGTGATAAAGAGCGAGTGCGTGCGGGCCATGCCTGGGTGCAGAACGAACTCCGCCTCGCATTCTTTGGGCCACAGCGCGGCCTCAATGGTTGCCGGGCCCACGCGAAGAGCCTTCGGGTACGACTGCCACATGTCGCTCAGACCTAGCGCCAGCCCGGCGTCGTCACTCCCGACGCCGACGTAGCCGCGGTTCTTCAGCGACTGCTCCCGGAGCGTCTTGCCACTAGCGGCGACCACGCGCGAGTCGTTCGCGTCGGTTTGGATGATGTAGCCGGGTTCCGGGGAGGAGAGGGGCTCGGTCTCGACATTCCAAGGCGCCAGCGAACCGGCGAAGCAGTATACCGGCTCGTCGATGGCGTCGACGCTTGCCACGACGCTGAGTTGGGTCAGGCGGATGTCCTCGTCGCCGGCGTCGGCGATGTAGGTGAAGCGGGTGCGGGTCCACCCGTGACCGAGGAAGAACTCCGTGCGGGCCTCCCAGTGGATACCTTGGGCGCCCGCGGACGGCGCCACGGCTCCACTCGTGCGGACCGTGGCGCGCAGCGCGTTACACTCCTCGACGACCGTGGGGCACGCCTCTCGCGCCGCCCACTCGTTGCCGTCGGCGTCGATCACTCGTATGAATGACTTCGAGACACCGGGGCAACTTGAAACACGTGGAAGTGGCTCGCCGTCAATCATCCCGTCAATCGTGAGAGGAGGAAGGGGCTCGGGTTCGCCGTGAGCGAGGGTGAAGAGCCGGGCTTCATTGGGCGTCAGATCCGCCTGGAAATCCAGCAGCACCCATCGCACCGATCCATCACCCCAGCGCGTCAACGCTCGGGCCTGCAGAGGCGTGGGCTGGCCCTCGGCGTCGGTGAGCACGAGGTTGGTTGCCTCGCCCACGCGCCCGGCCGGCAGCGCAACGCCACCGGTGATGGGGAACCGGCGGCGCCTGACACCGTCCTGCTCCTCGACCCAGAGCTTCGCGATCATGATCGGCCTCCGATCAGAGATGGGCCCCGTGCCGCCTCGCGAGCCGCTGAGCGACGGCGTCCTCTTGGCTGTCGCGTGGCCCCATCCCTCCAGATCCGCGCCCGGCACGGGGAGCGGCAGGACCCGTCGCCCGGTATGGACAATCTCCCCCCAGACATTTCGCGCCGACCTGGGAGGTCAGTGATGACCGTTGAACAGCTCTACCGCAAGGCCGTGCAAGTGGGGATGGATGTCGACTTCCGGTCAGACGAGTGCCTGCGAGAGCAGCTTGCCGGATCGCGGCGGGAATGCGATGCGCTCGGTGCGGAAGAGCAAGCCGGATTCGATCTCGCTCGCCTCGAGAACCCATACGGCGACACGCGGATCATCAACGGTCCGCTCGACGCGGAGGTGACCTCGGTGCTGCTCGGGATCGAGATTCACGGGCCGGAACTGCTCATGGCCGCCGCGATGAGGCAGATGGGCAAGCCTGTCGATCTCGTCATCAGCCATCACGTCTCGTGCATCAACCGCGAGCGCTTCTACTACTTCGACATTGTGGATATCCACAAGAGTTCGCTGGCGGAGGTGGGGGCCGACACAGAGCGAGGCTGCCAGCTTGTGGAGGACTGGAAGGGCGACCTGGGGAGGCAATGGCGAGAGGTCACGCCGCACTTCGCCCGACACCTCGATCTGCCCCTCATGACCATCCACACGCCCGCCGACCTCTGCCACCGCGCGCTGAGACAGAAAATGGCCGAGGGGGCGACGGTCGGGCAATTCGTGGATGCTTACAACGCGGAGCCGGAGGTGCAAGCGTCGCCCTACGCCAAGACGCAGTTGCTTACTGGCGACGCCAGCCGGCCGATGGGGACCATCTACGATCCGACCGGAGCCGGATGGCGGCCGAGACTGGATATCTTTGAGCTGGGATGCGGGGCGGAGAAGGTGGACACGGCGTTCATCGTGTCGCCGACGGCGGAATATGTCGAGGTGGCGACGCGGTGCGGGGTGAATCTCGTCGAGGTGCCCCACGATGCCAACGACAACATCGGCCTGAACCTGATGCTCGACGCGCTCTCATCGGAGCAGGAGCTGACGGTGCATGCCTGCCACAACTTCGTGAGAGTGGATAGGCGCTCCCCAACGGTTGTTTCGAGGCCAAGCCAGCTCAGAGCGAGGTAGCCACCAATGATCCTGTATGAGTACCGAGTGCGGGACGAGTTCACGAGGACAAAGGCCTATGCCGAGAACCTGCGGAGCAAGTTCAGGGCAGAGAGTCCTGCCGAGGAACTCCTGCAGGATGCCGAGAATCTGAACGCCCTGTGTCGTCGTCTCGAGGAAGTGCTTCCGCACGAGATCCGCGGATGCACGAATCTGCGGCGCCACTTGGGCTGGATGCAGACGCGGCTCGGCGAGGGGCACCCGAAGCTGTGTCAGGGGGACATCGAGGACATCTGTCAGCATGACCTTCCGGCACTCGAGGAGCGCTTTCGCGACTGGTGCGCCAGCAACGTCCACTGCGATGGGGAATTGGCGGATGCGGTCTCGGAACTGGTTGTGCGAGGCGAGTGCGATTCCGCGGTGCGGAAGGCGTTCGTTGTGTTGAAGTCTCGCCTCGTCCACACCTTTGGACTCCCGGACGACCTCGACGGGACGGGCCTCGTCAACGCAGTGTTCGGCCAGAAGGGCGTCCTGGCCTCATCGACTGATCCCGGCGAACTGCAGGCCCTCCGAGACCTCTCCGCTGGGCTCTATGGTGTCTTCCGGAACAGATACTCGCACCACGATGTGGCGATTCCCTGGCACGAAGCGGATGCCGTCCTGTCGATGATCAACTACTTGCTGAAATGGACAGATGAGCACCACGCCTCACCCCTCTGACCTCAGCGCGCCGGTCGAAGCTGGGGAGCTCTGGCCGCCTGCAAAGCACTTGGGAGACATAGGCGGTGTAGGTAGGGATGGACGTCGACTTCCGGTCTGACGAGTACCTGCGAGAGCAGCTCGCCGCATCACGGCGAACGAGCGAGACGCCCGGCGCGAATCCGCGCGATGCGGAGAGGCCCCGAACACCAACGCAGGATGGGCTCGTCTATCGAGGGGAGGGACATTCACAATGCGTCTTGAGCAGAAGGTCGCGATCGTCACGGGGGGCGGGAGAGGGATCGGGCGCGCGATCGCCGATCGGTTCGCCGACGAGGGCGCGGCCATTGTTGTCGCGGAGATCGACGGAGCACAGGGGCAGGAGGTCGTTGACGCGATCCGCTCGCGGCAGCAGACTGCATACCTGTGCGAGTGCGACGTGACGCGGGAGGACCAGGTGCAGGCGTTGGCGGAGTTCACGCTAGGGGAGCTAGGCCGCATCGATATCCTAGTCAACAACGCGATCTGTGCCCCCGAGGTAGTCCACAGCGGATCGTGGATGACCATCGAGGTCGCGCTGAGAGGCGCCTGGAACTGCACGCGGGCGGTGCTGCCATCCATGATCGAGCAGGCGTCCGGTAGCGTGGTGAACATCTCATCGATCAATGCCCTCATGGGCTTTGGCCCGGAACACCTTTACACGGCGGCCAAGGGAGCGATCGTTAGCATGACCCGCTCCCTGGCAACGGAATACGGGAAGCACAGCATCCGGGTCAACGCCGTCTGTCCGGGAACTACGGATACGGAAAACTGGGACCCGATGAAGGCGGCCAACCCCGGCGTGTTGGATGATATTTCGAAGCTGTACCCCCTGCGGCGGGTCGGCAAGCCGGTTGAGATCGCCAACGCGGCGCTGTTCCTGGCCTCCGACGAGGCGTCGTTCTGCACGGGCTCGGTGCTGGTGGTCGACGGAGGCATCACGGCGGGCCACGTGGGGTTCAGCAAGACGTAAACTGAGGGAGATGCAACATGACCACTCGCGAGTTGTGGCAGGAGATTCTGTTCTACGGTGAGTTCGACCGAGTGCCCGCGATCCACTGGGCGGCTTGGGATGAAACGCTGAAACGGTGGGCGGATGAGGGCCTGCCGGAGGGCACGAATCTCAACGAGTACCTTGATGCTGGCCCCATGTATACCCACGTGGGCGTCAACTTGGATCTCTTCCCGGTCTTTGAGACGGAGACGCTTGAGGACACGGACGAGTACCGGATATTCCGCGATGCCTATGGCGTGGTGCAGCAGGACTGGAAGCACAAGAGCTGCATACCGCACTACATCGACCACACGCTCAAGACCGCGCGGGACTGGGCCGAATTCAAGAAGCGCCTCCAGCCCGATCCCGCCCGGATCCCCGAGAATCTCGATGCCCACATCGCGCACGTCGAGCAGTCCGACCTCCCCATCGTCGTGGGCTGCGCGTCCATGATGGGTTGGATACGCAACTGGATGGGCGTCGTCAACATGTCGTACCTCATGTACGACGATCCGGACTGTTTCGCCGACATGGTCGATACGCTCGCCGAGCTGAGCTGCTGGGGCATCGACCACGTGCTGCCCAAGATGAACGTGAAGCCCATCATGGGCTTTGGCTGGGAGGACATCTGTGGCAAGAACGGGCCGCTGGTGAGTCCCGACATCTTCAACCGGTGCGTCGCGCCCGGCTACCGGAAGATGCGCGACAGACTGGAGGAGCATGGCGTGACGCTGCTTGGCATCGACACGGATGGTTACGTCGAGCCCTTGCTGGCGGACTGGCTCGAGGCGGGCGTCAACGTGCAGTTCCCTATAGAGATCGGCACCTGGCAGGCCGACCCAATGGCGCTGCGCAAGCGCTACGGGAAGGAACTCCGCATCATCGGCGGCATCGACAAGCTCGAGCTTGAGAAGGGCCGCGAGGCCATCGACGCCGAAATCGAACGCCGCGTGCCGCTGATGAAGGACGGCGGTTTCGTGCCGATGCCGGACCACTTCATCACGCCGGGGGTTCCCCTCGAGGACTACAAGTACTACGTCGACCAGATGCGCGACTTGCGCTTCTAAACGCCGCACGCGACCGCGGGAGGATTGTCGATGCTGAGACTCAGGACTCAGGTCCTGTCGGAGGGCGATGCTGAGAAGATCCACCACGCCGGCCTCGAGGTTGCCGAGCGGGTGGGCATCCGGTGCGATAATGCCCGGCTTCGGGATGATCTGAGGAAGCGTGGATGCGAGGTGGACGATGGCTCGGGGATCGTGCGGATTCCGAGGGAGCTGGCGCGAGAGTCATACGCCTCCGTGGGGCGAGAACCCGTCCTCAAGTGCGTCAACGGCAAAGAACTCCACTGCCATGGTGACAGCCGCTACTACGGGTCGCTCATCCTCGACCCGATCATCGTGGATTACCAGGAAGGCCCGCGCCCACCGAGGCTGGCCGACATCGAGCGACATGCCAAGCTCGGAGACGCGCTCCCGCTGGTGGACAGCATGTACAAGATGGAGCACGCGCTGTCGGACGTGCCGGACGAGTTCTCGGAGATCAGGGGTCTCGAGACGTTCATGGCCAACCAAGCGGCCAGCTATTGCGCGGCTCCGAGCAACATGGAGACAGCCAGGCTCTGGGTGGAGATGTCTGAGATCATGGCCGGCGGCAGCCTGAGCGACAACCCGATCCTTCAGGGGTATGTCGCCACGGTCAGCCCGTTGGTGTTCCCTGACGGGGCGGCCACGATGCTTCGCTACTTCCTCGACCATGGCGTGGTCATGCGTTGCGGTCCGTGCCCGATCGCGGGCGGCACGTCGCCGTATTCGCTGGCGGGCACGCTCGCGCTCTGCGAGGCTGAGAACGCTTTCTTCGTAACGGCACATCAGACGCTGGCCCCGGGCGCGCCGATGTTCTACGCGGCGGGAGCGCACCCGATGGAGATGGCGTCGGGAGGCTTCAGCTACACGGGGCCCATCAAGGACATCCTGCACCTCGCGTACATCGAGATCGCCGAGGACTACCACAAGATTCCGTGGTTCGGCGGGACGTTCGCGACGCACGTCTCGAAATTCGACTACCAGAACGGCGTGGAGACAGCGCTTGGCGCCGCATACTCGGTGCTGACGTCCGCGACGGTCATCGCGGGGCTGGGATCCAACGCGAATGCATCGGGCATGAGCGCGGAGCAGATTGTGCTCCACTATGAGTTGGTTGAGCGCATCCATCGCTACCGGGCCGGGGTCGATGTCACCGACGAGAAGCTGTCGGTCCAGTCCATCGCGGCGCAAGGGCCGGGCGGGAACTACTTGATGGACGACCT
>CAZKUN010000194.1:0-17998 GCA_964555935.1 uncultured Armatimonadia bacterium | reverse complement strand
GTCAGCGGGCGTGGCATACCATCGGTCGCCGATCACCACGTCAAGCCGCCCCGTGCCGCGCAGGTCGCCAAGCGCCAGCCCTTCTCCCGTGGGGCACTCGACGGCTCGAGATCGCCACTCGCCCGCGACGCGCTTCCAGATCGTGAAATCCGCGCCCAAGGTTCCCTGACGGCGCGTGCAGATCTCCATTTCGCCGTCGCCATCGATGTCGCCGACGGTGACGTCATGGGCCTTCGGCGCGCCGATGACGTGGCACTTCCACGGGTCGGTCCGAGGGTCGCCCTCGGGCAGGGGATTCTCGAACCACTCCAGCCGGTCGAGCCCGTACCACTCGGAGATCAGCACGTCCAGGTCGCCGTCGCCATCCATGTCGACGAGCTTGCCGTCGCAGCTCCAACTTCCCGGCTCGGCGATGACGTGCCGGCGCCAGTCGGGTGCCTCATACCAGACCAGCGGACCGCCGTTGCTGCTAGCCACGAGGGCATCTTCGGCGCCATTGCCGGTGATGTCTCCGGCGGTCTTGATGTGCGGATTCTCGGGCCCATCGGAGTCGATGATCCGGTGACGGAAGTTGACGCTTGCCATGTAACTCCTCCTCGCGATGACGTTTCGACCAGGTTCGCCCCGGCCGATATTGGACCTCGTGGCGGAGGGCGCGGGCGCGCGGCGGCCGAACTGCCCACCAAACAGGGGCGAGGAGAGAGCGATGGAATGCACGTCTGCTATTCGCGCAATCATGGCGGCCGCACTGATCGGTGTGGCGGCCCAAGGCTTCGCGGCACCCGAGTTGCTTCCCCGAGGCTGGCGAGACCCAATCTCGCTGGCTAGGGTGGCGATCGTCGCGGGCGAATCGGAGAACCGAACGCGGATCGCGGAGGCGCTCCGCGCCGCCGGCGCCGATGTCGTGGAGGTGCCGCCTGAGGATGCTCTGGATGACACGGGCTTGCGGCTGCAGACGGAGGTCGTCGATCGCACGGTGGTCGCTCTGGGCGGCATTCACAGTAACCGCGCGATGTTGCCCTTCTACGCCCATTACCTCAGCTTCGCGGACGCCCTCTACCCCGGCGAGGGAGGCTACGCTGTCCGCACCATTGCAGAGCCCTTCGGTCCAGGCACGGCGGCGGTGGCGCTTGAGGCGAGCGACGCGACCGGCGAGGCGAGCGCTGTCGCGCGTTTCATCGAGCTGCTCGAGAACGGCCTGGACCTCTCGCCCACCTTCGAGACCCATCTCGCCCCCGACGTGAAGGCCCGCGCCGAGAGCATGTGGATTCAGGCGCTGCGCTACGCGCTAACGGGGGACCCCGCATCGGCTGCGAAGGCGGCGGAGGAGCTGGTCGCGTCGGTTGACGACAAGACCGGTTGGTTCAAGTTCGGCGATTACGGCATCGAACGCTATATCCGCGAGTACCACTACATCCAGGATGCGCCAGGCTTTACGCCGGAGCAGGTTGCGGCGCTCGACAAGGCGGTGCTCGACACGCTAGTTGCGTCAGAGGGCCTGTGGTGGCGACGGAAAGACGGCAGCAGCATCGGAGGCCGGCATCAGACGATGGGCACGAGCTGCTTCACGGCGGGAGTCAATCTCGCCCGGCGGCGGTGCGAGCCCAACGATGAGGCGCAAGAGAAGCTCGAGCAGTGGTGGAGCGAGTGCGAGGCGTATTGGGGCAACGCGTGCGGCACGTTCCACGATGACCTCGAGGGCATCCCGATCTACTACTGCCCGCAGCCGACGCTGGACTGGGCGCTGATGATGGGCATCGATGGGTACGTGAGCGAGCAGCTCTTCCCCGCGATCTCGCGAGCGCTGGCGGTGATCGATCCCCTCGGCTACTACGCGGGGACCGGCACGTACGAGGAGTGCCGCCCGGGCGGGCTCTACCACTATGTCCCGTGGGGATGGTTGCTCTGCGTGGGCGAATATTTCCATCCGAACGGCGGCTTCGGGTGGATGCGGGAGAACCTGCCCAGCACGGGCACGGGCACGTGGGCGGTCGCCCGAAATGCAGCGGGCTTCAGGACATTTGCCCCCGGCGACGAGCCGATCGCGATCGACCAAGGCCCTCACGCGAATGTGGTGCCGCTCGGGCAGTATCGCCACGATCGACTTGCTCAGAGCGCGGCGGAGGCGCTGGAGACGGGCAAGCACTACATCCCCGGCGACCTCGATTCGAGCTTCGAGAAGATCGCGTTCCGCGAGGGATACGGAGCGAGCGATCAGTATTTCGTGATGCAGGGCTACACGCCTCAGAGCGCCGACAACCAACCGCCGTGGGACGCGAACTCGATCATCCGATACACGGACCTGGGGCACATCTGGCTGCACTCAAACAGCGAGAAATCGGGAAACCTGTTCCGGTCGGCAGTCTACTGCACGGATGGGCTGGAGCAGGGGACGCGGGCGGCGGGCTGCGAGATAGTGGGCCGGTCGGTTGGATCGCCGCATGGGGTGGAGATCGTCTCGAGCCGACTCCCCGGCTACACGGGATGCGATTGGACGCGGCACGTGATCTGCAAGAGCGGCAGCTACGCGGTGGTCATCGACGAGCTGACACGTACCAAAGAAGGCGACTTCGGCCTCACGTGCACCTGGCGGACGCCGCAGCAAGCGTGGCTTGAGCCGGACGGCATGATCGCCCGCGAAGGAGACGCATCGTTTCGCGTCGTGAACGCGGACAGCGCGCGCCTGTCGCTCTCGGGGGACGGGCAGATCGAGGGGGCAGCCGTGCCGACCATGCTGCGCCAGAGCCAGTCGCTGGGAGAGGACGCGAGCGTCTTTCGAAATCTGCTCTATGCCTCCGATCCCGAGAATCCCGCTGACCTGGAGGTCCGTCCGGTTGGCGACCGCGCGGTGCTCGTGAAGGGCACGATCGAGGGCGAGGAGGAGCTGGCGCTGATTGCCACGGGGCCAAACGAGGCATCGGGATTCGAGATCACGGGGACGGCCGTATATGTTGGTCTGGAGGGATGGGCGTCAGCGGGCGGCGGCGTGGCGTTGCGTAACAATCCGGACACGGTCGGCCCATCGAGCAGCATCGGGGCCGGGCAGACGAGTCCCGCCATGCGCGCGGCGCTGGAGAAGCTGTGGCGCGATTCGAAGCCTGCCGAACGGGCGGGGCTGACCCGCGATGGGCAGGAGGCATCCGAAAGGGCGTGGCGCGTGGAGCCGCTGTCGCCGCTGCCGACGGCAGCCGCCGCGCCAGTGTTGAGTTGGAATGTCGAGCCATCGGGCAACCCGGCGACGCTGACGGATCGCGTTGTGACGCGATGGGCGACGGCATCGTGGCCGAAGAGCGAGGATGTGGAGATCACCATCGACCTGCGCGAGGAACTCCCGCTGTCACGCATCGATCTGCATGTCGGATCGGACTGGGGACACAACGTCATCCCGGCGGATGATGCGTATCCGGATGACCGCATCGTCAAGGCGACATTTAGCAGCGACGGCTTCCAAGCCGATGCTCGCGAGGGCGATCTCACGTTCACGTGTAATGCGACCTTCGAGAACTGCCACAAGGGTGTCGTCTATGCCGTCAAGCGGTGGACGTGCACGGAGGTCGGGGCCACGGCCCGACAGATTCGTTTGCGCTTCGACGCCGCGACGTGGGAGCGAGGCGCGCGGTTCAACGAGATCGTCGTGCGGCCGGAGGCGCCAAGCAGCACGAGTTTCGTGGGGCATGTGGTCCGCGATGTCGATGGCGACGGGCAGGATGAGCTGATCGCGTGGTCGAGCGACGCTGAACTCACCATTGTCGATGCCGACGGCAGCGCCCGACTCACCAAGCGCATGCCCGGCTACATCACGTCGGTCGACTGCTACCCGAATCTCGCGCCCGACGGGCCGAGGCTTCTCGTGACAACTCGCGAGGCGCGCCTGTACTGCCTGACGCTGAGCGGCGAGGAGCTGTGGCGAGTTGATTTCCTCGAGAGCGCGAAGCTGAACGGCGACTTGCCGACGGGTTACTCGACGGGGACGATCGAGGTCGAGGGCGAGCCGGCAATCGTCGTCGGAAACTACAATCTGGCGACCTTCGTCAGCCCCGAGGGCGAGGTGCTGAAGTACCAGCGCCTCCCTGCCGCTTACTACACGATGATGCTTCCACGCGGGGCGGACTACGACGGGGATGGCGTCGAGGACATCGCTACCTGTGAGGTTTGGGGCGACCTGAGCGTCGTCGCCGCCACCATGGAACGGCGCGCCAACATGCGCGTCCCTCGCGGGAAGGGCGTTGCGCTTGAGTACTGGGATGAGCAGCGGACCCGCGCGCTTATCTGCACGGAGAACGGCGTCGGGATCGCGGACCTCGCCAAGCTCGAGTTCGAATGGCTCGCATCAGTGACGCCGATCAACGACTGCGCGGTCGCTGATGTCGGCGGCGAGAGGCGAATCGTCTTGGCGAAAGAGGACGGCTACGTGCTGACCTACAATGAGGCGGGAGAACTCATCCAGAAGGTCCTCATCGGCCAGCCGGTGAGAGCCATCGCGCGGCTCGGGGCGCGTCTCGTCGCGGCCGTGCCCGGCCGACTGATTGATGTGAACGACCAGACCACGCTCGCCTCGGGCGAGTATCACGCTCTGGCCACGCTGGGTGATGCCATCGTGGCGCTTGGAGATGGAGGCGTAATCGATGCCTATAACACCGACCGGTGACGACAGTCCGACGACCATCCGCATCCCGCAGATCGCGGTGCCGGAGTTCTGGCTCTCGAACTTCGGCAAGATCCAGAACTACCTGCGCCGCAGGCTGACCGCGGGAACGCTACACGACATCGGCACGTCGTCGCTCGGGTACCCGCTGCAAGTGGTCGAGTACGAGCGACCGGGCTGCGTGAAACTCGGCGTCTTCGGGGGGACGCATGGCCATGAGCCGGGCACGAACGCCTCGTGCATGAACCTCATCCACCTGCTCGAGACGGGACGCGACCTGGCGAACGAGCCGCATGACGACCTGCTCCGCTTGCTGGAGCAAGTCCACCTCTACATCGTCCCGTGCGTGAACCCGGACGGGCGGACGGTCTGCCCGGATAGCTTCTACTGCCAGGCCATGCAGAACGTGGTCGTCTACTCGAATGGCTTGCAGAAGGACGGGAGTCAGATCCCGTACGACTGCGAGGCGACAGAGCCGTGCTATTACTTCGACCCGGCGGATGCGATCTTCGTGGGCGGGCAGTTCGTCGGCTCGGGATACGCGGCGAACCGTCGACTCACCGACGAGCATAGCGATGCGGTTGAGGTCCAGGCGCTGATTGATTTCGTGAGGGACCGCGACATCGACGCGATCTTCGATCTGCACGCGTGTGGGAACAACTTCGCCATCCAGACGCGCTCGCACGAGGCGCCCTACTGGCCGATCATGCGCGAGTGGCAGACACGTGCCGAGGCGCTATTTGGCGCGAAGGGGCGGGCGCTCCGCGAGTTGTTTGGCGATGGGGATCCGCCCGAGGCGCCGGGGTTCTTCTTCAACGCGGCGCTGTTTCACAAACACGCCCAGCTCATGTTCATCGCGTATGAGGGCCGGCAAGGATACATCGGGCATCGCGTGAACATTCCGATGCCGACCGAGTGGGAGATCATCGACGACTACCTCGGCGCGATTGAGGTCTTCGTAGGCTTGGGGATTGAAGAGCAGTATGCCAAGGCGAACCGGGAGGTGTTTGGTACGCAATGAGACCGGTCACCGTGGGGATGATCAAGGTGGTGCCCAAGAAGTGGGAACCCGAGGCGAACCTCGCGACGCTTGAGCGGCTCGTGCCAGAGATCGCCAAGTCCGGCGCGGAAGTCATCGTCACGCCGGAGGCGTTTCTCGATGGGTACGTGATCCACGGCGACGACTGGACGCCCGAGCGGATGGCGGAGGTCTCAGAACCCGGGCCGGACGGCGCGCGCGCCCAGCGCATCCGCGACATCGCGGCGAAGGCCGGCGTGCATCTCGTCGCGGGCTGGTCGGAGGAGCGGGACGGCAAGTTCTACAACACCGCCACGCTGATCGATCCCAAGGGGGCAGTGATCGGCCAGTACGACAAGCTCCAGGTCCATCCGCGATACGAGTACGGGAAGTCGATCGGGGTCTTCGAGACCGACTTTGGGACGGTCGGGATGATGATCTGCGCCGACCGCCGCTGGCCTGAGATCGCCCGGACGCTGAAGCTCCGGGGGGCGGACATCATCCTGATGCCGACGTACGGGATGAAGGGGACGCCGAACGATATCTGGATGAGGACGCGGAGCTACGAGAACGCGATTTGGATCTGTTTCACGCATCCCGAGGAAAGCCTGATCACCGACCCGCGCGGCAACATTGCGGAGCAGTTGACCGAGGGCGCGGAGTATCTCGTCCACATGTGTGATCTCGACATGCCCGGGGATGCGGCCATGCTCGCGGATCGGCATCCGGATGTGTATGGATTCAGGTGGGAGTGACGCCAGGGCGCGATAAATCGCGCCCCTACAACGGCTTGGGGAGCTACTCGCGCAGCCAGAGGAGACAGCCCTCGCCGCGGCCGAGGCGGACGACCACTTGCGTGACGTCACCCCCGCGCGTGGCCGGCACCGGCGCGCCGCCGTCGATGCTAAGGTCGACGACGCGTGACCAATCGCCCCCTACGTCGACAGAGAACACCGACGGTCTATCCACGTCGAGGTTGGTGATGAGGAGCAAGCGCTCGTCGCCGGCGGCCCGGAGGACTAACTCGACGTCGCGCGCGGACGAGTGAACAGCTCGCGTCGGATACTCGCGATCGATGACTTGGTGCAGGAGTTCGTTGCGCTGATTGAACTGGTGCATGTCGACGCGCACCATGCGGCCCTTCCCGCGGGCCAGCTCGTTGACGCCGGATCTGAACGCGCTCGGCTTTCCGGCGACCAGCCCGTCCAGATCACCACAGTCGTGCAGCCACACCAACGAGCCACCTGCGTCCACCCAACTCAACAGGCGCTCCGGCATTCCATCGGTCAGCAATGGCGATGGCGGAACGACGATGACGCGGAATTGCGCCAAGTCGACGCGCCCGTCGAGCACCATCCCCTCGGGGAAGAAGAGCGGCTTCCAGTGGCGCTCCATCAGCACGCGCGTCATCTTCTCCGCCCACCAAATCACCGAATGCTCGTTCTCATCCGACAGTAGCGTCGCGGTCGGCACGAGCATGCCCAAGCCGTCGTTGACGATCTCGCTCGCGTAGACCATCGGCGCTAGTCGATCGAGCTTCCGGGCGAGATGCGGAAACGCGCTGACCGCCAGACGCGGGATCACCAGGTCGGCCTCGCGATTCAAGAGCCCGTTGTTCCAATCGCCCTCGAACTCGGTCTCCCAGCCCGCCTCCCACGAGAACAGCTCAAGCGCGCGCTTGCCCCAGGCGAACTGTCGCCAAACGCCGCTGCGCGTGCCTGCCCAGAGCGCTTCCTCGCCCTGCTCGCGGCGGATCCAGTTGGACCAAATGTACTCCTCGTTCCACAAGGCCACTCCCGCCCAGTGCGCCGCGCTATAGGTCACCGCCGTCTCCCACGCGGGGCCCTGTCCGGGCCAGTCGTGGGTGGCGTGGAAGTCCCAGCCGGCGTCGCCCATGAGGAACGGATCGTTGCCCGAACTCCGGTTCGCATAGAACATCGGCAGGTACTGGGGAACGACTGCATGGACGGGATCGGCGACCTGCAGCGCGGCAACGAGGCCGGCGAAGAACTCCGCATGGCTCTCATTGCGGAAGCGACTGAAATCGCCGACTGCCGCAGCGTTCATCCCCTCGCCAGCAAGTTTGGTCGGAGGCTCGATGACGTCGAACGACTCGTGTTCGGCGCCCCAACTCTCGTTCAGCGCGTCGATCGTTTCGTGCTTCGCGGATAGCCACCGACAGAACGCATCTCGCGCGGCGTCACTGTACCCCGCAGGCTGGCGGGATAGCGCGCCGCCAGGCTCAGGCTTGGGGTCGGACAACACGAGCGCGGGCTCCTCGAAGAGTTCGTAGCAAAGCACGTTGGCGTTGTCGCGGTAGTGCTCGCCGAGGGCGGTCATGAAGCGCTGGAGCTGCCGCCTGACCTCGGGATGGAAGATGTTGACGCTGTTGTGAATCCGCGAGCGACGATAGTGGGTGCCATCGGCGGCATGCAGGTAGACCTCAGGCCCGAGTTCAGCTTCCAGCGCCCAGACGATGTCCTCGGGCTCGACCCAGATGCTTGTCTTCAGACCCTCGGTTGCGTTGCGACCAATGAGCGAATCGAGAACGGCGATGCGGGCGGCCATCACATCGTCGACGCTCTGGCCCGGCTCGGGCTGATCGTAGGCCCAGTTACCGACCCACGGGCAGATCGCCTCGAAGCCGAAGATGCGCAGGAGTTCCCAGTCCTGATCGGTCGCGTAGTAGTCGCGCTTGCCCGACAGGAGCAGCGGGAAGATGAGGAAGCGCTCGCGGACGGCGCGCTTGTCCGTGGATGCAAGGACGGGCCCGCGATCCACTGGCGGCGTTGGCTCGTGCCAATCGGTGGCGAGATTCCGAACGGCGCGGTCCCGCTCGCGCTGCGCCTGCGATCTGCAGCGTCTCAGCCGCGCGCTGATGTCGTCGTAGTTGAACTCGCGGTAGGCGGGCAGGCTTGCTGTGGTCTGGAGGTCGGCTGACAGCGTCTCGTGCTGTGCTCTCAAGCCGTCAAGCCGTGGCCGGCGCGCACCCGAATCGCGCGCGTAGAGATCGAGTCGCTCAAGCTGATCCACGCAATCGCGCAGATCGCTCAGCGCGACTATCGCGCGAGCGTAGCGATGGGCGAGCGCGCGGTTGGTGTCCTCCGCCGCCATCGCGCACGCCGGTAGTAGCCAGATAACCAGCAGACAGCGCATCATCATAGCCCGCAGCTTCCCTCAATCGCGCCGCCAATCCTGCGCGGCCGGGAGGTCTGGACGGATGGCACGAGAATCCAATAGCAGCGTTCTGCATTACCGGAGGGATGACCATGCGGACATTGCTCGTTGGCGGGCTGGCGTTGGTGGCACATATTTCAGTGGGGTGCGCGCAGCAGCCGATGCAACAGCATGAGGTGTCGAAGGACCACCCGCGATTGCTCGGCGATCAGGCACGGCTGCAGGCGCTGAAGGCCGAGCGACCGCAGGCCTACGAGCGCATGGCGAATGTGGCCCGCGACACGAATGCCGACAAGCACTCGCGGATCATGTCCCTGAGCTTGGTGAGCGCTATCGACGGCGACGCCACACTCGCGCGCGAGGCGGTCGATCTCGCGATGACCCATGTAAACGGCGACATCAAGCAGGGCCACGTCACCTTCGCGCACGACCTGGCGCAAGTGGCGATCGCATATGACCTCTGCTACGACGCGTGGACGGACGCCGAGCGCGCGAAGGCGATTGAGTATATCAACGCGACGGTCGACGCGAACGTGAGGTCCGAGAGCCATGTCTTCCACAACGGGTGGTATGGCTACAAGTACTGGGGCGAGGGGCTGGCGGCGTACGCGACGTACTACGAGAACCCGCGGGCGAAAGAGATCCTCGACGTGCTCTACAACGACTACAACTCCCGCGCGGCGCCGGCGCTTGAGCTGGCGGGCGCGGGCGGCGGCTGGGCTGAGGGCTACTACATCCACTACTGGCTTTACGAGTGGCTGTTCTTCTGTGAGGTGGCGCGCTTCTGCGAGGGGATCGACCTCTACGAGACCGCGCCGAGCTTCTACCGGAACCGGGCGATTGCGAGCATGTTCGAGGTGTACCCGGGGATCGGCATCTACAATTCGCGGAGATCGATACCGATGGGCGACGGCGGAGGGATCACCTTCGGCGGAGACCGCGACAAGACGGTCAACGCGCGCCGGATGCTCGTGAATCGGTACGGCGACGACGCCGCGCACCAGGCGGCGCACGCGTTCAATGAACTCACGCCGCGCACGGCCGTGGGCAACCACGCCTACAAGGATTTCCTCTGGCGCGACGAGAGCGTCACCCAAGCGGACCTCGCGGAGTTCAAGCTCTCTCACATCAGCGAAGGGCCTGGGTATGTCTAAGCCCGGAGTTCCTGGGACGATGACGCGGTGCATTTCTTCTTCAGATGCGGCGACCGATTCACCGCGCACCAGCACCTCGACGTCGGCCAGTTCGGGATCTACAAGAGCGCTGATCTCGCCGGCGATGGCGGGTATTACTCCAGTTTCGGCGGCTTCCACGACGTGAACTACAGCGTGAGGTCGATCGCCCACAGCGTGATGCTGGTGAACATGCCGGGGGAGACGTGGCCGGGAATCCGCGCGGGCGATGTGACGGGAAACGACGGCGGCCAACACCACAACTGGCGGCATCACAACGGCGCGGCGGTGGACGTGCAGGCATGGGAAGATGAGCGCGACGCGCTGGAAACGGGAGACATCCTCGCGTTCGAGGACACGGGCGACTACGTCTATGTTGCGGCCGACTGCACGGGCGCTTACATCCCCGAGAAACTGAAGTCCTGGACGCGCCAGATCCTCTACATGCGGCCGAGTCGGTTTGTCATTCTCGACCGGGTCGAATCGACCAATGCGGACTACCGGAAGACATGGCAGCTCCAGGCCGCGAAGACGCCGACCGTCGATGGTGACACGCTGACGATCACCAACGGCGACGGCCGCCTGTTCGTGCAGCAACTGCTGCCGGTCGACGCGCAAGTTAGCCTGGCGTCCGGCGACGCGCAGTACCAATACGACGGGAAGGACTACCCGCTCGATCGGGATCCACCAGGTCCGCTGATGGAATGCCGCGTCCAGGTCTCACCGACGACGCCATCGACGGTGGACTACTTCCTGCACGTGCTGACGGCCACCGATTCGACCGTTGACGAAGCGCCTGGCGCGACGGCGCAGATCGAAGGCGACGAGATCGTCGTCAGCATGGGCGCCAGCCAGATCCGTTTCGCCAAGGACGAAGTCGGCGGCAGCATCGCGCCGGATGGGGACGAGCGGGCGTTGGCGGATGGAATTGTGCCGACGGAGTAGGAGGCGCTTGCTACCGATCGGCAAACAGGTATTCGATGTCGCCCGAGAGGCACTCCACGCCGATCCGCACCACGTCACGGATGCGCAGGTTCATGACCCTCGCGTCACCGACGGTGGTCGCGCGCAGCGCGCCGCGTTCGGTAAAGACGCGCTCCATCTTGCCAATATCCTGGCGCACTCCCGGCTTGGGGAGGAACTCAACCGACCGACACGGCGTACGGGTACCGTCAGCGAGGACGATCTCGGATCCAGCGAAGTCGCGATAGGCGCGATAAGGCACCCGCATCAGATCCTCGACGTGATGCAACGCGGTGCACGACCCCATCTGGGCGCCCAGGAACAGATACCAGGCGTCGAGCGCCTCTAGCTGAGCGAACGTGCTGCCCTCGCCGAAGCTCTTCACGCCGTCGCCCATCACCTCCGGCGCTTGCGGCCCGATCGCCGCGACCGAGTGGCAGATGTGGGTGCTGCGCAACGCATCCGGGCGCAGGCGAAAGGTCTCTGGGATGATCCCTACCTCATCCTTCACCGGCTCGCGGGCGGTGTCGAACACGACGGGCTCGACGACGGCGTGATAGCGCCCCCAAGTGAAGGCGGGCAACACGACAGTGCCGTTCCCCCCGACCGCATCCAGCAGCGCATCAATGACGGCATCCGCCCCGCCTTCGACGTGCCCAAACGCGCTCAGCGATGAATGCGCAAACACCACGTCGCCCGGCCCGATCCCGACGCGGCGTAGTGCGGCTGTAATGTCGGACCCTCTGACATTGGACCGACCTGTCGTCATGTGGCCTCCCACGGCCCCGCGCGCTCGTGAACGGGGCGCCCCGAACACGCGGGCATGGTCGGTCTTCTCAGGCACGGTGTCAAGTCGGCGGGACCGGCTACAGCGCATACTCCGGGATCTGGTCATACCAGAGCCTGTACACTTGGTCGAACACCTCAAGTTCGGGCAGGCCCGCCTCGACCAGCAACTCGTATGCGCCGCGCGACTTCGCTCGGCGAGGGTTCTTTCGCGACCACGCCATCCCGTTGTAGCGCCGCCAAAGCAAGAGGCGCCCGTCGGGCAGGAAGTACTCCTCGGTGGCCACATCCGGGACGGGGCCATCGCTCCACTCGAATTCCTCCACTCCCCCACCGCCGACTCGGCGGACGCACTCGAAGGTCCGCCGGCCGATCTTCACCTTACACAGGCCTTCATCGACGACATTGCCGTTCCAGTCGCCGTCGGGCGGCGCAACCTGTCCGGGCCTGAGGAGAAGCGACTCGGGGTGGGGTTGCGATTCGCCCCAGTCTGGATGGTTAGGCGTCAGCAGCGGCGCGGCCTCGACGGGCTTGCCCGACATCGACCACTGCTTCGCGCAATAGAGCACGGTGTTCTCGTCGATGAGACGGTAGTGCGGACGCCACCCGCCGTCGAACTTGCCGTCTGCATCGAAGGTGACATCGTCGATCCGCAGGCATTCCTCGCCCTCGACCGTGACCGGCCCCACTGTCCTCGCGTGGCTCAGCCCGCAGAGCTTGCCGCCGGGGTGGTCGTAGTCCGCGAAGCACGTCTCCGCGCCCGGTACGAGCGTCGGGAAGCCCCCGTGAACCGAGACGATCCTCACCGCAGGTGCGGGTCGATCCATCGGCGTGATGGTGATCTTCGGCTCGACGCGCGGGAACTTTGGGATCTTGGCCAACCGCTCGCGATGTTCGTCGGTCAGACCGTACTCGCTCATTTCCTCTCGTGCCATCTCGATCAGCTCCTCTCGGAGGACAGCCCGCGCCTCGGACAGCATCCGCTTCACGCTGCCCGATGGCGTGTTCGTCGCCCGACTCACATCGCCGACCGCCAAGCCGAACAGGTAGTACCGCGTGACGACCTCTCGGTGCCGCTCCGGCAACGTGTCGATTGCCGCGAGGACTTGCCGGGACGCCAGGTTGCGCGCCGCGTCGCCCGCCGGATCAGTCGCAACGTCGGCAACGCCCCAGCGTTCGGCCAATCTTCTCTCGCGGTCGCGACGCTCGAGCGCTCGGCTGGCGAGGTTGCGGGCGGCGCCGCGGACCCACGCGCCGAAGCGCGCGGGATCCTGAAGCTGCTCGAGGTCGCGGTAGGCGATGAAGATCGCCGTCTGCGCGACATCGCGGGCGGCCTCGATGTCCCCGAGCCTGGAACTCGCCAGGGCCACGAGACCGGGCACGTGGCGGTCGGCGAGTTCCGTGAAGGCGATAGCGTCGCCGGCAAGCGTGCGGTGGACGAGGCTGGCGTCGGTGTCGGGCGGCGTGCTCATTGGGCTGTCTCCACCAACCACGTGACTTGAGGAGGCGAATCGGTTCGACTATTGGGGGTAGTCTACATCAGCCATCTGCCGGATGGCGGTGACGTAGTCGCGGATCTCGTTGGCGGAGAGCGCGCGGCGGTGGATCATCACTTCGTCGAACGAGACGGCGATGCCCCAGCGGCTTCCGATGGTGAGATCGTGGAGCTTGTCCTCGGGCGTGAACGAGCGGCCCTTCACGCGCGTCTTCCAGGCGAGCGTGCCATCCGTGTAGACCTCAACCAGCGACGCCCCGCTGATGACGACTGATGTGTGGTGCCACGCATCCTTGCGGAGGTCGTAGTGGGCGGCGAGGTCGCGGTCGTACAGGCCGTTGACGTCGGCGATGCCATCGAAGTAATACACCTGCAGGATGCCGGTCGGGCGCGGGAGCTGGCACCACTCGCCTTTCCCACGAGAGAAATGCGAGACGATAGCCCGGCCGTTGGTCAGGTGATACAGCCCGAAGGTCCCGTCGATCCGCTCATCCTCGCCGAGCGCCCACCAGAAGCTGACCGTGAGCGGCTCGTGCGGGCTGAACGCCTCCGAACGCAACTGAAGCACGCCGTCTTTGACCGCCGTCGCGCGACCCCCACGCATGCCCGCGCCATCAACAGGAGGCGTCGCGATCACTTGGACGCCTGTCTCGTCGAGGTCGGGCTCGACATCCCCATCGTCGAAGGAGTTGAAGTAGATCAGCCGGTCCTCGAAGCTCGGCGGCAGCGATAGAGACGCGACCGCGGGATCAAAGCCAGGCGTCGCGCGCACCGGCTGGGCGAGGCTGGCGGCGGCGATGAGCAGGAGGGCAAGCATCACTTGGCACCTCCCGGGAGAATCCGGAACTGGCGGACGTCATGCTTCTTGATCGGAAGCGAGAGGGCGCCGTTGACGACGGCCAGCTCTTCCCCACTCTCAGTGTCGGTCACTGCGGTGACCTCGCCAAACCCGAGGGCTTTGGCGTCGATGGTGAGCGTGGCGTCCACGTCCTCCTCGGCGTAGCTGGTGACGGCGAAGATCGCCTCCTCGCCCGGCACGGAGTAGATGATGGTGGGGAGATCCGGGCTATCGGCGACGACAGGCTGCGGGCGGTCGTCCCAGTAGCGATAGACCTCGACGCCCTCGCGGTCGAGGATCGTCCAGACGGGCTCGAACAGCGGCAGCCAGACGTCACTCACGCCCCATCCGTCGAGTTCATGCACGAGGCAAACGCCCGCGAAGGTGCGCTGCGTCCATGGATCCTGCGCCAGTTTGCCGTGGTCCTGCAACAGAACGGGCCACGCTCCGGCAAGCTCGCCAGTGGTGACGAGTTGGATGTACTCCCTCGGGAAACGGTGCTGAACATCGCCCTGGGAGTACTTCCACTCCCAGTCGTATTGCACGGTGCAGAAGCTCAGCATTGGGAGGATGTTCGTGGAGGTCATGTGCGCCATGGTGATGGGAAAATCGCCGCGTTCATTCAGGTAGACGAAGGTGCGCTTGGCCAACTCGCGGAGGCCCCATACCCCCGTAGACGGCATGATCGAGCCATCATCGCGCGCGTAGGCCGGAGTCATCCGCGTGTTGTATGAGCCAACGAAGAACCAATTGTCCCAGTAGACGCCCTTGCTGCCCGCAACGTCGAAGGCCTTGCCATACCAGTAGAGCGCGTGGTCGATGTAGCTGTCGGTGGGGACGATCTTGATCTCGCCGATACCGTCGCCTTTGCCGACGGTGCGGTAATCGGTCAGCCCCCATTCGTCCTTGAAGGTCTGGAACTCGTCAGCAAGCTGGTAGCTGGCGCGGTTGTAATAGAGGACCATCTCCTTGTCGCGGCGACCGCGCAGGTTGTAGCGCACGTGCCGCTCCCAAGGCTCCTCGCGGTTGTAAGGCGCGAAGTAGGGTCGGCCGCGCTCGATGACCGTGTCGATCTCCTCATCGGTGAGGTCCTCGGTGTTGCCGCGCTTGAGCATCTCCCATAGGTAGAGGTCCTTCTTCGCCGGGTAGACGGCGCCGCAGTTGCCCAGGGCGAACCAGTTGATATCAGTGCCGAGCAGCGTGTAGTTGTCACGCTTCCACCGGTAACGCCAATCGCCGAGCATCGGCTTGACCGGCGCGGCCTGGAGGCCGAAGGTGATCGTGCGAGGCTCGGTGATGGTGGTGGGCTGATTGATGAGATCGATGGTGACCTGCACGAAGCTCGGCGACCGGGTGATCGTGACGTTCGGGGTGCTCGGATCCCATCCCCATCCGGCGTCGTTCTCGGCGAACCAGCAGAGCCCGCGCTTAGGCGTGCCGACGTAGATGTAGCTGCAGAAGTTGGCGGGGAGATCGTTGGCCTGCACGCGTTCGCTGGTCCAGACGACGCCCGTGCCCTCGGGCACCATCTCATACAGCGTGTTGCGGATGCCGTCGCCCATGGCGTGCAGCATCGTGGCGTGTTCCGGGCGCAAACCGATGACGAGGGTCAGTTCGTCAATGTCGCCGGGCGCGAGTTCGAGATCGACGCGCATCATCCCATCGTAGTCCCACGTGCTCGTGACCGATGCGCCATCCCGGCTCGCTTCGCAGACGACCTCGTTCGCCTCCTGACCAGTCACCCGGAGGTCTAGAGCGCCAAGCGCGCTCAGGCCGATGAAGTACATAGGTGCCCCCAACAGGTCCTCACCAGCCGCAGTCACCTGGTCCCACAGCCCCTCGTCGTTCATCGTATGGTCGCGAAGCACGGTCGAGACGCGCTTGCCCTCGACCTCGATGGGCGTGAATGGTGGGTAGACCTCATCCGATGTGCCGAGCCCGAGCCCTTCCCACTCGTAGACGGTGCGCTCGAACTCCTTGACCAACTCGCCTTCGGGAACGTTGTCGCCCTCGGCAGTGGCCGCGAGTTCGTACTCGCCCTCCAGCGGTGGGAGATCGAACGCGATCTCCTGCCTCGGGCCGGCGAACTCGTCGAAGGCGACTGACTTGATGGCCTTGGTCTCGCCCTTCCGCCGAACGACGCAAGTGAGCTTCTCCAGCGTCGCGTTCTCGGCGAGGTTCGAGACATCGGCCTGGACGCGCATCCGGTTCAGGTAGGGGTAGTAGGCGTGCTGGATGTCGATTGGCAACGCATCGGTCTTCGCCACCGTCCACGTCCATGCTTCGGCGGCTTTCCATGCGTAGGTGCGCTCGTAGTGGGTCGCGGCGCCATCTTCAGACGTCACGCGCAGCGAGAGGTGGAACTGACGCGTCGATTCATCTTGCGCCTGCAGCCCGACGCGTTTCGTCTCGCCGGCCGCGAGCGTGATGGTCTCGGTCGTCGCGAGTTCGGGCATGAGGTCGCGGGTGATCTTGAACTCGGTGGATAGGGTCACGGGCTGGTCCGCGGGATTGTGGAGTTCGAGCGCTGTATCGATCCGGCCCGTCAGCGGGTCGCCCTGCGTTTGGTGGTGGATGGCGGGCGCGCCATCGACCAAGGTGAAGACGAGGCCCTCCGGAGCATACGCGCCGCCGCTGATGGAACTGAAAGCCCAGTCCTGCTTCCAGTTGCGGCAGAGGTTGATCCCCCACGTTCCCTGGTCGGCCTTGCGGCCAGGCGCAATCTGGTCGATGGGGACGGCGATCTCGCAGTGCCACTCGTTGTAGTGGAATCCGTTGGCAAGGCGCCAATCGCCCTTCCAGGCGGGGTCCTCGCGCGTCGTGCCCCGGCCGTGGTGCTTGTAGCCGCGCTTGCCGACGGCGTTCGCGAGCATCTGGAACATCTCGCCGCTCTCCGCGCCGGGCGTCGGGTCGATCCAGGCCTCGACGGAATCGTCGTAGACCACCTTCAACGTATCGACCGCGACCTGGGCGAGGATCTCACCGTCATCGGGGAGTTGGGAGCAAAGCGCAAAGTAGAACGTATCATCCGTCGCGCCAACGTAAGCGCGCGCCTGCCTCCGCTCAAGCTGCCCGTTCATTGCCAGCCCGCTGAATCCGGCCGAGACGCGCCACTCTTCAGTTTCCACGCGGCCATCGATGACCGGAGCCTCCGCCATGATTGGCACGACGTATTCTGCCGCTTCAGCGACGAGCGACCAGGCGGCGACCGTAGCGACGATCAGCAGACGGTGGAACATGTGGAGACCTCCCCGACGAGACGAAGAAGGGTTTCGCGCGACCCGGGAAGCAAGTCCGGAGCAACGCGTACCAGATCAGTTCGCACGACGCGGGCGAGTCACCTTGGTCGCCACCACGCGCGGGAGATACCACATGGTCCGGAAGACTCCATCGATCATCCTGCTGGTCCTGATTCTCTGCGCCGGGTCAGTTGCCCAGGAGAACCTGCTTCAGAATGGGGGCTTCGAGGCGCTCGCGGGCGAAGCCGTGGCGAAGTGGACGCAGCCCGATTACTGGGCCGGATCGCTGGCGACGGGCGACGAGTCGCGGAGCGGCAAGCGCGCGGCGGTCCTGGGCGCCAACGAGCGCGACGGGCGCCATTGGGGACGGATCCACTCGCGCCAGATCACCGTCACGCCCGGCCTGCGATACCGGTTCAGCGCGTGGGCGAAGGGCACGGGCGAGGTGAAGCTGGGCGTCGTCCACTACCGTCGCCAACCGAGCGAGAAGCCTCGGTACGAGACGCCCTGGCAGGACGAGCCGATCGCGCTCACCGGTGACTGGCAGGAGACTCTCTACGAGTTCGAGCCCTTCGATGCCGAGGTCAGCAAGATCGCGGTGATGATCGAGGTTGAGGGGGTGGGCGTGACCGCAACGCTCGACGACGCTTCGGTGGATGTGCTCC
>CAZKUN010000193.1:0-18062 GCA_964555935.1 uncultured Armatimonadia bacterium | reverse complement strand
GCCAGCATCACCTACACCTACGCGGCCAACGGCGCGTTGGAATCCGCGACGAACGCTCTGGGCAAGACGTCCTCCTACTCGTACGATGGCAACAACTTCGTCGATGGGATCGTCGATGCGCTGGGCAATCGGGTCACGTACACGAATGACTCGAGCGGCAACAGACTCACCGTCACCGATCCCGCCGGCAACACGACCACGATGACGTACACGGCCGCCGGCCTCGTCGAGACGATGACGGATGCCCTCGACTGCGTCGCAACCTACACGTACAATGGCGACAACCTGTTGCAGACGTATACCAACGCGCTGGGTGATGTCACCACCTACATCCTCGATGCCTGGGGCAACTCGGTCGCGGGTACCGGATCAACCGCCAACGACTACCGATACATCGGCGCCGTTGGACCCGCGCGCGGACAGCGAGACCGCGGCCACAGACCAGTAGGCATCGATCCTCGGCTCCGGGGGCTGGTCGCCCTACTGCCAGTGTCACGGCTCCGACACCAGCACATCCTGGCGGGGGAGGTTCATCGGGTCCTCGAAGTACGACCACTTCGCCAGGCTGCGCCTGTCGCCCAAGATGTTGCGCGTGTTGCCTATGCGCCAGGTGTTGAATAGGAATGTCCCGTCAGCGCCGTTGCGGTATCGCCGCCAGGCCTTCCTGCGGTAGTCGTCTCGGGTCATGCTGGTGACCTTGCCAGGCTGCACGCCGGCCTTCTTCTGGGCGTCGGTGAGTTCGGTGGTTGATGTTTGCGTTTTGGTGGGCGTCATGCCCGGGTAGACCTTGATCCCGTTGGGCTTGGCCATGGCGACCCATGGCCGGACGTCGAAGTCCTTCTCGAGACTCGGATAGTGGGGGATGAAGATATCCATGAGCCGCTCGCGGGCCCACGTCTCGGGGTCGAACCCGTAGGCCTTGTAGCCCGTAGCCGGAACGCGAACGGAGATGCGGATCTGTCTTCCCTGCTTGCGCCCAATCTCGTCGATGTGGCTGCGCACTTCCCGGAAGAAGTCGTTCATGACGTCGCAGCGGTGGTCGATCCAGCGCTCATCGTCGTCGGGGAGGTCCAGAGGCGTCATCCCGTACTTGGCCTTGAAGCCCTCGACTAATGGCTCGTCGTAGCCCAGGATGTTGGGGTAGCGACAGAAGTCCATCATCACGCCCTCGCAACCCATCTGCGCCATCTCCCCCAATACGCCGATGCGCTGGCGGCGCACGGCCTCCCACGCATAGCTCATCTGCGTGTTGTGCTTACCGTCCCGTCGCCGGATGCGCATCTGGGGGTGCTCGTGCCAGAGGGTCCCGTTGAATGGCTGGGCGGTCTGGTGCTCTCTGATGGGATAGTAAGCGCTCATGCGGAGGGAGCCAAATACGGAGATTCCAAGCTCTCGTCCGCGCCGGGCGAGCGTGGGAAAGATGGGGATGCCATCGGCCTCCAACTGGTTGAAGAGGTCGATGGCCATCTTGTCGTTGTTGCGAAGCCACTGGCCCTGAATGAGCGCGTCGTCGGGCCGCCAGAAGGTGGCGTGCTCGCTGGGGAAGTTCACCACTCCTGAGACGAAGGCGGCCATCTCGAAGATCTCGGCGTCGGTGTCCTGGTATCGCTCGACCAACTCGAGCAGCCGGGCTCTGTCCCAGTCCTTCACGCCCCACAGCTCACTGAAGCCGTCATTGTTGTAAATGACATGACGGTTGTTGGCCGGGTCGGTCTGGTACTGTGCCAGACCGGTCTCGTCCGGAGTGAGATGGGCCAGGCGCACGTAGAACAGCTTGACCGGGCCGCCGGCGGCCTCGATCACTAACGCGCCGGCGTCAGGGCCGCTGTAGCCGGCGAAGACCTCCTGCGTGTTGGCGGTTGGGCCCCAGTCGGCCTGAGTGTACGGGACGGTGACGCGGCTGTCACCCCACCGAATATCCAGATTGGGCCACGGGTTCGCGACCGAGATGTAGGCGGCGCACTGGCCAGAGATGGGAAGATCCAGGGAGACGCTTTCGCCCTGCGCGAGGGTGGTGCCCGTGAACTCCACCCGCGGCTTGTGCGGGAGCGCGTAGCTGAACGGCTCGCCGCCGCTCGCCCCACGCGCCAGGTTACGCAACACGACAGAGCCCCCGGCCGGCGTGGTGTCGCGAGCGCCGGATGGGTCTGCGAGCGCCTGCGCGTGCACGCGGAACGTTGTGGTCCGGCGGGCAAGGAGCTGGTCGCGATAGACCAAACGCGCCGTCAGCCAGTAGGCGCCCTGGTCGAGCTTATCCGACTCCAGCGTCACCCGGGTCCAGTCCCCCGGGTTGAAGCGCGCTGTCCCTGTGGCCGTCACCCATGTCTCGGTGTTCTCCGCCTCAAGCTCAAGCACGATTCCGGGCAAGCGTGGGGCCGAGATCAATACATGTGCGGCCAGGCGCCCGGTCTGTTGGGCCAGCGCCACCACGAGCCCATCCATCGACACCGAGCCGGACAGAGGGCCCTCCGCCAGCACCTGGGCAGCCCCGGCCAGGTTGCTCGTGGCGAATCCGTTGTCTGGCCCATTGTACGTCTGCTTCAGCTTGATGTAACGGGCATAGAACCCCAGGTCGGCGAACTCCACGCGCCAGATCACGCCCTCCCTCGGCGATGGCGTGATCTTCAACTCAAAGGGCTTGGCGTAGAGGCTGAATGCCTTGTTGTCGAGACTGTGGTAGACGCTGACGGAGTCTTGGCTCAACTTCAGTTCGTGCCCGGTCTCTGTGTCGGAGGCCAGCACCACGTTGCTGACCCATCGGGCCTCTTCCAACTCTATCACGATGCTGCGGTTGCCGTAGTCCCAAGCGATGACATCTGTCGGGTTGAAGTCCTGACAGTTCTGGCTCTCCGGGTGCGCATCGGCGCGGATATACCCAACCCGGGCAATCGGCACGGGCCTCATGCCCTCCCCCGCCCAACCGGCCGCTCCGGTCCAAATGACGCAGACTGCAGTGAGCAATGTCTTCCCTGGCATTCGAGCGCAACCACCTTTTGGAACCGGATCCCGTCTGTTGATCGGCATGGTCAGCGTGAAAGATCGAGAGCCGTTCCCTCTCACTGATTCCGAGCGATACTTCGAGACCGAAGCTCTGTATGCCTGCACCTCTGGCTCCAGACACCGAGAGCGGCAGGCGTTGCCGGCGCGAGTGCGGAATTGACTGGAGTCGAGCGAAGGGGCGGATTCAGTGAGTGAGACACGCCAAACCTCGGAGCACGTCGCCTGGGCGCCGGGCTGGACCGTGGTCCCGCGCCCGCCTGCTGGGGCGAAGTCGACGGGGGACATGCCGAACTGCGTGAGAATCCAGCCGATTTCCTCGGAGTCGTGCTCGTTCATCTGACAACCGAACGTCTCGATGTGGTAAGCGCGACAGTCCACTCCAGATCTGCAGCCTCTACCATCGGCGCAAGGTGACGCGCGAAGCGATCGTCCGATACCGCAAGTACAGAGTGCCCGCCCATCTCATCGGCGACCACGTCTTCCTAGGAATCACCGAAGATGAGTTCGTCGTCGAGAGCCAAGGCTTCAACGTCGCGCGCCATCCCCTCGGGGAGGGGCACCAAGCAGCAACAGCATGACCCAGACCGGGGGCTCCCCGGCCAACGCCCGGACAGCCCCCAACAACAGCACCATCTACAAACCACTGCTGTTACAACCGCGTAAGCCCAAGCCTGTTACATGACAGGCGCGTGCCCGAAGGCAGGCAATCCTCAAGGCGTCAGCAGCAGCTCCACGCCCGTGAGGTCTGCCGGCTCACCCTCTACGAGACGCACCTGACACTCGTTCATCCCCGCCTTCAGAACAGCGGGCTTAGCCTCGGCGGCCATCCACGTCAGCCCGATCTCCTCATCCAGCTCCGGCGCTGGATGCAGCTCAATTGGTTGGTCATTGAGCCGAAAGTCGAGCTTCCGGACGTCGCTGATCTGCACGCGCAATGCCGCCGTCGCCGCGCCGGTCGGATCCTCGCCGATGGGGAGCCCCACCTCGACCGTCTCGCCGGGCGCCAGCGACCTCGGCAGACAGTGCCCGTAGTCGATGGCATGGTTCGTGTAGCCGCAACCGTCCAGGTGCGCCGCGTTATCCAAGCAGTAGAGCTTCGGCTGGCCGGCGAGGGTCGCTGGATCGCCACACTCGGCGAACACCCGCCGCGCCAGGCGATTGCCCTCGTCGTTGCCCGGAGCAGGGAACAGATTGAACAGGCTGATGCCATCGGCGCCCGCGGTATAGGCTGCCTGTGCCGTCGCGCGCCAGGCTGCGATCCCGTAAAGCTGGCCGGACCCGTATGGAGACCGGCGGCCCATTCCCGAGGCGCTGACACATGGGTAGACGGGCACGCCGTGCTCACGGCCAAGCGCCGCCAGTTCCTCGTTGGGCATGGCGAAGGGGATGTAGCCTCCCCCGGCGACCAGCATGTCGACGAGCCCTTCGCGGAGCCAGGCCTCGATGTCGGTTCCGATGTAGAGGCATCTGTCCAGGAGCATCGGCACGCGGACCGACAGGACGATGGGTCTCCCGCGCTCCTCGCCGATCGCGCTGAGCATCGCCCGGACATCCCTCACCAAGCCCGTGAGCAGCTCGACCTTCTCAGGAGGGACAGGCCGGCCTTCCAGCGTCTCGCGGAAGTGGATTGGGTGGCGCATCCAATCGAGGTCGATGCCGTCGATATCGTACCCCCGCGCGACCTCCTCGATGAGTTCCTTCGTCCGGACGCGCACGTCGTCGCGCGTGAAGTCGACGCCCGCCCACCATCTCGCCTGCGAGCCGGGAGGATTCGCGGCCCAATCTGCCGGTTTGCCCAGCAATGCGTCTGGGTTGTCGGTCTTCCACTGGGGCCACAGGGCCGACGTGAAAGCATCGTGGATGTCGTTCATGCGCAGCGTCCAGAAGGCCTCGACGTCGTTCGCATGGGCGAACTCCACAGCCAGTCGCAGGGGGTCGGTTCCGGCGTCCAGAAGGGCCTGCATGTTGTTGTTGGCGAAGGGCCCCTCGCGCGACAGGAAGACCTCGCCGACCTTGGTGTCGTAGGTGTGGTAGTTGAAGGACTGAGTGGTGCAGTAGAAGATCGTGTCGACCTGCGTGCCGACCACGTGCTTCAGCCTCACGCTGAGGAACCCCTCAGCGGTCGAAGCAGCGGGGTGCCAGACGTCGTCGCCATCATCGTTGAAGATGATCCGGCGGCGCTTCGCGGGCGCTTGGCCCTGGCTCGCCGCTCCGAGGCCCGCCGCCGCATACCCCAGACCCGCAGCCGCCATCCGTACGAATTCTCTCCGGTCAGTAACCATGCGTGTCCCCTCCGGGGTCTCACTTCGGGCGACGTGTCGTGGGGAGGGTTCGCTATAGGACAGGCCGGTCCCTACTAGGGCCGTGACGCAACGTTGGCCGAGTCGGTCTCGCAGACGACGCGGAAGCCGACATTATAGACGGGTTGATACGGCTGGTAGCCGGTGCGGAAGCTCGACGTGCACCGGAATGGTCGGTCGTGCCAGGAGCCCCCTCGGACGACCTTGCGCCCAGTGGCCGACAGGTCCTCGCGACCATCCCGCGCGAGGTACGGATACGGCTCGTAGGCGGAACTCGTCCACTCAGCGACATTGCCGTGCATGTCGTGGATCCCCCACGCATTCGGCTGGTAGCCACCCGACGCGACCGAGAGGAACGACCCATCGTCGAAGGTCGCGTCCTTCGGGATCCAGTCGTCGTACTTCGACGGACTCGCGATGGGCAGGTCGATGATATACCAGTCCCGCGCCATGCGGCTGAGCTGCGTGTCCGCCATGTTGCCGATCCGGGCGAGATCGTCGCTGAACATGGGGGTCGACGTGCCCGCCCGCGCCGCGTATTCCCACTCCGCCTCAGTGGGCAAGCGGAAGGTCTTCCCCGTCATCTCCGAAAGCCACCCGCAGAAAGCCCGGGCCTGCTCCCACGTAACCCGCACCACGGGCTGATCCGGCTCGTTGACCGGATGACCGTGGACGCCGTGACATGCAGTGAGCATCGACTCGAAGTGGCTGTCGTGGCTCGGGTCAAACTGGGCGAACTGGCGGTTCGTCACCTCGCCGGCGCCAATCCAGAGCGGCTCACCAACCTCCACCGGAGTCAACGGCCGCTCGTCGGCCGTCCCAGACAGACTGCCCATGACGTACTCGCCACCGGGCACTAGCGCCATCTCCATCTCAACCCCATCGCCGAGGTCGACCGTCTGCTGTGATGGGTGCCCCGCTGCCTGCTGGCGCTCCTTGGCCTCGGCCGCGCTGAACGGCCAGTTCGGGTGCGATACCATGCGCGTCTCGGGCTCGGGCGGGGGAGCGATGGCGAGCGGCTCAATGACGCCCGAATACCCCGAGTCCTCGCCTAGCGCGATGATCGCCTCAGCATCATCCTCGACATTCCCGTAGAGCTTCAGCAGCTCCCGCCGCCGGGCGCGTTGCGGGCCTGGATCGCCCACATCCTCGCCCCACGTGCCGTGGTATGGGCAGTTCAGGTCGATCCAGGTGACGAGCCGGTCCCACCCCTCCGCGTCCAGCTCAACGCCATGGTGCCCTTTGGCCAGCAGTTGCACCAACTGGGTCGTGTCGGCATGGAACTCCATCGGCGCCAGGAGGTGGTAGTCGCTTTCCAAACCAGGCCGGCGGACGTACCGGTGCAGCTCTGCATACCCAACCGAGAACCGGCCGCCCATCCCCGCCGCGCCGTGGATGGCGTAGTCGGAGATCATTCTCTCGCCGCGCAGATCGGCCACGAGCGTCCCGTCGGCGCTCTGTCGCCCGTCGTGGCAACTGATGCAGTGCCGGTCGATGACGGGCTGGACCTCGCGAGCGTACGAGAACCCGCGCGTGGGGCCATACCACGGCTCGATCTCTGACGGCGGCCGGGCAAGCGCCATCGTCTGCTCAACGGCCGGCGCCGTGTTCTGGTCCTCATGACACCCCACGCACGACAGCACCTCGCCCGGCATGGCCGTCATCCAGCTCCGCATCAACTGCAGCGCTTTCCCCTCGGCGTCCAGCGGCTGCACCGAGATCGGCGTGTTGGCCGGTACGCGAAACCGCGCCGATCCATCGGGGTAGACCGGCACCGTGCCCATGACGCGCTTGATGTCCCACGGGCCATCCATGCCGACGACGCCCATGCTTCCGCTGAGGTCGTGGTAGGCGAAGTTGTAGGTGAACAGTCGCAGTGACTTCACCGTCCCGCGCGGGATGTTCCTCAGCCCGTCGCCTACGTAGATGTCGGCGATGTAGACCTCGGCATCGGTGCGAGCGAGATCAACCTTGTCGGCCAAAACGGGCGGCGGTGGAGTCTCCCTGAGCGGGATCGGCTCAAGTAGGGCGCGTCCGGGCAGCTCTTTCAGCAGCACCATGTTGTCGAAGATGTCGACCAGGTAGACACCCCACGGGTCCTGGGGCGTCGGCTGGCTTGAGACCAGGAAGTACCTCTCGCTGAGCGGATAGGGGTGGAGGAACCGAGGCCAACTGTCGAGCGTGAGCCCATCCTTGATCGTCGGCTCGACCGTCTCCCCGTAGCCGGGAATCCGCTGCACCACGCCATCCGCCTCGAAGCGGCTCTTCTCGGGATCGAAGACGACCAACTCGCCCATCCTCGGGTTGTCGTGATGCCCGCCGATGATCGCCACAACCTGCGTGGGGCTATTGGGAATCGCGCGGGCGTAGAAGATGGAGTTTGGCCAGTACGAGTTGCTGCCGTAGTAGGCCGCCTGCTCCGTGCCGTCGGGGTTCATGCTGAACAACAGACGGGTATTGCTGTGGGGCGTATCCGTATACTCCCACCGCGTGTAGAGCACGCGCCCGGTATTCAGGATCGCCGGTGACCAGTTGTGCTCCTGGTCGAAGCAGAGCTGGCGGATGTTCGTCCCGTCGGAGTCCATCACGTACAGGACCGCCACATGCGAAGCCCCGGTCACGCACGGAACGCCCGTGTAGCAGGCGGTCGAGGTGAATATGATCCTACCGTCGGGCAAGTAGCAGGCATCGTAGGAGTCCACGTCCGGTTGCTCGCCCGTGAGCCGGCGCGGACCCGAGCCGTCCACGCCCATCTCAAACACCTGCCACCTACCGCCGGGCCCCCGCATCGAGAGCAGCATGCGCTCCGCGTCGTAGCGCAGGTCCACATCGCCAACGAACCGGCCGCCCTCCGGCTGGTAGAGGGTGCTCAACTCGGCATCCGCATCGACGAGCGAGAGCGTCGCGAGGCGGTTGTCGAAGGAGTATGGCGAGAGGCTTGAGTTGCTCTCCCAGTTTCTCGGCAGCCCCAGATTGCCTGCGTTGCGGTCGATGAGCATGAGTTCAGCGAAGTCAAGCAAGGGGTTCGCAAGCAGAGCCTCGCGGCGCAAGGCGACCAGCGCATCGTTGATCGCTCTAGGCAGTCGCTTCCCTCGCATCTGCATGGCGTCGATCCGGCGGTCGAGGTCGTCCAGGCGATCCAGGTAGTCGCTCCCGGACACGTAGTCCTCGCCAAAGGTGTCGACCAGGTCTGTGATTGCGCGGCGCAACGCCTCGGGGTTGACCTCCGTCGCGGGTCGGGGCAACTGCCTGGAGTTGGGCCGGTCGAGCACCCAGTCTTCGGGGAAGGCTACCGGTGAATCGAACCGCAAGGCGACAATGTGAGGCAGGACCTTCCCCGAGTGGAGCTTGACGGTGTGGGGGCCCTCGGCGATGGTCACGCGGCAGGCTTCCTCCCAGGCAGACTGGCTGCTCTGCCAGCTCCCCGTCGTGCCCCGACAGACCTCGCCGAGACGCTCACCGTCGAGAGATAGCTGCAGTGGCCGCGCTGCATCGGCAGCGTACCGGACTTGAATCGTATACTCCGCCGTGACGGGGAAATCGATGTCGTACTCAGCCTCAACGACTCCCCCGAAGCTCCCGATGATGGGCTCCGGATCGGCGTACCCGCTGGTCACGACGACGATTCCACTGCCGCGGTCATAGGTCGGGGCGGCGATGGTGAACGAATCCGCGGGCGGAGTCTGTGAGCGCGATGCGGGGAGGCACAGGCCGGCAAGCGCGGCCACCAGACCCGGCACGACCATTTGACGCCGTTGACGTCTCATCGGCAGCACTCCTGGACCCGTCGGGCTCGAGATGCAGCTGATGCGACGCTTCGCTGCCGAGCCTTCACGGGCCTGCCTCGTGGGCGGGAGCGTGGGGATGGAGGGAAGCCGCTGGTCTCCCCCACCTAGCCATCGCCCGCCCTGGCCCGGTCTTCCTCTGCCTGATCCTTGCTCGCCTGCAACACGCGCTCGATGACGGCCAGGAGTTCTTCCGGGATGAAGGGCTTCGTATGGTACCAGTCGACGCCCAACTCCCAACCGCGGGCCTTGTCGGCTTCCTGGGCGGCGACGGTGAGCATGATGACGGGGATGTCACGCAGTTCGACGTTCGCGCGAAGCGCGCCCAGAGCGTCCCACCCAGACATGCGCGGCATCCACGCATCCAGGATGATTAGGTCAGGGCGAGTCGCCGGGTCTTGGACTAGCTCAAGCGCCTCTGCCCCGTCGTAAGCTGGGATGATCTCATAGCCTTCCGTTTCCAGGTACAGCTTGCTCGCGAAGACCAAGTCGCGCTCGTCGTCAACCAGGAGAATACGGGTCGCCATGTCTCACACCCCCTTGACAGCATCTCTGCCTGCGGACGCATCCGGCCCGCAGGTTCTGTCCCCGCCCGTTCTAGGCTCAATGCTGCGTGCAGTCCCCTTGTTCCTCGCTTACACGGCCCCCCGGGCACTGCGCTAACGCCCACTCACCACGCGGCGCCCCAGGTCGTGGATGAATTCGGCCACGTCGTCGGCGCGGACAACTGCGACAGCATCGACGATCGGGACGATCGTCGTACAGGGACCGCAACGGCGACAGAGACGGGCTGGAACGGAAACTGGCGGAATCGCGGCAGCGCGTTGGGAATGGGGAACTGCTGCGGCTGCGGCGCGTGGCGGATGAGCCAGGGGCACGCATGTGAGGGACGTCGACCACAGCTTCCGAGGCGCCTGCTGTCGCGAGCCGAGGCCTGGCATAAGCACATGCCGCAGTGATTCAGGGCCAACGACAGCCGGAAGTGGCCGTGGCGCCGCGCGGCGTTCGCGATCAACGTGCTGCTAGCCGACACCACGGGCATGGGGAAGACGGGCGAGCCGTTCATTGTCAACGAGAAAACGCTGGCACTTAGCGAGGTGAAGTTCCGAGAGGACGCGCCACTGAAGCTCCAGCTCACGACGACAAGATCTCGCTACTGTGTGATGTCGTGAGGCCTGGCCGGGTCGGCCCGCAACTCCACGAATCTCTGGTGATGCGGCGGCGGAGCCTGGGCGGGTGGCTACCGGATCGCGTAGAGGCATCCATCACTCGCGCCCACAAGCAGTCTGTCACCGTAGATCGCCACCACGCACTCCTCGACGCTGCCCTTGATCCGCCACAGCACCTCCGTTGTCCCATCGCCGTTGCCCCCCGCATTCACACATGTCACGAAGGGGCCCGGGGGCGGAAGGCCAACGTTAGCGACGGCCAAGAATTCGGTCATGAGTTCGAGGTCGGGTTGGTCGGTCGTCGCGTTGGCCGTCACTCCAACACCTCCTCACGCGCGGTGGGTGGAAGCCCCCGTCGCTCGGGAAGCCGAGGTGCTCGAAGAGCACGGCGGGGGCCTCTCATCTACATAGGAAGAAGAACCCTGGCCTATGGCGACACGGAGGGGGAAGGAACTCTTGGGGGTCAGTGTCAAGGCGCGACGTTGGGAGACGAGGCAGGAGACGGTTGGCCGGACGCAGAACCTCAGCATTGACCCGCCCGGCCTTCGCTAGGTTTCCGCGTTGGAAAGCCAGTTAGGTTCACTAGGTTTTGAGGCCGTTGCAGGGGACAGAATCGGATCCGTCACGACACGGAGGAAGAACGGAAAAACGCCCAGAAACGGGGGTTTCTGAGCGTTGGGGAGTCTACTGGTGCCGACCGCCGGAGTCGAACCGGCACAGGGAATAACCCCCACTAGGTCCTGAACCTAGCGCGTCTACCAATTCCGCCAGGTCGGCACGGGCCATAGGATAGCGCAAGAGGGTGGCGATGTCAAGCGACGCCAAGTGCCCCTCAAACCGTCCGCGCCGGCGGCGGAAGATGGCCCGAGGAGGCGGCGACAAGCCGCTCCTGGATGCTGTCAGGAGTGACCAGGCCGATGACCGCGCCCCCCTCAAGCACGAGCAGCACCCGACACGCGCCCGGAGGCATTTGCCGGTACACATCCGCCATGTTCGCCTCGGGAGTGACCTGGCAGATCGCCGTTGACATCACCTCACCAACCAGGCGGTCTGGCCCAAGCTGGTGGTAGGCGTTGACCAGAGCATCCCGCGAGGCGATTCCGACGATCGTGAGTTCATCCACCACCGGAAAATCGCGCTGGTAGCCTTGACCGATGTATGCCAGCGTGGCGCCGATGGTCCAATGGCGGTTCAACGTGGCGAACCCCTGAACCATTGCCTGGCGCGCGGTGACGCTCGCGAGCAGGGCCTGCGTCTGCACCTGTCGGCCCTCCTGGCCTGCCCCCAGGAAGATGAACACGCCGATCAACCCCAGCCACAGGTTGCCCAGGATGAACACGCCGCCCAGCGCGATCCCGACGGCGAGGATCTGTCCGAGAGTCACCGCGACCCTCGTCGCGCGCACGAGCCCCAGGTAGTGGGCCAACACGGCTCTCAGGACGCGTCCGCCGTCCATCGGGAAGGCGGGGATCAGGTTGAAGATCGCGATGATGATGTTCGTCCACATCAAAGCGCCGAAGAGCGGCTGGCCCTGAAAGACGATCGGCCCCAAACTCCCCGTCACCGCAATGATGCCCGCGAACACGGCGGCAATTGCCATGCTGGCAATCGGACCGGCGATCGCCATCACGCCCTCCTGGACCGGCGCGCGGGGCATCTCCTTCATGGCCGCTACCCCACCGATGGGCAGCAGCGTAATGCTCTCGACCTCGACTCCATAGTACCGCGCCACCATGCTGTGGCTCAGCTCGTGGAGGATGACGCAGCCAAATAGCGCGCAGATGAAGAGAATGCTCCACACGGCACCAACAGCGTCGCCGTCCCGGTATCCCAAATACCCGAAGAACGCAAGCAGCAACAGGAAAGTGAAATGGACGCGCAAGGGGATGCCCAGTATGCGCCCAAGTTGAATCGATCCGCCCACTAGTCAATACCTCAGTTCATTTCAAGTGCACGCTGCCGCGGCGCTTTCAGCGCGGCCGGGCGATACGGCTTCGGCTGGGCAAGCTCCGGGCGCCCGCACGGGGGATCCGGATTGCCCGCGCACTGGACATGGCAACACGCCGTGCAGCCATCGATGGCGTGGAACCGCCCGTCAGGGCCACGTCTCGCAAAGGGGAGCGCGAAGCCACCGCAGTGGGCTATCCCTGCGCTGTCGGCCGAAGCCGGACGCTCCTGACACGCCCCATACGTCATCCCATATCGCTCGCAGGCGTCTCTGATCCGGTCGTGCAACTCCTCGCGCAGATCATGCCTGAGCACGTACCCGCGGCACGTGCCGCTCCGCCCGTAAACGTAATCGGCGCGCATCTGATCGGCGAGGTCGGGCGACAATCTGTCATGCACGATTCCTACCAGCCGCTCCAGCATCGACCGCCCGTGCGAGCGCGGCGTGCGGTTATCGAGTCGGCCCGTGCCGACCGTTACGTGCCGCGCGCCGGCTTCGGCGAACTCGGCGATGAGACCCTCGGTGGCGCGCCACCAGTGCTCCCCGTGGACCCCACGCCACACATGCACCAGATACGGATCGAGCCTCACCGCAACCTTCGTCGCGTTTCGCGCGGCTGTCCTCACGGCGTTGATGCGCGTCTCATACGACGCCGCGCCGGGCGAGAGCAACTCGATCACCGGCGGGCCGCCCTCGATGCTGACCGACAGGTACTTGCGCTCATACTCCCAGAATCCCGGGATCTCGCCCAGGAACGCCGGATCGCCCTTGGTGATGAGCGCGAAGGAGATCCCTCTATCTATCAACAGTCTCACGAGCCGATCTGTTTGCTCGCGCACCGCGGCCACCGGCTGGCATGGGTCCGTGGTCGTTGACAGCAGCACCGGCGGCGCCAACTCGAGGCGCTCAAGGTCGCGCTCAACCAGCTCCGGCAGATTCCCGTAGACCTTGGGGGTATCGTCGGTGTCCGCGTAAATCGCCTCTCGGGCGTAGCAGAAGGTGCAGTCGTGAACGCAGTGAGCGCGACCGGGCGGGGTCACGTTGATGATCCACGGGTGGAAGCACTTCCGCAGCGGTCCCTCATACGGGAAGTCGTGCAAGGTCGAGGTCCGCTTGGCAACCACCTTCGGCTCCGTCACGTGCTAGAGATCTCCTGACGCCGGTCGCGCTCTCTATCTATCGCTATGCGAGCCTGTCATGCGTGGCGCGCATGATCTCGCGGATAGGCAGGCCGTTGGGGCACGCCTGCTCGCATGTTCCGCAGTCCGCGCAGGCCGCCGCCGTGCGTTCGGCCGGCAGTTCGCGGTAGACCTGTCGCGCGTGGCCGTGGTCGCCCAGCTCGCCCTCATAGTATAGGCTGCAGCGGACGATCTCCTCAACCGCCAGCCCCTGCGGGCAGCCCGAGCACGCGGAGCACATCGCGCACGACGAGCTGCGCTGAGCCACGTAGTTCTGGTAGAGCGATGCCTGCTCGTCCGCCGTCGGGCGCTCGCCAACAGCGCTCGACAGACTGTCCAGCAGGTGGAAGCTCGTCATGCCCTTCAGCACTGACGTCAGCGCCGGACTGTCCAGAGCCGTCTTGAACGCCGCGACAGCGCCCTCGCCACCGGCGCCCTGGAGCGTTTTCATGGAGAGAACGCCGATGTTCTTCTCACCGGCCGTCTGCATCGCCCCGGCGAGGTCAGGCCGAACCGCGAGCGCGTAAACAGGCATGAGACAGTCCCAGAAGTCGACCTGGACCGCCGCGTTCATGGTCGGCACGACTTCGCTGTGGACCGTCAGACCGAGGTAGTCCACCAGGCCACGGTCCTTCAGCGCCTGGAACTTCTCTCTCAGCGCGCCGCTGGCGTCCGATCCGTCCGCGGGATTCGTCGTTGGGTGGAAGATGACGTCGGCCTTTTCGACCTTCAGCGCATTCAGCCAGCCCGCGAACTCGTCAACATCCGCGCCGAACGCCTTGACCGCGAGGAACAGGCTGTCGCGGTGGTCCGGCAGCACCTTGGCACACTCAACGAATGACGCGCCATCGCCGTAGGCATGGGACGTGTGCAGGAAGTTGACGCCCTTCTCAAAGGCGGACGTCATGACCGGAGCCGTGGCGCCGAGTCCACCGAAGCTGAGTTCGGACACGCGCCAGCCCGTCCGGCCCATGAGCCGATAGCGCATGCCCTCCTGCTCGTTGCGCTTCACGACCTCGGGCGCTTGCGCTCCCGCGGCGGTCGCGGTGAGTGCCGCGCCACCTCCGACAGCGACCGCACCTGTCTTCAGAAAACCTCGGCGGGAAATCCGGTCCCGTCCCATGTAGGCGCTCCTCTCGCGTTGCTGCGTGTTAGGATGGCGACTGCTACTACCGAACCGACGTCGCCCGGCAAGTGTTCCCTATTGCGGCGCGATGGGCGCGGTCGCCAGCACGTCGATCCGCGACCGCATCCGCTCTTCACCGCCGGTGATGTAGACGAATTCTCCGTCAGAGACCGGAGCCGTGCCAATGCAGGGCACCGGTATGTGGCCCACCTCTTCCATGCTGTCGCCGCCCGGCTGGTATGCCAGCACCACATCGCTGAAGCCGTAGGCCGGTCCGTTGGCCTCCGATTCGGCAAAGGTAGCCGAGTATCCGCCGACGAGGAGGATCAGCTCATCGCTGACCGCGATGGCATCCGAGCCTCGCGAGGCCGACGGCAGGTCCAGCGCCGTCTCCCACGCATCTGTTCCGGGATCGTACACCCAGGAATCGGCGAGATTGACCGCATGCCCTTCGGCGTCCAGTATGCCGCCACCGAAGGCGTAGATCTTGCCACCCGCGGCCGCCACCGCGGGAATGAAGCACCCTCTCGGCAGGGGCGATAGCGACGTCCAGCCATCTCCGGGACTGCCCAAGTCCAGCGCGAAGAGCGTGTCGGCGACGCGAGAGAGATCGCTGTGGCTGGGCGCTCCGGCGACGACGTAGAGAACGCCCGCATCGATCGCAGCCCCGGCGTACACGCGAGCTTCAGGCAGCGGAGGCAACGGCGCGAGCTTGAGCCTGTCCCCCACGACGGTGAGCTTCGTGCAGCTCTGGAGCGGAGATTCCCCATCCGAGCCGCCGCAGATATACAAGGCCTCGCCATCAGTCGCCTTGGCCGCATACGAGATCGGCAGCGGCAGGGAGCCGGCGGCGGACCAGCTCTTTGCCTCGATGTCATAGGCGAGGATATCGTCCAGCCAGTACTTCTCTCCCCCACGCCAGTTCGTCCCGCCCACGAGCCACAGTCGACCGTCGAGAACCGCCGTGGCGTGGCCGGCGCTCGGTCGCGGCATTGGCGGGCCAACGTCCCAAGTTACGACCGACAATAGAGCCCCCAGAAGCGTCGCTGCAAGTGCGTGTACCATAAGAGCAGGTCTTTCGCCCTGACCGCGCCGGAGTCCTGGCACGCCCCCTAAATGAGTCCGTGCCGAAGTCTCATGGCTCGGGTCTGACTGGCGAGTTGGGGGTGCATGATGTTGCCTTAGTGTAGGAGGGGTTTCAACCCCGACAGGCCGGTCGTCGCCGCGCGGAGCCACGGCGTCGGGGTTGAAACCCCTCCTACACGCGACACGGACCTCATCACTCCAGCAGCCCCCAAATTCCGTTACGGACTCCCCCCAAATGCTTCGCCTGGCAGACCTTGACAACCGCCCTCCCATGGGCGAGAATACCGGCGTCGAAACGCGAGTGTTCCTGCGGACCACAGCCACCATCGCAGCCAACGCGGGATTGCAGTGCCGGTCAAGGCGGACGCCCCGGTCAGAAACCCCGTGTGACTCAGATCACCTGAACTTTCGGCAATAGAAGTCGTCTACTATCTTTATTAGTAGGACCCGGGCCCCCGCCCGGCCAACACCAATCGACACAGGGAGCAGCAGCAAATGACACGGCAACGTATGGCACTAGCGGGAGTGGCAGTATTTGCGGTACTGGCCGGCGCGGTGGGCCCCGCCTTCGCGGGCGATTTCTACGACATAATCCTGGCGAACAAGCTCGTGCTCCGTCTCAGAGACCCCGGCCCATCTGGCAGTCTCACCTCGCGGGCGAGCAAGACTGAACAGCACATCGTCGAGGCGCTCTCGGTTGAGAACGTCCGCACTCCGAACATGTGGATCGAGATGGAAGACGATGTCCCGGGCATCTACATCGGCGAGACGTTTCTTGTCGAGGTGCTGAAGGGCGATTTGGCGGGCAAGGACATCACCGCCAAGACGCTCGCGAAGCAGTGGATGGCCTCGTTCAAGCAGCAGTTCCCCCGCGCAGAACCCGTGACGGGCGGTGGGAGGGCCGGCAGGGGCGGCGCCGGCGGTCGCGGCTCCAGTGGGCCCGTCGAGGTCGTGATCCCCGAAGAGGACAAGGAAATCGTCCGCGCGGTCCTGGAGATCCTGACGACGTCGCGCGCACTCGAGGACGATGAATTCGCCGCAGGGCTGGATGGACTGGCCGCGGGAACGGCGACGCTCGTCTGGCGCAGCGCCGGCGAGGTCCACTGCGACAGCGTCACCGAAGTCGAAGGCTCCGAGACGGCTATCCGATCGGCTCTGAACGGACTCCGTTTTGCGCACGACGCCGAGGCGGCTGATTTCACCAACAAGAAGATCGTTGTCTCGTATACGATCGTGAAGCGCGTCCGCAAGGCGCTCACGCCGACCGGCTGACGAGCCGCGGGCGTTCATCGCACGAACGACGCCGGGCCGCGCTGGCCCGGCGTCTTCTGTTCTCACATGCCGAGAGGGAACCCATTGACCAGTGGCCAATCGTCCACTCACAACGCACCGACAGTTACAGAGAGGCTGAGGATGAAGAGATCACTACTGATGCTGCTCGTGCCGGCGTTGCTCGGGCTCTTGCTTGCCCCAGGCTGCAAGAAGGAAGTGGCCAACGAGCCGTCCGCGGTCGCGCAGGCATTCGCCGACGCGATGGGCGATGGCGACACGAAGGCGGCGTCCAAGCTTTGGAATTACGTCATCTACGCACGCGAGCAGAATGGAGACTGGGATGACATCCCGTCCGGCCAGCGCAGTGGAATCATCGGCAAGATGCAAGACACCAAGGCAACGGAGATCGCGGCTTGGGCCAGCTACTTCTCCGAGGGGATGATCGCCGGCCCGCCCACGACGCGGGGCAGCGAGGCAACCGTCGCCGTGACGAACGGCCCTCAGGGCGAGATCACGCTCGATCTCGCCGAGGCAGACGGCGAGTGGGGCGTCACGCGCTGCACGCCCAAGTAACTCAGTCCATTTCGCCGAGCGCGCGCATCACGATGGCCGAGACGGCAATGGCCGCTGTCTCGGCCCGCAAGACCCTCCGGCCCACGCGGGCCCGCGCGATTCCCGACGCGACCGCGCACTCCACCTCACCATCGTCGAAGCCGCCTTCCGGACCGATCAACAGACTGACCGGCGGCGAGAGGGTCGCCTCGCCCAACGCGCGCGATTCGGCCTCTCCCCCATCGGGCGTGAGAATCAGGCCCGTGCCGCCCGCCGTCGCGATCTCTCGAAGCGCGTCAACGAACGGTATCGCCGGCGCGATCCATGCGCCTGATGTCCGACCGCACTGGCGGGCGGCCTCCTCGGAGATCTTCTGCCAGCGCTCGGACTTGCGCTCAGCTCGGTCGGCCTTGGGTCGGGAGACGCTGCGGCGGCACAACATGGGGTGAATGGACGAGATACCGAGCTCGGTGCACTTCTGGACGACAAGCTCTGGCTTGCCGGACTTGGTTAGGGCCATGTACAACCGCACATCGACGTGGGGATCGGCGTCGTTCGTGACTGTCTGGCCCAGCGTTGCCCGGACGCGCTCTTCATCGACGTGCGTCACGGTCGCAATCCGCTCGGGTCCTCCCGGAAGCACCGC
>CAZKUN010000192.1:0-18113 GCA_964555935.1 uncultured Armatimonadia bacterium | reverse complement strand
TGCTCGCAACCGCGCCCGTCACCAGACCCGGCGCCGAGTAGACCGTAAAATCCTTGACCCCGCACGAGTCTGACAGATGGAAGAACGCCGCCCCGCCGGGCCCGCCGCGCGCCATGTGTACGAACCAATCGCCCACCTCCATGAAGCGCACGTTCCGACGGCTGTTCTCGACCGGCTTCATCCGCCAGACGCGTCCCTCGATCAGCTCCCACTGCGTGATGAACGTGTGATCCGGCGCGCCTGTCTTCAGGCGTCGCTCCTCGCGATCGAACACCATCCCCCACTTCCCGAAGGGCTCGGGAGCGTCTGAGAACATCGCCATCTCAAGTGACGGATAGCCCTCCTCGAGATCGAGGTCAAACGTCCCGCCCTCTATATCTACTGCAACGATTTGGCCCTGCGTGTACGGCAACGGATCCCAATCAACCGCCACATCGCGCGCGAAGCAGTTCTTGCTACCCCTGAAGTGGAAGCACCCCTGTCTTGGATTGGTCACCAGCAGCAGCGTGTCGGCGCCCTGCCCGCGAATGGTAATCCCATCCGCATCGCCGACCGAGATCGCGGTGTTCGTTCCTTCCGCTCCCTCTACGCGATACGTCCCCGCGTCGAGCACCACCTCAGACCCCGGCCCCGCGGCGGTCGCGGCCGCAACCGCCGCCTGAATTCCGGGTGCCGAGTTCTCGTCCGTATCCGGCACCGCGCCGTAGTCCTTGACGTGAAAAACGTCCGCCTGCGCTGCCGCCGTCAAGCACAGGCTAGCGAGCAGTACCAGCACTGAGTGAGTGCTCATCGCCCCTCCGGTTTTACAGTCTCCCAATCCCTCGTAAGAGCGGCTTCAGCAGGGAAACTCATCGAGTTTCCACGACGCCGTCGCCGTCCGCGTGGCAACGGGGCGCCTGCCCCGTTGCGGCCGCCATTCCTACCCAATCCCCTCCATCAGCTTCCGCCGCGCTGCCAGCTTCGCCAGCGTCTCCTCCGTCTCGGCCAGCTTCTCCCGCACGCCTTGGATGACATTCTCCGGCGCCTTACTCGTAAAGCCTTCGTTCCCGAGCTTCTTCTCGATCTTGGTCCGCTCTTGTTCGAGTTTCTGAATCTGCTTATCGAGCCGAGCCAGCTCTTCCTCGACGTTCAGGCCCAGCGCGTCCATGTGCAGAGCGACCTCGATGCCCTCGTGCACGTTCGACGCGGCATTCGCCGGCCGAGCGCCGTCGGGCGCCACCAGATGCACCGGCGCCGCCTTCGCCATCGATCGCAGCGCCTCGCCGCACTCCGCCAATACCTCGCGCTCGGGGCCACTCGCCGCGATCGTCACCTCGACCGGCTGCCCAGGCTGAATGCCCAGGTCCGCTCGCACGAGCCGCACCGCCGTCATCGCGTTCACCAGCGTCTGCATCGCGGCTTCGGCGTCCGCGTCGATCAGCGACTCATCCGCCTCCGGGTAGGCGATCCGCGCCAGCGATCCCCGAGCACCATCCGTCAAGGTCTGAAACAGCTCCTCGGTGATGTGAGGCATGATCGGGTGCAGGAGCTTCAGGATGCCCTCAAGCACCGTCGCCAACGTCTTCCGCGCGCGCGCCTTCGCGGCCGCGTCGTCGCCATACAGGCGCGGCTTCGTCAGCTCCACATACCAGTCGCAGAACTCGTTCCACACGTGTTCGTACGCCAGCGTGGCCGCCTGCGCGAGGTTGCGTTTCTCAAGCTCCGCGTTCACCGACGTGACGGCCGCGTTGTGCCGGCTGAGAATCCACCTGTCAGACATATCCGGTTCGGCAAGCTGCGCGTCCTCATCGTAGCCCTCGAGGTTCATCAGGACAAACCGCGCCGCGTTCCAGATCTTGTTGCAGAAGTTGCCCGCCCCAACCAGCCGGTCGCGCGTGTAGGTGATGTCCTGCCCATGCGTGATGAGCGCCGTCAGCGCAAACCGCAGGCTGTCGGCCCCGAACTCATCCATAAGCTCGATCGGGTCGATAGCATTGCCGCAACTCTTGCTCATCTTCCGGCCCTTCTCGTCGCGCACGAGGCCGTGGATGAACACCTCGCCAAACGGGTGCGACTCCTTAAGCGCCATCGACATCGTGATCATCCGGGCGACCCAGAAGAAGATGATGTCATAGCCCGTGACCAGCGTCGACGTCGGGAAGAAGTAGTCCTGCTCCGGCGTCTCATCCGGCCAACCCAGCGTTGAGAACGGCCATAGCCCCGACGAGAACCACGTGTCCAGCACGTCCTCTTCCTGGTCGAGCTGCGATTCATCAGCCCCACACAGCGGACATTCGATTGGGTCCTCGCGGCTCACGATGCGGTCGCCACACGGCCTGCATGTCCACACCGGGATCCGGTGTCCCCACCAGAGCTGACGCGAGATGCACCAATCGCGCAAGCCCTCGATCCAGTCGGTATAGACCTTCGTCCAGCGCTCGGGCACGAACTTCACGCTGCCCGATTGCACCACCTCGAGGCCGCCTTTCTGAAGCGGCTCCGCGCGGACGAACCATTGCTCGCTCACCAGCGGCTCAACCGTCGTGTCGCACCGGCTGCAAGAGCCCACCGAGTGAACGTGGTCCTCAATCTTCACTAGCAAGCCCAGCGCATCCAGGTCCGCAACCACCTTCTTCCGGCAGTCGTCGCGATCCATGCCCGCATACGCGCCGGCCTCATCCGTCATGTTGCCGTCGTCGCCGATCACGACGATCGAATCGAGCCGATGCCGCGCGCCGATCTCAAGGTCGGTCGGGTCGTGTCCGGGCGTCACCTTCAGCGCGCCCGCGCCAAAGCCCAGCTCGACCGCTTCGTCCGCCACGATCGGAATCGGCCGATCCATGAGCGGAAGCATCACCGTCTTGCCGACCAGTCCCGTGAAACGCTCGTCCTTGGGATTCACCGCCACGCCAGTGTCGCCCAGCATCGTCTCCGGGCGCGTCGTCGCGACCACAAGCTCAGCCTCCGGCTCGCCGACCACCGGGTAGCGGATGTGCCAGAGGTGCCCGTTGCGTTCCTCGTGCTCCACCTCGAGGTCGGAGAGACCAGTCGTGCACCTCGGACACCAGTTGATCATCCGCGCGCCCTTGTAGATCCACCCGCGCTCGTACATCGTCACGAACGCCTCGCGCACCGCGCGCGAGCATCCCTCATCGAGGGTGAACCGCTCGCGCCGCCAGTCACACGACGAGCCAAACCGCCGGAGTTGCTCGATGATCCGCCCGTGGTGCTCTTCCTTGACCTGCCAGACGCGGTCGACGAACTTCTCGCGCCCAAGGTCGTGGCGGCTCAGGCCCTCCTTCGAGAGCCGATCCTCAACCACGTTCTGCGTCGCGATGCCCGCGTGATCGCTCCCGGGAAGCCACAGCGCCTCCTTGCCGCGCATCCGCTCCCAGCGAATCAACAGGTCCTGAATCGACGCGTCCAGCGCGTGGCCCATGTGCAGCACGCCTGTCACGTTCGGCGGCGGAATAACGATGCAGTACGGGTCCTTGCCCGGATTGACTTCCGCATCGAAGACGCTGTTGTCGAGCCAGTATTGGTAGATCCTCGACTCCACCTGCTCGGGATCGTAGGCTTTCGCAAGATCTGCCGGCATCGCTTGTGCTCTCCTTCCGGTTGACCGAACACGCAAAAGGCCACCCCGTCCTTTGGGATGGCCTGGTCAGCACGCAACGTTACGGCTCCGCCGCTGCTAAACCAGAGCAGCGGCTACTACTTGATCCATGTTCCTAGCGAAGCTGAATGTCATATCCTCGCGCACATCCTCCGGAAGCTCGTCAAGCTCCTCGAGGTCTTTTTCGTTTTCCTTGGGAAGAACTACGTTCATAATCCGCGCGCGGTTCGCTGCAAGCACCTTTTCGCGCACGCCGCCGATGGACAACACGCGTCCATGAAGCGTTACTTCCCCCGTCATCGCCAGGTCGCATCGCACCGGCTTCTCGGTAATGGCCGAGATGATCGCCGTGGCGATCGTCACCCCCGCCGATGGCCCCTCTTTGGGAGTCGCGCCCGCGGGAACGTGGATGTGGAAGTCGTGCGTCTGGAAGAAGTCCTTCTCCAGGCCCAGCGATTTGGCCTTCGTCCGCACGTAGCCAAGAGCCGCCTGCGCCGACTCCTGCATCACATCGCCGAGCCGTCCCGTGAGGCTCAACGTGCCCTTGCCGTCGACGATGACGACCTCGATCTGCAAGATCTCACCACCGGCCTCGGTATACGCCAGCCCCGTCACCACCCCGACCTTGTTGGTCCGCCGCCGCTCGTTCTCAAGGTACTTCCGCGGACCGAGGTACTCTCGTAGCACCTTGTCTGTGACGCTCGTCTTCTTCTCATCCCCACCGGCCACGCGCTTGGCCGTCTTGCGGCACACTCCGGCAATCTGCCGCTCCAGTTCCCGGACGCCCGCCTCTCGCGTGTACTTGCGGATCAGGCTCCGCACCGCCTTGTCCGAGAAGCTGATGTGCTTCGGCTTCAGCCCGTGGTCCTTCACCTGCTTCGGGATGAGGAAGCCGTTCGCGATCGCAAGCTTCTCCTCGTCCACGTACCCCGGGAATTCGATGACTTCCATTCGGTCTCGAAGCGCCGCGGGCACGTTGCCCAACACGTTGCCGGTCGCGATGAACATGACCTTCGACAGGTCGAACGTCACCTCGAGGTAGTGATCGCTGAAGCTCCCGTTCTGCTCCGGGTCGAGCGCCTCGAGCAATGCCGACGAGGGATCGCCTCGGAAGTCCATCCCAAGTTTGTCGATCTCGTCCAGCATGAAGACCGGATTGTTCGATTCGCAATCGCGGATGCCTTGCATGATGCGGCCAGGCAGCGCGCCGATGTACGTGCGCCGATGTCCGCGGATCTCCGCCTCGTCGCGGACGCCTCCGAGCGAGATCCGCACGAACTTTCGCCCCATCGCGCGCGCGATCGAGCGACCGATCGATGTCTTGCCGACGCCCGGCGGGCCGATGAATGCGAGGATTGGGCCCCGGCTCTTCCGCACGAGCTTGCGCACGGCCAAGAACTCGATCACGCGCTCTTTCGGCTTCCCGAGGCCATGGTGATCCTCGTCCAGGATCTCCTCGGCCCGGTTGATATCCAGCTTGTCGCGCGTCGACTTCTTCCACGGCAGGGCCACAAGCCAGTCGAGGTACGTGCGTATGACCGTGCCTTCGGGCGCTATCGGCGGAATGCGCTCAAGCCGCTCCACCTCGCGGAGAGCCTTCTCCGTGGCGGCCGAATCCATTCCCGAGGCTTCGATCTTCTCGCGATACTCGTCGGCCTCTTGCACGCCGCTTTCGCGGTCGCCCAGCTCGTCTTGGATCGCCCGCATCTGCTCGCGGAGATAGAACTCCCGTTGCGATGATGTCATCTCGTCGCGGACGCGAGCGTGGATTTGCTGCTCCAGTTCGAGAACGCTAACCTCGGCCACAAGCAGTTCGTGGACCCGCGCCATCCGCTTGGATGCGAGGAGAAGCTCCAGCACTTCCTGCTTCTCATCCGGCGGCCGGCTCAGGCACGAGCAGACGAGGTCGGCAACCTTCCCCGTCTCGCGCATGTTCATCGCGCTCGTCACGGCATCGGGGGGGATGTTGCGGCTCATCGTGACCGCCCGCTCGAACTGGGCGACCACTTCGCGCTTCAGCGCCTCAAGCTCCGGAGATTCGTCCTCGACCTCATCAAGCAACTCAACAGTCGCCTCGATGTAGGGCTCCGACTTCGTGATTTCCTTGATGCGCGCGCGCTGCACGCCCTCGATCACGGCCTGCACCGTTCCGCCCGGCAGGTCCATGAGCTGCACGATACGCGTGATGCATCCGACCGTGTAGAGATCCTCCGGCGTGGGGTCCTCAACCGCGCCGTCGCGCTGGGAGAGGAGCAGAACCGGGCGATCCGTCTGTCGATTCTCCTCCAGAGCCGCCCGCGATTTCGGCCTCCCAAACACCAGCGGGATGACCATGTGCGGGAAGATCACCACATCGCGGATGGGCAGCACCACGAGTGGCTGGTTGGGGTCAATCTCCACCGGCTCCTTCTTGTCGTCCGGCATGATCTCAATGTTGTTCATGATTGGCGCGCGTGCTCTCCATGTACAGACAACCGCCGCGCTTGCCGCGCGGCGATTGGGGTACCTTCTAAGTTCAACCGTGGCGCGGGCATTCCTGCCTGCGGCCGTCCCGTTATGCGCTCCGCTGCTGACCCTTCGCCCCATCCCGCCGCCGCAACGTCGGCATCACGCCGTCGGTGATCGTGTCTGCGTCGATCGTGCATTCCACGATGTCGGGATCCGACGGGATGTCGAACATCACGTCCGTCATGATGTGCTCGATCACCGTCCGGAGCGCTCGCGCGCCGGTAGCTTTCTTGAGCGCGTCCTCGGCGATGGCGTCCAGCGCCGCGTCCGTGAAGACCAGCTCGACGTCATCGAACATCTGCAGCATCTTCTGATACTGCCGCACGACTGCGTTCTTGGGCTCCACGAGGATCCGCTTCAGCTCATCCTTCGAGAGGCTCTCCAGCGTCGCGATAACCGGCAAGCGACCGGTGAACTCCGGGATCATCCCATACTTCACGATGTCCTCGGGAATCACGTCGTTCATCACGGCCCAGTCGTCACGCTCATCGGCGCCCTGCTTCGCGGAGCCAAAGCCCACCGACCGCTTATGCGTCCGCGACCGGACGATATCGGCCAAGCCCTCGAAGACACCGCCACAGATGAACAGGATGTCCTTGGTGTTGATCCGCAGGTACTCCTGCTGCGGGTGCTTCCGGCCGCCCTGCGGCGGCACGTTTGCAATCGTCCCCTCGAGGATCTTCAGCAGCGCCTGCTGCACCCCTTCGCCACTGACGTCGCGCGTGATCGACGGGTTGTCCGACTTCCGAGAGATCTTGTCGATCTCGTCGATGTAGATGATCCCGTGCTCGGCCCGCTCGATGTCGCCGCCGGCTGAGATGACGAGCTGCAGAATGATGTTCTCGACATCCTCGCCGACGTACCCCGCCTCCGTCACGGTCGTCGCGTCGGCAATAGCAAACGGCACGTCCAGGAAGCGGGCGAGGGACTGCGCGAGGAGCGTCTTGCCCGAACCCGTCGGGCCGATGAGCAAGATGTTGCTCTTATCGATCTCGACATCGGACTCAACGTGCCCAATCCGAACTCGCTTGAAGTGGTTATACACCGCCACCGACAGCGTCTTCTTGGCACCGTCTTGGCCGATTACATACTCGTCCAGAACGTCCTTGATCTCGCGAGGCGTTGGGATGGGTCCTTGGAGCAGATCGGCATGACGTTGCTCGTCACGGTCGCGCTCCTTGCCCTTGATGATCTGGTTGCACAACTCAACGCAGTCGACGCAGATATACACGCCGGGACCGGCAATCAGGTCCTTGACCTGCGTCGGCTTCTCTTTGTCACAGAAGGAACAGCGGGGACCGCGTCCCTTCCGACTCGTGTCGTCCGTCATCGGCGCGGTACTCCCTTCCAGTTAGCTACGTCGTGCTGTAGGCCCCACAACTGTCTGGAGGGACATTAGCAGGGAAACTCAGCAAGTTTCCGCCACCGCCGTCATCCGTCCCGTGCCCCCCACCGTCCTTGTTCCCTATTTCAGTGCTATTCTACACATCATCATCCGGCTGCGTGTGCGCGATGAAGTCGATAAGCCCGTACTCCACCGCCTCCTCGGCCGTCATGTAGTAGTCGCGGTCTGTATCCTGCTCGATCTTCTCGAGGGGCTGCCCGCAGTTCTCAGCTAGGATGGTGTTCAACCACCCGCGCAACCGCAGGATCTCTTTCGCCTGGATCTCGATGTCGACCGCCTGGCCCTGGAAACCGCCAAACGGCTGGTGGATCAGCACCCGGCTATACGGAAGCGCGGAGCGATGGCCCTTGGCGCCCGCTGAGAGCAACACCGCCGCCATGCTCGCCGCCTGCCCCACGCACCACGTGTGTACCTCGGGCGCGATGTACTCCATTGTGTCCAGAATCGCGAGCCCCGACGAGATCGACCCGCCCGGGCTGTTGATATACATGTCGATCTTCTCGGTCGGATCGTCGCCCTGCAGGTGCAATAGCTGAGCGATGACCAGATTCGCCATCATGTCATCAATCGGCGCCCCAATGAACAGGATGCGATCTTTCAGGAGCCGTGAGTAGATGTCAAATACCCGCTCGCCACGCGGCGTCTGCTCGATGACGCTCGGGATGATCAAGCTCTGCGGATCAATGGGTCTGGACATTTGATTACTCCTCCGTGGCCTCGTCGCTTCCGTCCGACGCGTCCGCCTCGTCCGCGTCATCGCGGCCGAGCAACTCCGACATTGGGATGACCTTGCGCGTCGCCGTCTCGGCGATTACGTCCGCGGCCTTCTGGCGGACGATGCGGTCCCGGAGCAGGCCCTGGACCTCGCCACCCATCTCATCCTGCGACAGCGTCGCCACATCCATGCCACGGCTTGCGCCGAGCATCATGTACTCCGCGCGCAGTTCGTCCTCGCTTACCTCAACGCCCTGTTGCTCGAGCACGGCCTCGGATGCGAATGAGAGCTTGATCATGTCAAACCCCTCTTCCGAGCCCTCCGCTTGCATCTCCGCCTCGGGCATGTCCGCCAGGCCGCCCGGCATGTCGATCGTGACGTTCTCCCGCAGCCACTTCGCCGCGTTTGCGCGCACGACGGTGTTCGCCAGGTCCTGGTTGCGGTCGAGGACGCGCTTGGTCAACTCCTCGCGAAGCTCATCGACAGTCGTCACCCCGTCGACGGCCGTCGCGGCGAACGCGTCATCAAGCTCGGGGACCTTGCGCTCGCGCAAGTCCTTGATGTCGGCCGACATCTCCACTGTCTTGCCCGCCAGTTCGCCCATGCCGACCCGGTCCGGGTAGGTCACCTCAAAGTCGACCGTCTCGCCGACGGAATGGCCCATGACGTGCGTGTCGATCGGCGGATCGTAGCGGCTCTCGCCGACGATCAGACTTTCCTGCCTCGCTTCGGGCTCGCCCTCCTCGCCCTCGACCTTCGTCCGCAGGTCGATCTCAACGAGATCACCCTCCTGGACTTCCTTGCGGTCGGCATCGACGAGTTCCGCGGCCGCGTCGCGCAGGCTCTTGATCTCTTCGTCGACCTGCTCGTCCGTCGGCTCTGTGTCGGGGGCCTCGAGTTCGATGCCCACCCAGTCCGGTACGCGCGTCTCCGGCCGCACCTTAAAGAGCGCTTCGACGGTCAGCGGCTGGCTCTGCGTCGCCTTGGGCTCCTCGTCCTCGTCGCCGAGGTCGGCTGGTTGCGTGGGGTTGACATCGCCATACGTGAGCGCGCCGCGGAGGGCCTGCTCAAGCACCTCACCGTAGACGGCACCATCGATGACGCCCTCGCCGAACTGACGGCGGATCCGCCACTCAGGCACTTTACCCTTGCGGAAGCCTGGAATGTCGCCGCGGTTCGCGAGATCCTGGAAGAGCTTGGTGTAAGCACGATCTACGTGCTTCTGCTCCATGTAAACCTTGAGACGTAGCGTGCTGCCCGGTTCAGGCTGGGCTATAACAAACAAACTGATTACCTCCAGCGAAGACGAGCGCTCTGATAGTCACCGACACCGGCCGTTTTCCGTCCGGCGTACCCCAAACCGCGCTATCCCCGAATTGTCGTTGCGCCTCGAAATGCCGGCGCCCTGTGTCGTCTCGTACTGTCGTCTCGTAGCATGAGCTTCCCAGCTCATGCGCCGTTGCCGTTCTGCCCCCATCCCCTGTCCCCTGTTACTGTCCCCTGCCGTATGCAATGGTGGGCGCGGAGAGATTCGAACTCTCATGGGTTGCCCCACATGGTCCTAAACCATGCGTGTCTGCCATTCCACCACGCGCCCCCGTTGTGCGCCCGGGCGCGCCGAAATGGGCGCCCCTTCACACAATCATGGCCCGGCTTCGCGGGTCTGTCAACTCGGCGAATCCGGGCCCATGTCGTTCGTATGGTGGGTCGTGGAGGACTCGAACCTCCGACCTTGGCATTAAGAGTGCCCTGCTCTGCCAACTGAGCTAACGACCCACTTTTCCAACCGCAACGTTCCGATGGCCTGTCTGGCGCGCCGGGAGGGACTCGAACCCCCGACCCACGGATCCGAAGTCCGTTGCTCTAATCCACTGAGCTACCGGCGCGTCTATAGGCCGACTACGGTATCTGTGGCGCGCCCGGCCCGACTCGAACGGGCGGCCTACGGATTAGAAGTCCGTTGCTCTATCCACCTGAGCTACGGGCGCGAGTGGCTCCGCCTTACAGATCCGTGTCGTGGGGCGGGCATTCCGGCCCACCGCCGTTCCCTGCCGTTGCTTGGAGCGGAGGACGGGATTCGAACCCGCGACCCTCAGCTTGGAAGGCTGACGCTCTACCGGCCTGAGCTACCTCCGCACCTATCGCCGTTGTCCGTCCGCGCAACTCGTTGACGAGGGGTGCCTTTGGTCGGGGCGGCCGGATTTGAACCGGCGACCTCGTGCTCCCAAGGCACGCGCGCTACCAAGCTGCGCCACGCCCCGACTCCCATCCCCATCACGACAGAGGGTAGAGTATAGCAACCTCATCAACCGGTGTCAACGAGAATTGCCACCCCCCGCCGCACCCTAGATTTGCCCGCTTCCCCATCCCCCCTGCGGGCTCTGCTCGCCCGGCAGGACCTCCGCGAACCCTCGTCGAATAGTCACCAGTAATCGGACACCCAGTTGAAGATGAGGAACTTGTCACATGGCGTCCCCGGCGCCCACGCCGAGCGGCCACTCGAGAGTCCCCATATCGGTGATCATCGCCGCCATCGGCGTCGTGACCGTCGGTGGTGCCGTCCTCGCCGTTCGCGAGGCGCGTCTCGATGTCCGCAGGGCCCGCGACTCGGCCCTCGCCGAAGCCCGTACCCACATGGCTGGCACCCGCGAGCATATCGAGGAGTTCTTCGGCGGCATCTACGCCGACAGCCTATTCATCAGCCTCGACCCTGACGTCCGCGCCATGAGCAATGCGTCGCGCGGCCACCTCGAGGCCATATTCCGGCGCGGGTGGGAGCAAGGCCGCGTCTGCGAGATCTGTGTGATCGAGCGCGGCTTCGACGGCTCGTCCCGCCCCTTCATGACCTTCGAGCACATCGAGCCAGGGGACGACGAATCCCACTCCCACGAGAGCGAGTTGGAGGAGTACGCCGTCCAGATCGCACAGATGGGGGTCTTCGCCGATCGCCCCGAGCTGGAGGCCCTGCTGAGCGAGTCGGTCCGGTTGAGCCAGAAGGACGAGACCGGTGAGTTCATGTCGGGCCTCGTCCTGTCCGTGCCCGTCCGCGACGCCACCGGTCTCACCGGCATGGTCTCGGCGATGATCCCCTCCGTCGCCATCGAGCACCAGCTCGAGGTCGGCAGCTTTGACAACGTGACCATCCTGGCCGGCGAGGGCGGCCCTGACACCGTGATGGGCTGTGATGATCTCACCGACGAGATCCTCGCCTGGTACCGAACGCAGTTCAACGACCGCGGCGTCGCGGCGTTCTACGCCAGTGCGCCCGCCCGCTTTACCGTCGGCGATTGGTCCACCATTTGGACCGAGTGCGAGGTTGTCCTCGGCCAGCAATGGTGGCTTGCATTCCAGTATCGGGAGCCGTCGCTCGCCACTGCCATCGGCCCGCTCAGGACGCCCCCTGGGTCGCTCCCGGCGTCTGGCATCGTGCTGGTCGGGCTCGCCCTAGCACTGCTGGTCCGCGCGACCTTCAAGCGACTCGCCGACAGCGTCGCGTTCCTCGAGGAGCGCGAGAAATCGCGCGAGGACCTCCGCAAAGCCAACGCCGAACTCGAAGAGGCCGTCACGCGCGCGAACGCGATGGCGGCCGAAGCCGAAGCCGCAAATGCCGCGAAGAGCGAGTTCCTCGCCAACATGTCGCATGAGATCCGCACCCCGATGAACGCCATCATCGGCATGACCGATCTTGCCCTCGACACTGAGCTCACGCGCGAGCAGCGCGAGTATCTGCAGACCGTCCAAACCTCAGGCGAAGCCCTCTTGACGCTCATCAACGATATCCTCGACCTCTCCAAGGTAGAAGCCGGGCAGCTCTCCATGGAGGCGATCGACTTCAGCCTCCGCGCTACGGTTGAGCCCGCCGTCGTCGCCCTCGGCGTTCGGGCCCACGGCAAGGGACTTGAGCTGCTCTGCCACATCAGTCCCGAGTGCCCAGATGCGCTCCTCGGGGACCCCGGACGACTCCGCCAGATTCTCGTCAATCTCATCGGCAATGCCATCAAGTTCACCGGCCGCGGCGAGGTCGTTCTCCACGTCAACGTCGAGGACTCAACCGATTCCGAGGTCGTCCTGGGCTTCGCGGTCACCGACACGGGCATCGGCATCCCCGCCGACCAGCTCGATGCGGTGTTCGAGGTGTTCACCCAGGTGGACAGCTCGGCCACCCGCGAGTACAGCGGCACCGGCCTGGGTTTGGCGATCTCCCAGCGCATCGTCGAGGTCATGGGGGGGCGCATCTCGGTCGAGAGCGAAGTCGGCTGCGGCAGCACCTTCCAGTTCACGGCCCGTTTCCCGATCGGCACGCCGACACGCCCCCTGCCCACGCCAACGCCCGAGATGGTCCCACAGCTCAAGATCCTCATCGTCGATGACAACGACACCAACCGCATGATCCTTCGCGAGTACATCTCCTCGTGGGGCGCGGAGGTCGGCGATGCCGCCGGCGGCCTCGAAGGCCTGGAGATGCTCGCCGATGCGCGCCAGGCCGGAGCGCCGTTCACCGTCTTGCTGCTCGACCGACTCATGCCCGAGATGGATGGCTTCGAACTTGCTCGGCGCGTGCAGGCGGAGCCTGACCTCGCCGACCTCACGATCATCATGCTTACATCATCCGGCATGCGTGGGGATGCGGCGCAGTGCGAAGAACTGGGGATACGCGGCTACCTGATGAAGCCTGTCCGCCAGTCGGAACTCCACGACGCGCTCGTGACGGCGTTGGCCGATGAGGGCGAAGAACCGTCAGCCCAACCCGTCACCCGCCACACCGTCCGCGAGGCCCGGCGCGCGCTCCGTATCCTCCTGGCGGAGGACAACGTCGTCAACCAGCGTCTTGCCCTGCGACTGCTTGAGAAGGCCGGTCACTCCGTGACGGTCGTCGAGAACGGCCGCGAGGCCGTCGAGGCCGTCAAGTCCGGATCCGTGGATCTCGTGCTGATGGACGTTCAAATGCCGGAGATGGATGGCATCGAGGCCACGCAGGCCATCCGCGAACACGAGAAGCAGACAGGCACTTGCATCCCGATTATCGCGCTCACCGCCCACGCCATGGCGGGCGATGAACGGCGTTTCCTGGACGCCGGCATGACCGGCTACGTCTCCAAGCCCATCCGCGCCGACGAACTCATCGCCGCCATCGATAGCCAACTGTAGGAGGGGTTCCGACCCCGACGCCGTCCATCTCCTCACTCCCAATCCTCACGTGCCACGGGCTGCCTAGCCCGTGGAAGAACCAACCTCATCCACCGTCTCCCTCTTCGGTGTCGTGTTCCCCACCCTCGTGCTTCGCCCACCGCTTCTTCGACCACATGCTCACGAGATGTGGGTCCAGCTCATCCTCTCGAGCCGTCGACGCGAGGATGATCTCCTCGACCAGCGCGTAGCCGACGACAAGGGCCATCACCCACACGGCCCACCGGCACGGGCCCCACAGCAGCGTGCCGAACGCGAACAGCCCGATCGCCCAATTCGCGATCTTCCCCGCCAGCAAATGGAACGAGATCTTCTTGCCGAAGCGCCAGAACTGAATGCCCACGCTCACCGCCATCATCAGCAACAATCCCACAATGTACTGCCAATAGCCGCTGAACAGATCCGGCCGAATCAGCCACAGCCACGCGACCGTATTCAGCGTCAGGAAGTCGTCCGAGATCCGGTCGAACTTCGCGCCGAACTCCGATGACAGGTTGTACTTCCGACAGAGGATTCCATCGACGAGGTCCGAGATATACCCGAGCGCCACCAGTCCGGTGAAGATGTAGACGGAGAGCTTCTCCGCCCTCACGTACCAAACCATCACCCACAGCACCGGAACGATCGCCAACCGGAACACGCACAACGCGTTGGGAATGTGCTTGAGGATCGTAATCACCACCCGCGTGGCAACGGGCCATCCGCCCCGCTGCAGGTATCGCTACCACCAGGTGGTTCGCCGCCAAGCCCCCGCGGGCCTACATCCGGATCCAACGCCGTCGCGTAGCGACTCGGAAACTCGACGTCTGAGTTTCCACTCCCGCCCCGTCGAATGCCGTTGCCTTTCCTCGCCGTCTTCGACCCTTCCCTCCTTCGTCGCCGTCCTTGGTGATCTTGGTGTCCTTGGTGGTTCACGTCCAGAAGGACGTTCGCCGCCGTTAGCCGAACCCTCCCCCTCATCACGATTCGTCCCGCAAGGAGCCCTCCCATGAGCCAACTCGCCATCCACGGCGGCCCGAAGACCAAGTCCACTCCTTACGCCTCGCCCAACCGCTACGGCGACGAGGAGCTATCGCAGCTCACCGACGTCATCCGCGAGGGCAAGCTCATGTGCTCGTACGGCACCAAGGTCGGCGAGTTTGAGGACGCCGTCTGCGAGCAGTTCGGCTGCGAGTTCACCATCGCCAACTCATCCGGCACGGCGTCGGTCCACGCGGCTCTCGCAGCCGTCGGCGTCTCCGAGGGGCACGAGGTCATCACCACCCCGATGATCGACGCGGGCGTCCCGTGCGCGATCCTCTCTCAGAACGCCATCCCCATCTTCGCCGATATCGACATCCGCCATGGGCTCACCGATCCCGCGTCTGCCGAGAGCCTCATCACTCCCCGCACCCGCGCCATTCTCGTCGTGCATCTCGGCGGCAACCTCGTCGATCTCGATGCCTTCATGGCCATCGGCGAGAAGCACGGCGTCGCCATCGTCGAGGACTGCTCCCAGGCCCACGCCGGGCGCTGGAAGGGCCGGTACGTCGGCACCGTCGGCGCCATCGGCGCTTTCAGCATGAACGAGTCGAAGCACATGAGCACGGGCGACGGGGGCTTCTGCACCACCAGCGACCCCGAGGTCGCCCGCATCAATAGGCTGTTTATCGACAAGACCTACATCCGCGATGGCTCCATCACGGGTCCCCAGCCCCTGCCCTTCAAGGGCGTCAACTACCGGCCCAACTGCCTCTCCGCCGCGGTCGCTCTGGCCCAGCTCCACAAGGTCGAGGCCAACATCAGCCGCCGCCGCGAGATCGTCGCCCGCTACTTCGACGAGTTGTCCGACCTGCCTCACTTCGAGTTACCTATCGTCCTCGATGGCGCCGAGCCTGCCTACTGGCCCATCTACACGCGCTACACCGGCGCCGAGCCCCCGCGCTCTGAGATCGTCGCCGCGCTCAACGCCGAGGGCGTGCCAACCGCCACCAGCATCGGCCCAGGCCAGAATGTGCTCCGTAGTGATCTCATCAGCCAGAAGCGCTACTACCCGTGCACCGACACCGTGCCCGCGTTCTGGCGCGATACGGTCTACGATCTCGATTCCTGCCCCAACGTCGACGAGTTCATGCGCCAGCTCGTCACCATGCCCGTCGACTATCGCTACACCGACGAGGACATCACTCAGACCATCGCCGCCGTCCGCAAAGTCTGGGACCACTACTTCGGATAGACCACATGCATCTGCTCGCGCTGCTGCTAACCATTCCAGTCATCGCTGACGATCCTGTCACCGTCGACCCCTCAATTCAGTACCAGGAGTGGGACGGCTGGGGCACCTCGCTCGCCTGGTGGGCGGTCGTCGTGGGCGATTGGTCAGACGACAACCGCTCCGCCATCGCCGATCTCCTCTTCGATCGCGACACGGGCCTGGGCCTCAACATCGTCCGCTACCAGATCGGCAGCAGCGACGATCCCGCTCACGACCACATGCGCGTCGGCGGCAACATCCAGTCATTCTGGCCGGGCGAGGGCGAGTCTTACGACTGGTCCGTCGATGCCGGGCAGCGCCGGATGCTCGACGAGGCCCTTCGCCGCGGCGTCAACATCACCGAGGCCTACTCCTGCTCGCCGCCCTACTGGATGACGGTTAGCGGATGCAGTTCCGGCGCGCCTGAAGCGAGCGACGATAACCTCCGCGACGAGCACTACGAGACCTTCGCCGATTACCTCACCGAGGTCGCGCGCCACTTCCACGACGAGTGGGGCATCACGTTCACCACCCTCGCGCCGATGAACGAGCCCGTCGCTCACTACTGGTCGGCCGAGAAGTTTCAGCAGGGCTGCCACTTCGAGCGCGAATCCCAGAACCGCCTGCTGCGCCTCGTCGCCGGGAAGCTATCCGAGAAGGACCTCCCCACCCAGCTCTCCGCCGGCGATGAGACGTGCACCGAGCACTGCGTCCAGTCATTCCACTCATACGATCCCGACGTGCAGGCCGCCATCGCCCAGATCAACACGCACACCTACAACTACAGTTGGGACCGCTTCGGCCCGCGCTACCTCGCCGACCGGTTCGGCAAGCGCCTTCACATGAGCGAGATCTGCTTCGCCTCCCGCGCGCCGGATGAGGACAAACAGCACGATCATGAGTCCATCGTCGGCGTGCTCGACCTCGCCCGCGCCATCACCCGCGACCTCCGCGAGATGCGGCCCGATGCGTGGGTGCTTTGGCAATCGCTCACCCACGAACTCTACTCGACATGGTGGAACTTCAACTACGGCTTGATCCACGCGGATTACGCCAGCGAGGACGAGACCTTCGAGATCATGCGCAAGTACTACGGCTACGCCCAGTACGCGCGCTTCATCCGGCCCGGCGCTCGCATGATCGACATCTCCGCACCCGACGCCGTCTGCTTCCGCGACGGCGAGCGGCTCATCATCGTCGCCTACAATGACTCCGACGCCCTCCGCGAGCGCGCTTACGACCTCTCATCATTCGACAGGCTCGCCAAGCGGGCGAAGCCTCACCGCACCTCCGAATCTGAGAAGCTCGCCGCCCTCGATCCTATCTCCATCCGTGGCAAGCAACTCCACGCGATCGAGCCCGCCGGGTCCGTCACGACGTACGTGATCGATGCCGCGCGTTACCGCGGTCCGGAGAGTCCCAAGCCAATCTGGATCAACGATACGGAGTTCGAGTACGCGGGGGATTGGGACTACACCGACAACGCCCCGGGGGCATTCGTCACCGACAACCACTGGTCACCCGAGCCCGACGCCGCCTACACGATCCGGTTCCCCGGGACCCAGCTCAGGCTCTACTGCGCCACCGCGCCCAACCTGGGCATCGCGGCCATCTCCGTCGACAACGGGCCCGAGACCCTCGTCGATCTCTACGCGGAGAAGCGCGTCGACCAGTCGCTCATCTTCACCACGCCCATCCTCCCCCTCGGCAATCACCTCGTCACCGTCCGCGTCACCGGCGACAAGAACGAAGCCTCATCTCACACCCACATCGCCGCCGACCGCGCCGACGTAGTCAGGTAGCATGAGCTTCCCAGCTCATGCGCCTTGTCCGTCGTAGGTCGGATCTCCAGATCCGACGCCGTTCCCGTCACTGCTGAAAACTATACATCATCCTGCCCATGATCCACCCCAGCAGCGGCCACGCGCTGCCGAGCATGTAGTCGCCCATGAGTAGCCCCATGAAGAATGGCACCCCGCGCAGGTAGAGCTTCTGCCCGCCAAACCGCAGCATCGCCATCTTCAGCACCCACGCGATCAGCATCGGGCACCACATCGTCGCCATCGAGTAACTCCCCGCGATGGCAAACCCCAGCGGGTGCAGCGGCCACTTGATGTGCCGGATCGTCATCTGGTGCAGCCCGCCCGCGAACAGCATCCCGCCCACCACGCCGATCATCGCGATCGGGTTCGGTTGCGTGGGGTTATTCATCCACCCGCGCAGCATGTTGAATGACTCCCACCCAAACCCCGTCGCGTGCCAGGCCATCTTCGCCTCGGCGCCTTGCGAGTAGCCGAAGTACGCCAGCGCGGCGAACGTGGCGAACGTGCCGAGAATCCCCGCGATCACGATGCTGATGACCACCGGCCGATCCTTGAAGCCTTGTCGCCTGGCCATCGCGAACCCCTCGAGCATGTGTGGCCTTACCCCCTAAAGCGAGTCCAGGTTCAGTGTTAGTATCTGGGTGTAC
>CAZKUN010000191.1:6269-18164 GCA_964555935.1 uncultured Armatimonadia bacterium | reverse complement strand
GAGGATCATCCTCGGCGGCCATGGCTCCACCCATGCCTGCGCCCATCCCGTGGGGGGCGCCGGACATGCCCGCGCTCTGCTGTTTGCCGCTCCGAACGCCCTGCTGGTAGCCGATTGCAAGACCGGCGACGAGGCAGACGATGGCAATGACGGCGACTTCGAGCTTCAACTTCGCTGATGGCCGACGTCGCTGGCCTTTAGTTGGCGTAATCTCTGACACGCGCGCTCCTCACGCAGCTTGGGGGTGACGGTCTACGGTATATGGCGGAGAGGGTGGGATTCGAACCCACGAGCGACGCGAAAGCGCCGCCACACGATTTCGAGTCGTGCGGAGTCCACCGGCTTCCTTGGCCTGCACACCTGATACGACTTCCACGCGATGGTTCAGCCTGGAGTTGCCCAGCACGTCTAGCGCTGAGCCACACGCCCCCGCTTTCGGATCGGAGGCTCCGTAAACGAGCCGGCTGATGCGAGCGAGAATGATGGCTCCCGCGCACATCGCGCACGGCTCGAGCGTAACGTATAAATCGCACCCGCTGAGGTTCCATCGCCCGATGGCCTTGGCGGCCCCTCTGAGCGCTACGACCTCGGCGTGGCCCGTCGGGTCGGCGTCCACCTCGCGGGCGTTTCCGCCGCGGCCGACAACCTCGCCACTGCAGATCACAACGGCCCCGACCGGGACGTCTCCAACCTCCGCACGGGCAAGACGCAACGCCTCGCGCATCCACCTGTCTCGCTCGTCGGCTGGCACTGTGTCTCCCGCCCGGCGCCGGAGGATTATGGCGCCCCCGGCCTGATTCGAACAGGCGACCTTCAACTTAGGAGGTTGCCGCTCTATCCAGCTGAGCTACGGGGGCGAAACCGTGCTTTCCGCGGCAGGCCCCATGTGGGCCATTGGCACCATAACAATAATAGCCGCCCCGGGGTCCGCGGATGCATCATGCGGACAGGCGACACGTCGCCGAGGCGGTGGGTTTGCTTAGCGTCTGGCGCGCCCGGCGCGATTCGAACGCGCGACTTCTAGCTCCGGAGGCTAGCGCTCTATCCAGCTGAGCTACGGGCGCGCTTCGGAAATGACTAGGCAAATGGCGTGCTCGGCAGGATTCGAACCTGCAACCTCCTGATCCGTAGTCAGGTGCGCTATCCAATTGCGCTACGAGCACACGCTCAACGCTGCCATTTGTATCTGGCGGAGAGCCCGGGATTCGAACCCGGGATCGAGGAATCCCCCGATAATCGCTTAGCAGGCGATCGCCTTAAGCCACTCGGCCAGCTCCCCGCGAGCCGCTATGATAGCATATTGCCAAGAGCATTTCAACCCCATTTCGGGGGTGGGGCTCAGCGCGCTGGATCTTGTCGAAATCGGGGTCGCGACCGTGCTCTGTTGGGGGCACGTGGGGCCCGCGGGGCGTCCTTGACACTGGCCCCGCACCACCCCTATAATGCCATGGGAGGGGGCATGTCGGTCCGAGATAGGCGGCCGACCTCGGTGGCATGTGCCCAGCAGGACGTTGACACCCCTGCCTAATACAGCTTCCCTGTGTGAATCGCCGGCACTCGCGTGTCGGTTGTATTCGTTTTACCACGGCGTGAGGTGCGGCCGACGTGCGCGCAGTCAAGAAGTCGGCGGCCAAGTTGCTTCTGCGACCTCTCGAGTATGTGGGCCAGTTGGTGGGGCTCGCCGCTGAGGCTTTTGGGTTTGCCGTGCGCGGCGCGATCCCGTACCGGCAAACTGTTGACCAGATGGCGGAGACGGGTTTCAGCTCGCTCCCGCTGGTCGTCATTACGCTTGGCTTTACGGGGATGGTCATGGCGTTCCACTTTGGGCAGCAGGCGCCGCAGTTGGGCGCCGAGCAGCTCATTGGGTGGCTCGTCGCGGAGACAATGTGCCGCGAGCTGGGGCCTGTCCTCGCATCAGTTGTCGTCGCTGCTCGCGTGGGATCGGCGATCACGGCGGAAATAGGCACCATGAAGGTCACGGAGCAGATCGACGCGCTTCGGGCCATGGCCACGAGCCCAGTTGCGTATCTTGTCGTGCCGCGGCTCATCGCCTGCGTCATCATGGTGCCGGCGCTGGCAGTGGCGGGGGATCTGGCGGGCATGGCTGGCGGCTGGGTCTATGCGATGGACTCGAATGTCTTGACCACGGGCATGTATGTCGCGTCGATCACGGAAAAACTCAAGTTCGCGACCGCCGCGTCTGGCGTAGCCAAGGCGGTGTTTTTTGGCCTCATCATTGCGATCGTCGGATGTCATCAGGGCATGTTCTGCCAGAGAGCGTCCGAAGACGTTGGCAAAGCCACCACGCGTTCGGTGGTGCATTCGATTCTTGCGGTGTTCGTGAGCGACTACTTTCTGAGCCAATTGCTCTTCAAGCCATGAACGATACGCCGGCCCTTAGCCAGCACGAGGACGGGGATCCGTTCGCGGCGACAGCCGCGGAGGTTCCGCCCGTCCGCCTGAGGAATGTTGGCTACACGATCGAGGATGCGCTGATCGTGGAAGATATTTCGTTCGACGTGAACCGTGGCGAAGTTTTTGGTATCATGGGGATGTCGGGCTCGGGGAAGAGCACGCTGCTGCGGTTGATAATGGGGCTGATCCAGCCCACGGCGGGGTCGGTCGAAATCGCGGGTACCGATATCTCTCGGATGCGCGAGCGCAAGCTGACGAAGGTACGACGCCGGATTGGGATGTGTTTCCAGTACGCGGCGTTGTTCGACTCGATGACGGTCGCTGAGAACGTCGCGTTCGGGCTCCAGCGCCACACGAAGCTCGGCAAGGCGGAGATCGCCGAGATCGTTACGGACTGCCTGGATCGGGTAGGACTGACTGGATCCGAGAATCTGCGCCCGTTCGAGCTGTCGGGCGGCATGAGGAAGCGGGTTGGGATTGCGCGGGCGGTGGCGCTCGAGCCGGAGATCATACTCTACGACGAGCCCAGTTCGGGACTCGATCCGGTCGTCGCAAGCGTGATCGACGGGCTGATACTGCACCTGGCGGATGATATGGGCGTTACGTCGGTCGTCGTCTCGCACCACGTGGCGAACCTGTTCAGGGTCGCGGATCAAGTCCTTATGCTGCACGAGCACAGAGTCGAGCAGATCGGCTCGCCGGAGGATCTGCGGGAGCGTCCAACCGCAATCGCAGAGCAGTTCGTGAATGGGAGGCCCACTGGGCCGATTGTGATGTGAACGATCAGCCGAGAGACTATCTCGTGGGGGATCAGAACGGTGACCTCAGAGGCCAAAGCGGGAGCGGTTGTTCTGTTGGTGGTGGCCGTGGCTATCGTGGCATGGGGCCAGCTTGGCGGGTTGTCGATACTGCGGGGGACGTACGATGTGGTCGTCTACTTCGATGATCTGCTGGGGCTCTCCGAGGGAGCGGTTGTGCGACTGCAGGGGGCGCGGGTTGGCGAAGTCCACAGGGTAGGAGTGGTGGATGCGGAGCATCCGTCGAAGTTCCCGCCCCGCCTGGCGTGGGCACGGATCCGGATCCAAAACGAAACGCTGCTGTATCACGGCGATACGTTTCAAGTCGCGTCGGGTACGCTGCTGGGAGATCGGCACGTCCGCGTGACGCGGGTCACCCCGTCCGGGACGGTGATTGCCGACACAGATCCGCCGCAGGAGATCGCCGGATCGGCGCCCGGGGGCATAGACGCGCTGGCCAGCCAGGCGGAGAGCATTGCCGATCAGGCTAACAAGGCCATGGGGAATCTGGATGCGCTTCTGGGCGACCCGGAGTTGCAGGCGAATCTCAAGGATACGTTCGCGAACCTGAAGACGCTCTCGGTGAGCGCCTCGGCGATCGCGAACAAGACACTGACGCTCGTTGAGGGCCTGGGGCCGGAAGATACAGACAAGGTCACGGGAATCGTTGACAACCTGCACGCGGTCTCGCAGAGCCTGCGGCGGACGGCGGCCGGGATCAACGCGATGGTCGCGACGACGACGCTGCCCGAGGACATGGAAGAGATAAGTCGGCATCTCGTGGACGCCAGCGAGAGCGTCGCGGGGACGGTCGACACGGTCGAGGAGATTATCGGCGATCCTAAGACCGAGACCGACATCCGAGACATCATGGGAAACGCGCGTGACGCCACTGGGCAGGCCACGGTGGCGCTGGAGAAAGCAACATCCGTTCTCGAGCATGTCGACAACATCGCGGCGCGCGCGGACGAGACTTCGGCTGATTTCGAGAGATTTGGCGACAGCATCAAAGCTATCGAGGCGGAAGGGTACATAGACTTCCGCGTTGGAGATGGATCGTCGGGACGGATAGACGTTGGCGCTGATCTCTATCCGGATCGGCACAAGGACGAGTTCTGGCGCGTGGGGGTTCGCGATCTTGGCGGAGGCGGTGAGAAGCTGGACCTGCAGCGCGGGTTCCCGCTCGATCACCGCAACGAAAGGCTGCGCATCGGTCTCATGGCAGGTGAGGTCGGTGTTGGTTATGACCGAGAGTGGTCACCCAGGCTGTCCACGGAGGCCGAGATTATCGACCCTGATAAGTTCCGGGTGGACATCAAGGGCAAGTACCGGTATGATCCGGAGTGGGATCTACTGTTCGGGGTTGACAGAGCGCTATCTGGGAGTGAACCGTTCATCGGTGCCCGGAGGCACTTCGATTTCTGATAGGCAAGCCCAATGGGGCTTCCGCAGCAGGAGGACTTACGATGGAAGTTATCTTGATGGATGACGTTGAGGCTCTCGGTCACGAAGGCGATGTCGTGCGAGTAGCCGACGGCTACGGGCGTAACTACCTGATCCCGCGCGAGTTGGCCGTCCCCGCGACGCGCGGCGCCAAGCGTCAACTCGAACTGCGTCGTGGTTCGATTGCCAAGCGCGAAGTCGGCAAAGCGGACAAGGCCGGCGAACTCGCCGAGCAGTTGCGAGCGGAGCCGCTGCAGATCTTGGCGAAGGGCGGGACGCAGGGCCGTCTGCACGGGAGCGTCACCACCCAGCAGATCGCCGACGCGCTGGCCGAGCAGAAGGACTTCGAGATCGATCGCCGGCGCATCACGCTGGCTCAGTCGATCCGTGAAGTTGGGGACTACCTCATCACGGCGCAGCTCTACAAGGGCGTTGATGTCCAATTGGCAGTGACGGTCACGGCCGACGTGGACCCAGATGACATCGCGCGGGAAGAGGCCGAAGCATTGGCGGAGGCAGAGGCCACCGCGCACACCAAGCCTGGCGATCTCGGAACAGCCGAGGACGACGTCGAGGATGCCGAAGCCGCGGATGATGCCGACGCTGCCGAAGGCGATGAATCCGAAGGCGACGAGCCCGTGGCCGAAGAGGCTGTTGAGGAAGCCGCCGACGAAGATGAAAAGCCGGAAGGCTAGATTGCGTCCGTGGTTCGAGTCCGAATAAGTCGTGTAGTCGCGGAGGCCATTGATGCAGCTGTTCGCCGCAGACGGGGCGGAGAGCGAAATCCCAAGGGTCCCTCCTCAGGACCTGGCCGCCGAGCAGGCGACGCTGGGCTCCATGCTCCTGGAGCCCGCCGCGGCGGCTCGGGCCCTGTCCCTTCTTGAGGACGCGGACTTCTACCGGGAAGCTCACCGCGGGATCTTTCGCGCCATGACAGCGGTCGACCGCCGCAACGAGCCGGTCGACCTCATCACCGTATCCGCTGAACTGCGCCGCGAAGACACGCTGGGCGATGTCGGAGGGACCGAGTACCTTACGTCCCTGCTGGGGGAGGTGCCGACGGCCGCGCACGTCGCCCGCTATGCCACGATCGTGGCTGAGAAGTCGCTGCTTCGCAAGCTCATTACCGCCGGGATGGATATCGCGGGCAAGGCGTACGAGAACCCTGCGGATGTCCGTCTGGCGCTGGACGCCGCGGAGCAGGGCATCTTCGAGATTGCCTCGCGTAACATCAGCCGCGACTTCCAGCACATCGGTGGCGCGGTTGAGCACACCTTCGAGATCCTCGACCAGACCCATCACAACAAGGGTCAACTCCAGGGCGTAACGACCGGGCTCGCGGCGATGGATGAATGGACGGGTGGCCTGCAGAAGGGCAACCTCGTCATCGTCGCCGGGCGTCCGTCGATGGGCAAGAGTTCGCTCTGCCTCACCAGCTTTGCGTTGGGCGCGGCGACATCGGCGGAGAAGGTCCCCGTGGGCATCTTCAGTCTTGAGATGTCGCAGATGCAGGTCGCGGAGCAGTTGCTGTGCTCCTACGCGCGCGTCGATGCGTTCCGCCTCCGTCGCGGCCAGGCCGAAGAAGACGACTGGGGCCGCATCGCCAACGCTCTCGCCGTGCTCCCCGAGTGCCCGATCGTCATCGACGACACGCCGGGCATCTCGATCATGGAGATGCGCTCCAAGGCGCGGCGCCTGAAGGCCGAGCACAACATCGGGCTCCTGATCATGGACTACCTCCAGCTCGCGTCCGCCGGCGACCGCAACAGCGAGAATCGCCACCAGGAGCTGGCGATGCTTACGCGGTCGATGAAGAGCATGGCGAGGGAGCTGGACATCCCTGTCGTCTGCTGCTCTCAGCTCAGCCGTGGCGTTGAGCGGCGCGAGGACAAGCGTCCGATGCTGTCAGACCTCGCGGAAAGTGGCGCCATCGAGGCTGAGGCTGATCTGGTTGCCTTCCTGTACAGGCCGAAGTACTACGAGCGCCGCAAAGAGGCCGAGGACGCGGGCAAGGGCGGCGGCGAGACCCCTCAACAGCAGGCGACCCACGATGACCACGGACCGGAAGAAGCCGAGATCATCATCCAAAAGCACCGCACGGGGCCCGTTGGCGCGGTTGAGGTTATGTTCCACCCCAAGTTCCGAACGTTCTTCGATCGAGATCGCCGCGGCGGGCCTCACGGGTAGGTCTGTGGGCACGTCCACGCCAGGGAGTGAATTGCGCCGATGAGGATACTGGTCGTTGGTTCCGGCGGTCGAGAACACACTCTCGTCTGGAAGTTCGCCCAGAGCCCGGGCGACCACGAGGTCTTCTGCGCGCCCGGCAACGCGGGCATCGCGCAGCACGCGCATCTTGTTGTGCTCGATGCCGAGGACATCCCGGGGCTGGCCGATTTCGCGGAGGACAACGGAATCGATCTCACCATTATCGGCCCGGAACGGCCGCTGATCATGGGCGTGGTGGATGAGTTCCGCGCGCGTGGGCTGACGGTGTTCGGCCCGTCGAAAGCCGCTGCGCAGCTTGAAGGCAGCAAGGCGTTCACCGATCAGATCCTGGAGCGGCATGGGATCAGCAAGAAGGGTTTTGAGGTCTTCGACGACGCCGATGCGGCGAAGGCCTATCTGAAGACGGCGGAGCTGCCGATTGTCGTCAAGGCCGACGGAGACGCCTTCGGCAAAGGCGTGACAGTCGCCACCGAGCTTGACGAGGCGCTCACGGCTGTCGACGAGTGCATGGTGCAGAAGCTCCACGGTAAGGCGGGCGAGCGCATCGTCATCGAGGAGTGCCTGGTCGGGCCGGAAGTCTCGGTCCTCGTGATCACAGATGGCGAGACCGTGCTGCCGCTGCCCCCGTCGCAAGACCACAAGCGGATCGGCGAGGGCGACACGGGCCCGAATACCGGCGGGATGGGATGCTACACCCCCGTTCCGGCGGTCGACCGCGAATTCTTCGATTCGCTTGTCGACGACCTGGTCAAGCCGACCATCGACGCCATGGCCGCGGAGGGCATGCCGTACACGGGCTGCCTATACGCGGGCGTCATCCTCACCGACAAAGGGCCCGAACTCCTCGAGTACAACGCGCGTTTTGGCGACCCTGAGACCCAGGTCATCCTGCCGACCGTTGGCGGCGATCTCGCCGAGGTAATGCTTGCGGCGGCGGAGGGGCGGCTGAGCGAAGTTGAGCTGCCCTGGACGAATGAGGCGTGTGTCTGCGTGGTGATGGCCTCGGGCGGCTATCCTGGTTCATACGAGAAGGGCAAGCCGATACGCGGCGTCGACGCCGCCGAGGAGATCGACGGCGTTACGGTCTTCCACGCTGGGACGGCGATGAAAGACGGCGTTCTCTGCACCAACGGCGGCCGGGTTCTGGGAGTGACGGCGACCGGCCCGGATCTTCGCGCGACGATCGACCTGGCGTACCAAGGCGTGGGGCGGATTGAGTTTGAGGGCGCGTGTTCGCGCGGCGATATCGCGCACCGCGCGTTGGCTGATCTCGAGAGTTGAATCTGGAGGAGACCTGTGGGAGTTCCTCGTGTTGGAATACTAATGGGAAGCACGTCTGACGCCGACACGATGCGCGGCGCAAGTGACGTGCTGACGAGTCTCGGTATTGAGGTCGAAGTCAGGGTTCTGTCCGCCCATCGCACGCCTGACGCCGCGGCGGAATACGCCGATACGGCGCGCGATCGTGGGATCGCCGTTATCATCGCCGGCGCGGGAATGGCGGCCCATTTGGCGGGGGCGCTGGCCGCGCGGACGACGCTGCCGATCATTGGCGTCCCGATCTCCAGCGGCGCGCTCAACGGCATCGACGCGCTTTACGCGACCGTGCAAATGCCAAGCGGAATTCCGGTCGCGACGGTTGGCGTGAACGGTTCGAAGAACGCGGGGATGCTGGCGGCGCAGATCATCGGCGTGACGGACGCCGATGTCGCGGCGAGGATCCAGCAAGCGCGCGATGACAACGCAGAGAAGATACTGGGTTCAGAGGTCGTCTACGACTGATCGGCCCTTGTAGCGCAACACCACGCCTTAGCCCGGAGGGCTACATAACGTGACCTGCTCTGAGAGCGGAGTCTGCCCGCCTTACGACGAGAAACCGTGGCGAGATGCATGCGGTGTCTTTGGCGTTTACGCTCCCGGCGAAGATGTCGCCCGACAGTGCTACTTCGCTCTCTTCGCCCTGCAACACCGAGGGCAGGAGAGCGCGGGAATCGCCGTCGCTGATGGCGACGACGTCATTTCGCAGCGGGGCATGGGGCTGGCGTTCGCGGCATTCGATGAAGAATCGCTCGCTCAACTCAAGGGCGACATCGGCCTCGCGCACGTGCGTTACTCCACCACCGGTAGCAACACGATCGAAAACGCCCAGCCGATGCAAGGCATGCACAGCTCCGGCCCGTTCGCCGTCGGTCACAACGGGAACTTGGTGAACTACTCGGAGCTCAAGGCCGAGCTTGAGGCCGAGGGCGTAGAGTTCGACGCAACGAGCGATACGGCTATCATGGTGGAACTGATCGCGCGCTCCGCCGCCGATACGCTGGAGGACGCCGTAGCGGACGCCATGACGAAGATGCGAGGCGCCTACTCGATCGGGGTCATTGGCCCGGATAAGCTGATCGGCGCTCGCGATGCGAATGGCGTGCGCCCGCTGTGCGTGGGCCGGCTGAACGGCACGGGGAAGTATGTCATCTCGTCTGAGGATTGCGCGTTCTACACGGTTGGCGCGGAGTACATGCGCGAGGTGGAGCCCGGCGAAATCGTCGTCATCGACGCTGATGGGTTGCGCGAGTTCCAGGCAATCCCGATGGAGCGCAAGTCGGTCTGCATCTTCGAGTACATCTACTTTGCGCGGCCTGACAGCCACATGTATGGGAAGTCGATCTATCTGTGCCGCCAGGGCATGGGGCGGCTGCTCGCGCAGCAGGACCCGACCGACGCTGACATCTGCGCCGGCGTTCCCGAAAGCGCGATCCCTCACGCCATCGGCTACGCCCAGGTGGCCAAGATCCCGTACCAGGAAGCGTTCATCAAGAACCGGTACATCTTTCGCACGTTCATTAGCCCCGACCAGAGGTTGCGCGAACAGGGCGTTCGCTTGAAGCTGACACCGCTACGAGAGACCCTTGCCGGGCGGCGAGTGGTGCTGATTGACGACTCGGTTGTGCGAGGCACCACGACGAAGCAGGAGATCGCTCTCATGCGGGAGGCGGGCGCGAGGGAGATTCACTTGCGGATCTCATCTCCTCCAATCCGCTACCCGTGCTTCTATGGAGTCGACACGTCCGCGGGCCGCAAGGAACTGATCGCGGCGCAGATGGACGTGCCCGATATCTGCAAGCACATCGGCGCCGACAGCCTGACGTACCTGACGCTGGATAACTTGGTCGCGGCCACGGGGCTGCCGAAAAAGTACTTCTGCACGGCTTGCTTCGACAAGCGCTACCCGATCAAGGTGCCGTCTGACATGAAACTCAGCAAGTTTGACCTCGAGACGGACAAGGTCGGCCAGACCGACTGATGCGGCCCGCGTGCAATCGTCCCCATTCTACTTGTCGGGCTCCATGCCTGACGCGAGACCTCAGTGCCGATGCGTGACCCGAGTTCGGCCGCGATGGCGCCTCTGATCCGCCAGGTGTCGCCCGCACCTGATCCTGCCACCGCGTTCGAGGGGCTTCTGGATCAGCTCGACCCGTTCTTCCTCGACGGCGGCCGGGATTTTAGCGGGCAGGGCCGCTACTCGTTCATCGGCTGCAACCCCTTCGCGATGCTGCGCTCGAAAAACGGAGCGATCCACAGTTGGGAAGATGGGACAGGTTCGACACTCCACGAGGGCAATCCGTTCGATGTCCTCGGCGAGTTGCTCGAGCGCTACCGCGTGCCCCGCTGCCCCGGTCCCGTCCCGTTCATGGGCGGCGCGGTTGGGTACTTCTCCTACGACCTCTGCCACCACGTTGAGCGTCTGCCGCGGACAGCCATCGACGACCTCGACTTCCCCGACCTTGCCATCGCTTTCTACGACGCGATCCTCGCCATCGACAGCCTTGAGGATACGGCGTATGTGATCGCGCCCGCGCTGCCGGGCAGGCCACCGGCCGAGGAGCGGGCGTATGCGCTGATGGCGCTGCTTGAGAGAGACAATGAGTCCCTCCCGCCGCCCGAAGGACCATGCGGCCGGAACATGGTCGGCAACTTCGAACCGGAGGACTACATCGCGGCCGTTGCGCGGGCCAAGGAGTACATCGCCGCCGGCGATATCTTCCAGGTGAATCTGTCCCAGCGGTTTTCGGCCGAGCTTCTCTGCCACCCGTGGCAGCTCTATCGCCGAGCGCGAGAGATCAACCCAGCGCCCTTCGCCGCGTACCTGGGCTTCGACGACGGCGTCGTCGCGAGTCACTCGCCGGAGCGCTTCCTGCAGGTCGAGGACGATACCATCACCACGCGGCCGATCAAAGGCACGCGTCCGCGAGGTATGACCCCAGAGGAAGACGCGCGGCTGGCTGAGGAGCTTCTGAACAGCGAGAAGGACCGCGCCGAACTCGTGATGATCGTGGACCTGGAGCGGAATGACCTCGGCCGCGTCTGCAGCTATGGATCAGTGAAGGTGCCTGAGCTTCTGACGCTTGAGAGCTACGCGACCGTTCACCACCTCGTCAGCACAGTCGTGGGCAAGTTGCATGACGAGCGCTCCGTCGCGGAGTTGCTGAAGGCGACCTTCCCCGGCGGGTCGATCACGGGGGCTCCCAAAGTCCGTTCGATGGAGATCATCGACGAACTCGAACCGACCCAAAGGGCGGTCTACACGGGCTCAGTTGGGTGGATCGGTTTTGATGGCGACATGGATCTCAACATCGTGATCCGCACGTTCCTCATCAATGAGAAGGGCGTGCATTGGCAAGTGGGGGGCGGCATCGTCGCGGACTCAGATCCCGTTGCGGAGTACGAGGAGACGCTCGCCAAGGGCATCGCGCTGAAGAACGCGCTCGGCGTCTGATTGCAGGAACTCGCATGGTCTTGCTGATCGACAACTACGATTCATTCGTCTACAACCTGGTTCAGTACCTCGGCGAACTCGGCGAGGATCCGGTCGTCTTCCGGAACGACGCCATCACCGTCGACCGCATCCGCGAGCTTGCGCCGAGTCACATCGTGGTTTCTCCCGGCCCCCGCACGCCTCTTGAGGCAGGCGTAAGCAACGACGCCATCTTGCAGCTCGGCGCGGCAACGCCGATCCTGG
>CAZKUN010000191.1:0-6259 GCA_964555935.1 uncultured Armatimonadia bacterium | reverse complement strand
CACCAATGCATGGGCCACGTATACGGTGGGAAGGTCATCCGCGCTCCGCGACTGATGCATGGGAAGACGAGCGAGATCGTGCACGATGGCCGCGGGCTCTTCAGCGGAGTGCCCAGCCCGCTGACCGCGACGCGCTACCACTCGCTCATCATCGAACGCGAGTCGATGCCCGAGTGCCTCGAGATCACAGCCGAAACGTCCGTCGGCGAGATTATGGGAGTCCGGCACAAGGAGTTCCCGGTCGAGGGCGTCCAATTCCATCCCGAAGCGATCTTGACCGAGCACGGTCATCAGATGTTGCGCAATTTCCTGGGGCAGTCAACGCAGTCCCCGTAGGAGACGCCCCATGCCGGCAGTGATCCGTATCAATGGCGAGACCCTTGATCCGCAACTCGCGTCGGTGCGGGCGACGGATCACGGGTTCCTGTATGGGAACGGCCTGTTCGAGACGATGCGGGCCGCTCACGGGCAACCCTTCGCGCTCAGGCGCCACCTCGCTCGGCTGCGGGCGGGCGCCCAGGTGATTGGCATGTCCGTTCCCTCCGATGACGCCCTCTCAGGTGAGATTGCGGCGGCTCTGGACGATGCTGACGAGCCGGATGCGTATGTCCGGCTGACCGTCAGCCGCGGGCCGGGAGCGGCCGGTCCGGACCCGAACTCGTGCGAGGCGCCGACGGTCATGGTTGCGGCCAAGCCTCTCCTCCCGCCGCCCGAACGCTGGCTGGCGGAGGGCATGAAGGTCGAGATCTCCTCAATCCGGCGGTGCAGCAAATCGCCGCTGCCACGGCTCAAATCCCTCAACTACATGGACTGCATTCTCGCCAAACAGGCGGCGAAGCGATCGGGCGCGGACGAGGCCATGTTCCTGGACACGGATGGCAACATCGCCGAGACCACGGCGTGGAACGTCTTCTTCGTCGACGGCGACGTGTTGCATACGCCGAGCGCGAGGGGCCCGCTGCTGCCTGGCATCACTCGCGAGATCGTGCTCGAACTCGCCACTCGCGCCGGGGTAACGTGCCGGGACGGCGAGTACACGCCGCTGAAGCTGTCGATGGCGTCGGAAGCATTCCTGACGAACTCACTATACGGCGTCGTCCCGATTGGGCAGTTCAATGGAGCCGCGCTGGGGGACGACATGCCGGGCCCCATCACGGTCGAGCTGACGAGTCTATACGAGTCTGCTCGCCTGCGCGGGGACGGAATCTGAGCACCTATTGGGAGGACTCAACATGCCTGGGAGAATTCGCATTGGCGTTTTCGCCTCCGGAGGCGGGACGAACCTCCAGTCGATCATCGATCGATGCGAAGATGGCCGGATCGACGGCGACGTCGTCGTCGTGATCAGCGATAGGGCAGAGGCCCGCTCGCTGGCTCGGGCGCGCGACCATGGAATCACGGCCCTGCACTTTGGTGTGCCCAAGACGGGCACCGACGGATGGCTCAAGGCGGATCGGGAGATCGCCGACGCGCTGCTGGCCGAGAAGGTCGACCTGGTCTGCCTCGCCGGCTACATGCGGATCACGGGGCCTGCGTTGCTCGCCGAGTTCCCCAATGCCGTCATGAACATCCACCCCGCGCTTCTGCCGGCATTCAAGGGCATGCATGGCCCGAGAGATGCCCTGGAGTACGGGTGCAAGGTGGCGGGAGCCACGGTCCACTTCGCCGACGCGGAGTTTGACATGGGGCCGATCATCATCCAGTCCGCCGTGCCTGTCCGCGAAGACGACACCGAGGACTCGCTCGCCGCGCGGATTCTCAAGACGGAGTACGAGATTTATTCGCAGGCCATCCAGTGGTTCGCCCAGGGCCGCCTCAGCGTTGAAGGACGCCTCGCACGCGTGAAGGGCACGGACGCCGCGGGGCTAATAATCTCAGACCCATCGTGATCCCCTCTTGACGCAGGTGCGCAACTGTGTTGACTAGGCGGTGGGGCTACTCTAGGGACTCCGCGCGCCAATACCCCGCAAACCGGCTTATAGCGGCCGGAATGTCGGATACAGTAAGTTTACACCTCTCTTGGTTTCTCGTGTCGATCACATGGTAAAGTGGTGGTGTTGGAGAATATGAATCACCGCAGGTGTTGTAGCCGGTAGCTACTCGTAGGAATGGGGTTGAGTACCTTGAACGACACCAAGCAGACTCCCGGCAACCGGGACGGGAAGCCGGCAGATAAGGGCGGGCGCATCGCGCGTTACTCGCCGGTGAGTTACGTGCGTTCGGCCTTGTCGAGCGTCGGCCTTTGGGCCCGACGCGGAACGCGTCCCGGGCCGGCTGTCCACGAGAACGAGACCTACAGGGTCATGCCTCCCGATGGCGGGCGGATTGCTCCCGAGAAGAAGGGCGCCATCAAAGCCCGCCGAGCCAGGTGGCTCCTCCCGCGTCTTGTTGGCGCGGCAGTCATCGTGCTCCTGGGAATGGCCTGGGCGAACCGTCCATCGGACGGCCTCTCCGCCACAGTCATCGTACCCGATAGCATGCATCAGCAGTTCTCATCGATAGCAGTTCTCATCGATCGATGTCTTGCCGGTCGGCGGACAGTCCGACGATGGCATCGCCAGGAACGTCTACCCAATGTCAGTCATCCCGGGTGGCGCGTTCACGGTCGATGAACTGAAGGCATACCTCGATACCGATGAGGTCGCCCGCCAGTCCTTTGAGGATCACGCGAAGCGCATCGGCGACCCGAAGCTCCTGGATCATCTCCAGGTGGCTCTCGTTCCCGAGCCGGTCACCATGTATACGATGCTCCGTGACGGGAACCAGCTCTTCGTCAGCTCAGACCCGGTGACGGTTGAGCGCGGCGAGAGCATGTTCTACCACGAAGACACGGGCGACGAAGTTGCGAGAGCGCGGTGTGGCAACGTGATGGTCACCGTGCAACCTGAGAGCTATTCCCGCATGCCGGCGCCAGTGGTGGCTTCCGGCTACGTCGCGCCCGCTCCGGTTGCGCAACCCGCGCCGCAGCCGCCCAGAGCCGTCGAGGTCTTGCCCGCGGGTGGCGCGCGCACGCCGCAGATACCATTCTTCAGCCCGCCGGTCGCGGTGCCCCCGGCACCCGCGCCGGTTGTGATGCCGACAGCAGTCCCGCCGACGATCGTTATTCCGCCGACGCCCGCTGCCGCCGCGGCCGCCGCGCCGCCGCCAATGGTTGTGCCGATCATGCCGCCGCCGTCAGGCAATCTGGGCGGACTGATCACCAAAGGTGGTGGTGGAGGCTTCCCGTGGTGGGGCGGTCTGGCCGGTGGATTGCTGGGTGGGGTTGCCGATGGCAGCGGCACGAGAGTGAACATCGTGCAGCAGCAGAACCAGAAACAGGGGCAGCAGCAGAAACAGAAGCAGAGGGGTGGAGGAGGCGACACGCCACCACCACCTCCGCCCCCGCCGCCGCCACCACCGCCTCCTCCTCCACCACCGACACCGGAGCCAATTCCGGAGCCCGCGACGATGCTCTTGATGGGGCTTGGGCTCGGAGCGACGGGAGTGTTGGCGAAGCGTCGCCGGAAGAAGTAGCATAGCACCGCAGCAGATTGCACCTCAAACGGGCGCGGGACTGAACTCCCCGCGCCCGTTTTGCGCGTCAGCGGCCCCGCAGCACCCCACACGACCCTGTATTCGGCGATACACTCAATTTACAGCACGCTATGATGGCTGTTTCAACGAGGTGGTACCCTGAGTGCGCTTGTGACACTTCAGCGCAGGCACTCCGCGTGAGTCCCGCGCGAGATCTGCTGGGGGAATGCAACCAGTGAACGGCCAGAAACGACGGCACAGGCATTGTGAAACACTACCTCCGCCCCGAGCTGGGCGGCTTGCTCGTGGTCGGGTCCGCGGCTACGCGCGAGCCGTTCGGCGCAGCGTCGTGAGGATGGTCGACTTCGGGCCAACGCCGAGTGAGATACGTCGTCCGCAGCGACGCGGAGTGATGTGGTTCCTCCCGCGTCTGGTCGGCGTGGCAACCGTTGTCGTTCTCGGAATGGCCTGGGCGAACCGGCCCGCTGACAGCGTGTCCGCCACGGTGATTGCCCCCCAAACCATGCAGAGACAGTTCTCGGAGGTTGTCGTCGAGCGCGTCGGCGGCGAAGACGGAGGCGTCGCGCGCCGCGTGTACCCCATGTCGGTCATCCCCGGCGGCGCGTTCACGGTCGAGGAACTGAAGTCATACCTCGATACCGATGAGATCGCCCGCCAGTCCTTCGAGGATCACGCCAAACGCATCGGCGACCCAGAGTTGCTCGATCATCTCCAGGTGGCTCTCGTTCCCGAGCCGGTCACCATGTATACGATGCTCCGTGATGGGGCCAAGCTCTTCATCAGCTCAGAGCCCGTGACGGTCGAGCGCGGCGAGAGCATGTTCTACCACGAAGATACGGGTGATGAAGTCGCTCGAGCGCGGTGCGGCAACGTGATGGTCACCGTGCAGCCGAAGGGCTATGTTCCCATGCCGGCGCCCGTGGTGTCGTCCGGGTACATTGCGCCCGCTCCGGTTGCGCAACCGATTCCGCAGCCGCCCCAGGCGGTTGATGTCCTGCCCGCGGGCGGCGCGCGCGCGCCGCAGATACCATTCTTCAGCCCTCCGGTCGCGGTGCCTCCGGCGCCCGCCCCGGTTGTGATGCCGACAGCAGTGCCGCCCACGATCGTAATCCCGCCGACGCCCGCTGCCGCCGCGGCCGCGGCGCCCCCGCCGATGATTGTGCCGATCATGCCGCCGCCATCGGGCAGTGGTCTTGGAGGCTTTGTCAGGCAGAAGTCCGGCGGCTCTGGGGGGCTTGGCCTGCTCGCCGCAGGTCTCGCGGGGGGCCTCGGTGGTGGTGGCGGTAGCAAGATCAGCGTCGTGCAACAACAGAAGCAAGGGCAGGGGCAGCAACAGGGACAGAAGCAGAAGCTGAAGGATTGCCCCGAGCCGATCCCGGAACCGGCGACGATGCTGCTGATGGGGCTCGGGCTGGGAGCGACGGGAGTGTTAGCGCGACGCAAGCGCAAGAAGTAAGCAGCTCCCCAGACAGAGATCTCACGTAACGAAGGGCGCGGGACAAGCATCCCGCGCCCTTCGCTCGATTTCACGCGGTCGCGATCGACGGAGGTAATGCTCCGCCCACGCCGAAATTGGCGTAACGCTGAGCAAGGGCCATCGACAGAGGGTGGCTCAAACTTGCCTGATAGGGGGCCACGGCGAACGATGACGAAGCTGGCAGTTGGTAGCTGGGCCTACATGTTTGGTCCGTACGAGGACAACCCCGTTCCGTTGGATGAGGTCCTGACGAAGCTCGCTGGGCTGGGATTTGACGGCGTGGAACTCGCGGGATTCTCGCCGCACGCGCACCCGGACGACTACGCGTCGGCGGCTGATGTCTCCACGCTCAAGGCGAAGATCGCCGACAACGGTCTTGAGATCGCCGGCTTCGCCGCTGATCTCTATGCCAATCCGCCGGGATCAAACGACGCGTCTGTGCGAGCCGCCTACATCGATGTCTTCAAGAAGAACGCCGAGTTCTGCGCGGCTATTGGGAGCCCGTCCATCCGCGTGGATACCGTTAGCCCTCCGCCGCTCATCGATGCCGTCACGTACGACGAGGCGTGGGGCAACATCGTCGGCGCCTGGCAGACGTGCGCCCAGATTGCGCAGGACGCGGGCATTCTGATGATCTGGGAGTTCGAGCCGGGATTCCTGTTCAACAAGCCGAGCGAGGTCGCGAAGCTGCACGCGGACGTCGGGCACGAGAACTTCCAGATCCTCTTCGACGCGTGCCACGCGCACATGTGCGCGGTTGTCGCGGCGCGCCAGGCGGAGCCGATCGACACGCTGCCGGGCGGAGCCGTGGAGTTTGCGAATCTGCTGAGCGGCACGATCGGCCACATCCACCTGATCGACTCGGATGAGACGCTGCACGATGACGACACGTCGACCCACGCGCCGTTTGGCACGGGCGTGCTGGACTTCGATGAGATCATGCCCGCGATTCTTGCGGCTGGCTACACGTCTGAGTGGTGGGGAGTTGATCTGTGCTTCTGGCCCGAGGCGTGGGAAGTGACCGCGCAGTCCAAGACGTTCGTCGATGGTCTGCTCGAGAAGTATGGGTAGGCTGGCTAGGTGACTGCGGTGACACTGCGGCGGGCGGCGCGATAGCGCGGTCCGCCGCAGTCGTTCTAACGCAGCGAGGGCCGCAAGCCTGGCCTCCACGACCGACTACCGGCTAAGCGTGTTTGGCCCGCATTGCCCATATGAGCAGGGAGGTTTTCGGTAGAGGTGCCAAGAAAC
>CAZKUN010000190.1:0-18200 GCA_964555935.1 uncultured Armatimonadia bacterium | reverse complement strand
ACGTGGCCGAACTTCCGGAGGGACGAATGGACCATCAGCTTCATGCCGGGGCATACGCCCGCGCGTTGGAAGCCCTCAGTCAGGTCGTCGTGAGTCAGGCTCATCCTTAGTCTCTCACCATTGGATGTCTATCCGGAAGCCGGTCGTCGGCATCTCGTGCTTCAGGACAAGCACGCGGAGTTCCTTGTCATACTGCCAGCCATTCGAGAGAGCGAGCAGCGCCTCGCTGTCGGCCGCCCGCTCGCCAAGCGAGACGCGTGTTGGCTCATCGACCTGCGTGACGACGGTGCGCGTCGTCAGTCTCGGCAGGCCTCTCAGGTAGAACCGCAGGCGGCCGTCGCTTGGCGCGCCCTGTACCTTGCTTACGTCCGCCACGGCGTTGATGAACACCGGTCCCGTCTCCTCATCGATGCGCGCGCACCGCATGTGCGGCGACATCCCGCGGAGCCGGTACTCGCTATGCAACACCGCCACGGGGTTGATGTACGACGGGTTCGGCGTGTTGGTCTCCATCTCCCAGGAGTCGGGCACCAATCCCTTGAACTCGCCCTCCTCCATCTGCTGCCACATGGCGGAGTTTGTGATCCCTTGCGCGATCGTCAGCCACGGCTGCGAGTCATCGTGCTCGGCCAGTTCCTCAATGGCAATCGCGTAATCCAGCCCCATCCAGACAACCGGCCTGCCGATCCACGAGTGGGTGAAGAACGTCGATCCGACGACGCCGATGGAGTTGTAGCGCATTGTCGGGTAGTCGTCCATGTCCCACAGGTACAGGAATGGCAACCCCGTCCACGCCCAGTACCGCGCGTGGTCGATATGACTCTCGTCACCCGTAATCCGGTGTGCCTCGACGTAGGCCTTGATCGCCAGCGCGGCGGCGAGAAGGTCGGGCTGATACTGTGGGCATTCCCACATCGACGATCCGCGCGGAATCTCGTACTGCTCCATCTGCCTAATCGCGTCGAGCGCCTGCCCAATGATCTCCGGATCGCCCGTGTATCGGGCCGCCCACAGCGAGCAGAGCGATGGGAATGCGGCTTGGCCGAGAGTGTGGGTCCCCTGGACGCCGAGCGTCCGGTGCTTCCTGCTATTGGTGCGCCAGACCCAAAGTCCGTCCTCGCGGCTCGCCATCACGCCGAGCGCCCGGGCCTTGTATTGCTTCAGCCCCTCGGGAACGTGCCCGACGAACGCCGGCAGGAAGAACCGGTTTGAACTCAGCAGCGCGCCCACTCCATCCTCATCCAAGGCGCGCTCGGTGACGAGGTCGATCCGTCGTTTCAGTTCGGCCTCGGTCTCCGCGTCGACGCCTTGAGCGATCTCGTGAAGCAGGATCGGCGTGATCTTCAGATTGGTCTCGGATTCCGCGGCGGTGTGGCTCTTCCAACCCGGCGGATCCTCGCTCCAGACGGTCTCAAGATAGGCCTCGCGGCTGAGCGCCCGCTGCTCGTCCCAGGTGCGCGGTTGGAGCGAGGGCTCGGGCAGACCGTAAACGTCGGTGTAGTGATCGATGGCCTGGAGCACCAGAGCGCCGTCGTGAGGCCCGTGGACCATGTGGTTCTTGGGGTATCGCGACTTGTGGTCGAGGACGAGCGTGGCCTCCAGGCGGATGGTCTGCCCGGTCGTCATCTCGAGCGGATAGGTCGTCGCGGGTCCGCCCTCGGGTGTCCATCCATGCGACCCCGGGGCGCGCAAGCGCATCTCGCTGTAATCCTGCCACGATCCTGGCGGAGGCACGTTGAACTCAACGCCCGGCCGCCGGTGCCCGTCGGCCCACTCCTGGTTGGCGTCCCAGAGCAGCGCGGCGAGGCTTCCCTGCCCCTCAACGGCCATGATCGGCGCGGCGATCTTGTACGGCTCGGGCCTGCGCCGGTCATTGAGAGGCGGCACGAGATCGCGCGTCGACGACGATCTCTCATCTGCCGTTAGGTCTTCGAGGCCGGGGAAGATCGCGAAGTCCTTCTCCGCACCGTAGGCGTGATCGCCTGGACGAAGCCCAGGGCCGACAAACTTGGCCAACCCCACGTCCGCACGTGCTGTCAACTCACAGGCTACGTCGATGCGCGGTGTCGTGCGGTGTGGGCGATAGGTGGTCTTCACGTCGAACGCCTCGCCATCCGACGCCATGACCACCAGTTCGTCGCCTCGCGCCGCGACCGAGGTGATTCTGAGAATTCGACCCTCGGCGTTGCCGCCGTCGATGCAAGCCGTGAGCCAGGGCTGCGTGTCGACCGTCCCGATGCGCTGCCACGCGGTGCCGTTCCACGTCTCCGCGATCCCGCAGACGATGAAGCCGTCGTGTTCGATGAGACTGATCCTCGACCACCGGTTGGCCGCGATGCCGACCAGCCGCTCGCCCACATTGGCCCGCACTTGCCGTCCTCGCGGTCGTCGGGCGGGCAGCGGCGGCTCCTCCTCCATGACGATAGTCCCAGTCATCGGCCTCGAGGGGGAATCGTCCTCCAGGATGGCGCACCTCAGCTCGACCCGTCCCGGGGTGTCGACCACGATCTCGGCCCATTTGGGTTGCGCGTTCTCCTTCGGTCCGAGCCGCGGCAGCTCGAGCTGCTTCGTCTGGCTCTCCCCGGATGACGGAGTGCATTCGATGACAAGCCTCGCGCCGCCGGGATAGACACCCATCCCAATGTTGTGCACCATGGCCGAGTAGCTGAACGGCTGGCCCGCCGCGACCTGTGGCGTGCCCAGTCTCCCTCCCGATACGTGGACTTGGTACCCATACGGCGCCGCGAGGACCGTTTCGAGTGTCGCGTCGCCCGACTCGACATCGAGCTTCACCTCATCCATGCGCGACACGTGCAGCGGGAGCCAGTGCATCCCTGGCGGGAGTGAGGCCTCGTTGGTGGTTTCACCCATCGAGAGCACAATCTGGCTGGGCTCAGCGCACGTGACCAGACCGACCGCGACGCCGACGTTGTCCTCGTTCAAGTTCGAGATGTCTCGCGCAGGCGTGATCTTCACGAGCTGAGGCCGTCCAACAAGCGCCCAGTCGTAGGCCGCGTTGCCGTCGATCGCATTCGATCGGAACTCGATGGCGACGCCGTGCCCGTTCCAACGAGTGACGTCGACAGCGCGCGCCCGCCATCCCATCTCCGCGATCTCTTCGCTCCACAGCAGCTCGCCCTCAACCGCGATGCCAAACCGCACCCCGTTCGGCTCCAATTCGTGTTCCCACTGGATGCCGTCGCTCATGCCGAGATGGCACGTCAAGAACACGCGCTCGCCCTCTGCGACGCTCGGGATCAGCACGTTCCCGTACGCCACGACGCTGTCGCCCTCGCCCTTGGGGTGGATGTTGATCGCTGGCATCAGCACTTGGTCGGTGCGCGCGTTCTCGTTGATGACGGCGGGCAGCGTATTGGTCTGCTTCGCCCCATCGAACTCCTTGATGAAGTCGTAGACCGCCCGTGCTTGCGGTTGCCCGTCCGGCGGACCCGTCAGGTCTGCGAGGGCAAGGCGTGGAATGAGCACGAACGCAGCAGTCAGGGCAAGTCTCAAGTCGGTTCCTCCTCGGCGCGAGGGCCGGGCGGGTCCTACGGAGAAGCGCTTCACGCGTCAACTCACCGCACGACGAGGACAACGATGCGCGGACTTCTCCTACTCATCGGTCTATCGGCCTCGGCCCCCGTTGCCGCCGACCACCTGGTGCTCCAGGTCGAGGACTTCGACGGGCCGTGGCGGCGCCAGACCAACATCACGGGGTACGTCGGGACGGGCTTCGTTACCTCCAACGCGAACGCAGACGTCGCATCCTCGACCATGTCCACGACCGTCAACGTGGAGCGCGGCGGGCGGCACGTGGTCTGGACCCGGGGCTACACGTCCTCGAACAGTCGACGCGCGTTTCAGGTTGAGATCGCGGGCAAGAAGCTTGCCGTCACGCATTCCGATGCCACGCGCCGCTGGGCCTGGGAGAGAGCGGGCGAGGTGGACTTGCAGGCGGGCGAAGTCTCGATCGTCATCCGCGACGCGGACGATGGCTTCGAGTCCGTGGACGCTATCATCATCGCCCAACACGAGGGCTTCGACCCGATGGCTGAGGAGCGTAACTGGACGGTCTATCGCGGCGAGAACCCTCCCGAGGCGGACGCGCTGCGTTTCAACATCGAGGCGTGCTGCGCGCTTGCGGCCGAGCGGACGGATCCCGAGTCGGCCGATGAATGGGCCAAGCGAAAGAAGCGCGTGAAGAAGGACTTGGCGAAGGCTCTTGGCCTCAGCCCGCTGCCCAAGCGCACGCCTCTCAATGCTCAGATGACCGGCACCTCAGAGCGCGACAAGTACACCATCGAGAACGTGGTCTTCGAGAGTCGGCCGGGGTTCTTCGTGACCGCGAATCTGTACGTACCAAAGGGACTGGAGCGCCCCGCGCCGGCAGTGGTCGTCGTGCCGGGCCACGCGATGGATGACGGCAAGAACTACGGCCTCTACCAGATGGCGCAGATCGGGTTGGCCCGCATGGGTTTCGTCGTGCTGGGCTACGATCCGATTGGCCAGGGCGAGCGCAAGCTGCCGGGCTTTTCGCACAACCTGGGTTACAGCCTGCTGCTGGTTGGGTGGACGAACGAGGGCTTCATCACGTGGGACACGATGCGGGCGATCGACTACCTCTGCACGCGTCCCGAGGTCGATGCGCGACGGATCGGCCTCGCCGGGAACTCAGGCGGCGGCGAGAATACGTTCTACGCCACGCCGCTTGAGCGACGTGTGCGGGCCGCAGCCTCCTTCTGCTTCACCTGCTCCTACGACCAGTGGATCCGCCACGGTGGCAACCACTGCATCTGCAACCACATGCCGGGCATCGTCCGCGACATGGAGCAGTTCGAGATCATCGGTCTGAACGCGCCGCGCCCATTCCTGATAGGCAACGGCGCTGACGATCCCATCTTCCCAATTGCCGGCACGCGCGACACGCTTCGGCGCGCTCAGGCCATCTACGAATTCGATGGTGCCGCGGACGCTGTGGCGCTCATCGCGTCGGACGCCGGACACGGTTGGTCCCAGGAGCTTCGCGAAGCCTGCTACGGATGGCTTGGGCACTGGCTGATGGGCATAGGCGATGGCTCGCCGATTCCCGAAGAGAGCTTCGAAGCCGAAGACCCGAATTCATCCGATGTCCTCTGCTTAGATGGTGAGGGGCTGCCCGAGGGACACGAGACGCTCATCACTTTGGCTCAGGCTCGCGCGGATGAGTTGATCGCGGGCCATGGTCCTATCCCGAGGACCCGGCACCAGCGAGGCGACCTCAGGCGAAATCTATGGCGGGTGCTGGGCGGCAAGCCAAAGGCCGATCCGCCGTCCGCGCGCGCCGTTGGGACGTTCCAGCACGAGGGTCGCGCCGTCGAGCGGCTCGCGATCACCACTGAGGCAGGCAATGAGGTCCCAGCCTTCTTGATGTGGCCGGCGGAGCGCGGCGACGCATGCCCGGCCATGATCTACCTCCACGAGGGTGGCAAGATCGCGGCGCGAAGCAGCGAGTTCGTCCGGAGCGTGCTCGATCGAGGCGTCGCCGTCCTCGCCCTCGACCCGCGAGCAATTGGCGAGGTCGCCCCGAGCGGCGACTACAACCATGTCGCGAGCGACGCCATCGTGCTTGGCCGCCCGCTTCTCGCGCAACACGCCTGGGACGTCATGCAGGCGGCAGGTTACCTCCGCTCACTCGACGGAGTTGATGCGTCTCGCATCGGGATCCACGGCTACGGACCGACGGGGTTGATCGCCCTGCTCGCCGGCGCGCTCGATGGGAAGATGTCGGCGGTCATCGCCGAACGTACGCTTGCCAGCTTCCGTTACGCCATCGAGGACAGCCAACCCCAGCCGAAGTGGATCTTCGCGCCGAGCATCCTGAAGGTCGCCGACATCCCGCACCTCGCGGCCTGCGTCGCACCAGGCCGGATCTCGTTCATCGAGCCCGTGGGCTACGGGGGCCAGGTGATCGAGTCTGAGGCCGCCGAATCGGCACTGGATGTGATTGACATCGCCTTCGCTAACGCCCCTCAATGACAACCAGCTCAACCTGCTCGCCGCCGCCATCCACTCGTCTCAGTCCCGCTCGTCCGCCGTCCGTCGATTCCAGCGACGCGTGTAACTGATCCGTGTAGCCCTCGCCCTCAACCGTCGCGCGTATCGTATCGCCGTCGACTTCCGCGCTTGCCGTCAGTTTCGGCGCGGATGCTCCTGCGTATGGCACGAGCAGCGTGACGAACGTCTTCGGCAACTCGCCCTCGGCGCGATAGCGGATCGCCTGGCGCGGCTCCTTCTCGGTATACTTGAAGCTCACCCACGACTCCACTTCATCCATCGTCACGCCATCTGTCTGCAGCGCCTGCACGAGTAGATTGGGGCCATCCGCGAGTGCCGTCCGCGCCGTGATCGCGTCGGTCTCAAGCGGCGCCGGCAGGAAGTGCCAGTATTGGTCCACCGTGTGAGTGCCCTCGCCCGTGATCCGGTCGATGACCACGAAGTACGCGGGCATCTGGCCCGTCGGCCGCGCGAATAGCACCTGACGACGGTGGGTGACTCCCTCGTAGCCCGAGTGCTCCCCATCAACGAAGCTCAGCACATCCGTTGAGTCGAAGCAGTGCGTCGTCGCCGGTGAGGTGTCCTGGTTGCTGTCGTCAATCGTGACCGTTGAGTGCGACGCGGTCCGCGCGAACTGCGCTCTCTCCGGTCCATAGTAGAGGTAGCTGCCCGAGTCCGGCAGCAGCGTCTCGCCGTAGGCGTAGAGGTTGAGTTGCAGGCAGTCCGGTTGCTGGTGACCGCCACCCCAGTGGTGCGCCACGTCGGCCATCATGTAGATGGCGTCATCATTCGTCCAGTCCGTCCGCATGACATAGTAGCCCGCCTCGGCCAGTTCCGCATCGAGGAACGCGGGCTCCTCGCCCTCCTCCCCATCGGTGCCGACGTAGAGCATGTCCGAGCGGTCGAAACGATTCGCCCCGCCCCTCAGCGTGCCGCTGGTGTTCCCCGGCCATGAGTCGCCCAGCATCGGCTGGGTGTTGTCTGGTTTCTGCAGGATCATGGTGTACTCGTACATTTTCTCCAGCCTGTCCCAGTACTCGTCTGAAATCGTGGCTCCGCCGAGCGCGGCGATGTCCGCGGCCTTCACGAATCCGCTGATCGTGCCCTGGTGGTAACTCGTCGTCAGCTCGGTCTGCGCGCCGTCCTCGTACACCTGACGGAACATCTCCGCCTCAAGCCTCGCCCACGCCGTGTCGCGCCACGAGGCCGCGTCCGCAAACTCGGGGAAGAACGTGGCCACATTGAGCAGGCCGTTGCTCTCGGTCTGACCCCAGTTGCTGCCGCTGTGGAACCGGCCCTCGGGCGCGAGGTAGGCGGCATGATCGCCGAAGGAACTCAGGAAGACCGCGTGGTCCTCGGCCGTCAGCAGCGGCGATTCGAGCAGGCTGAAGTAGACCGGCAGCCACCCTTGCCCGCGGATCCCCGCCTCCAGCGTCCGCCAACTCAATGCGGTGCCGGGCGGGTTCTCATCAACCCAGTCCCTCATCAGCGCGACGCACTTTTCGCCGTACTTCGCCTCACCCGTCGCCAAGTAAGCGTTCGCCAGGGCCCGCCAGGCGCCGTGGCGGTTGAACTGCCACGTCCACTCAGGGTCCTTGCCGGGGTTGAAGGTCCAGTCGATGTCATCCGGGACCTTCTGGAGTCCGTACGACGGCTGTCCGATGAACCGATTCTCCAGCGCCGCGTCTGCGTGCTCCACGTCTCTCGCGCTGACGGTATGCTCCTCGCGTCCACGCGGATCGCTGGGGTAGGCCGGCTCGTTCCGCGCGCGGAAGTACGCCAGCAGCGCCTCGCAAGCTGGCCCATACTCGCCCGCCTCAACCGCAACTCGCACATCCGCCAGCCCGTCCCGCTTGAGGTCCAGTCGGTCGAACAGCAGCTTCATCGTATCCTGTGGCTCAAAGCTCACGAGTGTCAGTCCCTCCAGCTTGGCCCACTCGACGTCGCCATGGTATCCCGTCCACACGGCAGCCAGCACGACCTCCTGGCCGGTGAATCGACGACACTGGGACGCCTGAGCCATGGTATGCGTTTCGTCCAGGACGACCGGTTCGGTGATGTCGTCGGCCGAGTTGCCTTTCACTCGCGTCGACGCCAGCGCCTCGCGCGGGTTGTAGACGGCCTCCGCGTCAAGCTCAGTCCCCAGCCGATCCCATGGTTCGGGATCGATGACCGCCAGGTCCCACGTGGCGGACCGCGTGTCCATGTTGCAGAAGGTCGCGTGCGAGAAGACCAGTCCAGGCAGCGCGTCCTCGGCGACCGTCACGCGTTGACCGATCAGAACTGACCCGCGCGCCTTGCCATCGTCGTCGCCATCGATGGTGATGTCCGGCGACTCGTCGTCTCCGCTGAACGTCACCGTCCAGTTGGCGTAGCCTCCAGCCGTGTCGGAGTCGGTCGTCCGCCCTCGACGCACCTCCCACGAGCCGTAACTCTCTTCAGACGATGCCGAGCCGATCAGGATAAGCAGACTTACTGTGGAGGCGGTCAGTCGCATGGCGGTACCCTCGTGGGCGGATGTGGTGCGCTTCCCCTCGTCCGACGTCGCGTCCTGCCCGAGCGGCCGGAGGCCATCGCGCGGAGCCCGCCGAATATGGTCCGGTCCGAACCTCGCATACTGGAGGGCTCGATGCTTGCCGCCATTATTGCCATCACCCTCAGCCCCAACACGCCCGAACTGAAAGACCTCGACGTGCCCCGTCTGTACGCCGATCTCCCCAACGCCGATCTCGTCGAACCCAACGCCAGGCTTCATCCCGCCGAGCCGTACGTGTGGGTGGTTGACCCGGGCCGCGACTTCGTCGTGCGGGCCGAGATCACTCAAGACGCCGACCTGGCGCTACTGACGGTCTGGGACTGGAACGTGCGCGCGGTCGCGCAGCAGCGGCTTGACGTGCCGTGTGATCGGAGCATCGCGTTTCAGGTCGAGGGTCGAGGCACGTACCTGCTGACGCTGGACCTGTTCGACGGTGATGAGTGCATGTCGCGGCTCGTCCGTAGCTTCAGCGTTTGCCCCGACAGCCGGCCGAAGCGCGAGTTGTGGAAGACCGACGAGTTCATGCTGGGCACGTGCTCGTTCCCTGGGCGCGAACACTGGACGAATGACTTTGGCGACGGCATACCAGATGGGCTGACCGAACAGCAGACCCGCGAGATCGACGCGGAGCTGTCCGCGCGCTTGGGCCTGCAGATCGTGCGTCCGGACATCTCCGCGACATGGGCGAGCGAGGACGTGGAGATTGACTTCACCCGTTGTGACGCGGCCCTCGGCGCGTGGACATCGCGCGGCTTCAAGCTGGATCTGCAAGTCGGCCGCCCCCCGGCGGAGTGGGCCATCCTGCCGAAGTACGCCGACGTGACCGATCCGAAGTGGCGCTACCCTCGCAAGGAGGGCCCGAGCCGTCGTTGGACTCGCGAGGTCGTCTCCCGCTACGCGAAGGACGCGGCGTATATCGAGCTGTATAACGAGCCGGACAACCGCGACTTCTGGCGTGGGACGCCCGAGGAGTTTGTGGAGTGGACGAAATGGGCCGCGGAGGAAGCGCGCGAAGCCGCGCCTGGCGTGCCGATCGTCAACGGCGGGTACTGCATGATCGAGCCGGAGTGGACGGGGATCTTCGCCCGCGAATTGAGGGGCGTCCTTGATGGCGTCTCGTACCACTCGCATGGGGACGTCGGCAACCTGGAGCCGATGCTCGAGGCGATGCGCGCGGTCCACTCCGCAGCCGGCTACGAGGAGCCGTTCTTCATCAACACGGAGATGGGCTACGCCGCGTGGCGGTATGATATCGAGCGGCTGCAAGCCTCCACCGCGATGCAGAAAGTGCTCTACTGCTGGGCGCATGGCAACAAGGCGGCGCTGCTGTATTGCAGCCGGAGTGGCGGCGGGCCAAGGCTCATCAAGGGTGATCCCGACTGGGGGCACATCGACCACTTCATGTGCCCTCGGTTCATGTATGGCGCCATCGCCGGGCTGGTCGACTGGTATGCGGGCGCGAGCTATGAATCGACGCTGATAGAGAACGCGCAGAAGCACGCCTACCTCTTCAAGGCCGATGGCAGGTTGATCGTCGGCGCCTACTCACCCAGGAGCACGCAACCGATCACGCTGACGAGTGACGCGGAATCGGCGCTGCTGATTGACCCAATGGGAAATGCATCCCCGCTTGATGATGCTGCGCGCGTAGAACTCAAGGTCGGCGCCTACCCGACGACTGTGGTATTCGAAGGTGCGACGAAAGTTGAGACCGAGTAGGGGCGCGACTTCATCTCGCCCATGTCGCTAGACCGAAAGGCAGGCTGTGCATGTTGGCACTCATGGCAATCACCGCATCCATTCCCGCGCAGGCGCAGGAGGGTCCACCGTTCCCTCGCATCGGCAACTGTTACTCTATCCGGCTCGTGCCGGACGCCTCGGACGAGGACCTCGATGAGGTGGCGAAGTGGGATCTCCTCATCGGCGGGGCGTGGGCGCAGTGGGACAATCCCGAAAGCGTCGCGCGGCTCAAGGACAAGTTCGCTCTGCTCAAGCAGCGCAACCCGCACATCATCATTCTCGACTTCTCGTCCTCGGCGCCCTACACGTATCCGAACAACCCATCATTTCCCGAGGATGGGTGGCTTTTGCAGCCGGACGGCACGCAGGTCGATGGCTGGCCCGGCACCCAGATGATCAACATTCTCAAGCCCGATGTGCGCGACTTCGTCGTGCAGCGATCGGTGGATAGCATCCGCGAGAAGGGCTTCGACGGCACCTTCATCGACTGCATGGGCGATGGCTTTGATTGGTGGGCGTGCAACATCGAAGCCGGCACGGACTACGCGATAGACGCTGACGAGGATGGCGTGGCGGATGAGCGCGAATGGCTGAACAAGGTGTGGGTCGAGGCGAAAGCCGAGATCTCGCGCGGCGTGCGAGAGCGGATCGGGCCGGACGCGATCTTCATGACCAACCAGGCCCGCGACTGGGGCTTCCCGCATATGAATGGGATCCTGTTCGAGGACGATATGGACTACGTCATCGACGGGAAGCATAGCTGGGACAAGACGATGGAGCTGTACCTCCACTGGTGCGAAACCGAGCACCGTCCGAATGTCACGACCATCGTCTCGAGTTCCGGTGTCGAGCCGCCATACGACGCGTGGAACACGCTGGATGACGCGGGCCGGGAGGCCCTACTTGAGAAGGGGCGCGTGCTGCATGATCGGATGAGGTTCGGCCTCGCGACGACGCTGATGGGCGATGGGTATTACGCGTACGACCTCCACACGCGCTGGCGTGGACAGCGCTGGTGGTACCCCGAATACGACGCGCCGCTGGGCTACCCGAAGGAACCTGGGCAGAAGCAAGATGACGGCACGTGGCGTCGGGAGTTCGACGGCGGGACGGTGATCGTCAATCCGACGTTGTTCGACGCGCGCGCGAGCTTCACCGGCCGCCGCCAGGACGCGAGCAGCGCCAAAGTCGACACCGAGTTTGTGATCCCATCGCTCGACGGGCGCATTCTTCTACCGACTGATGCCGCCGCCCGCGAGGGCACGATCCCCGACCCCGATCCGGTCTTCAGCGTCGAAGGGCCCGAGCGGATCGTGGAGCGCGATGACCGGATGCTCCTGCGCTTTGGCGGGCTGGTTGCGATGGTCAACACGGATGGAGTGATCCAGCAAGTGCTGGACGGAGGTCGCCCGCTGGTTGAGGGCGCGCGCCCATTCATTGTAAAGGACGACCGGTGGTGGGACTTCGAGTACGTGGACGTCGAGCATGCGGTTGCGGACGACGGCACGCTCACCTTCAGCGGGAAGCGCAAGGATGGGGAGATGGAGATAGGCTTCACCCAAGAGATCCGCACGAAGGGCCGGGCCTTGACGGTGGTCTACCGGTGTGAGGCGCTGACGGACATGCACGCCCACATGTGGCGCCACCAACTGGATCTTCCGGTTGCCGCCTTCGCGGGGGGCATGTTCCGGGCGGGTGGCCAGGCGCAAGCGTTGCCGGTGGACCTCGCCGATGAGCCGACGTTGGCGCAAGGCGCGGGTCGGATATCCGCGACGTCGCCTGATGGCGCCAAAGTCACGGTGAAACTCAGTGGCAAGGGGCAGCTCGTGGACGAGCGCCACTATGGGGCGCAGGGCTATCGCGTGGGCCTGCACCCGGTCAACGGCGACCTCGTGAAGGGCGATGTGGTGGAAGTGACGATCCGAGTCGAGGCTAGGTAGCCTCACCGGCTGAACAGCTTCTCGCCGTTCTCGTACATGAGTTTCTCGGCGAGCCGGCCGGCTTGAGCTGACGAGCAGAGCCCGTCGCTCACCCGCTCGCTGAGGACACGCGCGACGACGTGCTCCCACGCCCGCACCGCGCCAAAGGCCTCCTCGCCGGTCCACGTATCATCGCCCCAGACGATTCGGTCCGAGCTTTGAGCGACATCGAGGTACTCGTGCAGGGCGCCGACCGCGCGGGTGGTTGAGATCAGCGGCAGCCAGCAGAGGTCGGCGACGACGTTCGGGTAGTTGTGCAACAATCCGCCGATCTCGTCGCACCACGGGTAGCCGCAGTGGAAGAGATCGAATGTCGTCTGCGGGTACTTCGCCACAAGCGGCTCGAACAGCATCGGCCGACTGCCGCCGAGGATGCCCAAGCCCAAATGCACCTGGAAGGGCAGGTCGAGGTTGCCCGCAACCTCGCAGACCTTGTGGATGACCACGTCGCCCAGCGCGGATGCGTCTTCGGGGCTGGCGCCGGCGCCCGCGCGGAAGGCTCTCTTGGCGGCGTTCATGTCGGGGTCGTCGAAGGCGACCGGCCGGTCGTAGGCCAGCGCCGACTTGATCGCCACCGAGCCGGTCTCCTTGGCTGCCGCGATCGATGCCTCCAACAACTCCAGGTACTCCTCAACCGTGGCGGGATCGAAGCCCTCCGCCAGCCACGGCGAGTTATCGTTGTGGTCGATCATGCCGGGGCTGTGGCACATCGCCCAGCAGTTGATGCGGTATGTGGGGTGAAACATCTCGGGTCGTCCGTGATCGCTGCCGGGCTCCCAATAGCAGTCCTGAACGACGAACCTGTACCGACACTTCTCGCTGAGCAATGAGAAGTGCTGCTCCGGATCCCCATGGGCCGCGCTGATCGATGCGGAAACCTCGTCCCAGTTGCTCGCCTCGATCTCGCCATGTCCGTAGAGTTCGGCTACCGCCTGCGAGAGCCACACGAAGTAGGTGTTCGCGCCGACCTCATCGACGTAGCGGGCGCGCTGCTCGGCTGTCTGTTCAGGCAATGGGTAGCACCAGCCGACGTAGCTGTTGCCGAGCATCTGGTCCAGCGTCAGCGCGGCATGCTCGTCGGGCTGCCCGTGGTGGCAGTGACTGCTGACGAGCGGCATCTCGCGGATCAGGCTGGTCAGTTCGGTTCTGTCCATCGAGATTCAGGCCTCCGGGCGTGGTCTGTCGAACTTGGTAGAGGCCGCGTGTTCGACGGGCGCGCGCGCGTGCCCTCCGCCGAGAGGAGAAGCCGCGCGGATCGTCGAACATGCTTTCGATTGTAGCGTGAGAGAGTGGGTCGCATGATTAAGGTTGTGGCCACGCGCAAACGCAAGCTCCCCGACTTCGCGCCCGTGGTGGCGGAGTGGATGAGCCGCAAGTTCGACGCGCCGACTGAGGTCCAGCGCGTCGCGTGGCCGATCATTGCCAAGGGCGAAGACACGCTCGTGTTCTCGCCGACGGGATCGGGCAAGACCCTCGCCGCGTTCCTCTGGGCCATCAACGAACTGGTCGAACTGGGCGAGGCCGACGAACTCCCCGACAAGCCGTACATCGTCTATATCTCCCCCCTGCGAGCGCTGGCCAACGACATCGAGAAGAATCTGCTCGCGCCTCTCGAGGAGATGCGCGAGATCGCTGAAGAGTGGGGGACGCCCTTCCCCGACATCCGCGTCGGCGTGCGCCACGGGGACACGCTCCCCAAAGAGCGCCAGCGGATGCGGCGCCATCCGCCGCAGATTCTCATCACCACGCCCGAGTCGTTCTACCTGCTCTTGACCAGCGGCTTCCGCGAGCACCTCGATGAGGTGCGGTACGCCATCGTCGATGAGATCCACCAGCTCTGCGGCGACAAGCGGGGCGCTCATCTGGCCATCAGCCTGGAACGGCTGGAGGAGCTGCTTGCGAGTGGCGCTGAGGATGACGACACTTGGGACGCCAGGCTGATGGAGGTCTCCGGTCGCTGGCGCGACATCCGTGAAGACTTCATCGCCGACTCGGACCAAGCCCCTCCCGAGCAGGTGCGCGACAACCCAGGTTTCGTGCGGATTGGCCTGTCGGCCACGCAATCGCCGGTCGAACTTGTTGCCCGATATCTCGTCGGGCTGGACGATGAGGGCCAGGAGCGCGACTGCAGCATCGTCGACCTCGGCGTTCGCCGCGACCTCGACGTGCAGGTCATTGCGCCCGTGCCGAACCTCGCAGAGGCCAAGCCCGAGGAGGTTCTTGAGGCCGTCTACGAGCAGCTCTTCGACCTCATCGAAGAACACAACACGACCCTTGTCTTCTGCAACTCGAAGTACTGGACGGAGCGCGTCGCCGCCAAGCTCAACATGCTGGCGGAGGCCCGTCGGTCTGACGTGAAGATCGGCGCTCACCATGGCAGCATGGCGCGACAGTTCCGGCTTGAGATGGAGGACCAACTCAAACAAGGCGAGTTGCGAGCGATCATCGCGACCTCAACGCTCGAACTTGGCATCGACATCGGCCACCTCGACCTCGTTTGCCAGGTGGAGAGCCCGAAGGTAGTCGCGTCGGGGCTGCAGCGGATCGGCCGAGCGGGCCACATGCTAGGGGCGGTCAGCAAGGGCCGGATGTTCGCCGTCAGTCGCGATGACCTGGTCGAGTTGGCCGTGCTGGCGCGCGCGATGCTCGCAGGCGACCTCGAGCCAGTGAACATCCCTGAGAACTGCCTGGACGTGGCTGCGCAACATGTCTGTGCGATGGCGGCCGTCTCGCCCGGATCGTCGGATGACATGATGGCGGTCATCCGGCGCGCCTACAACTTCCGTGACCTTCAAGACGACGACTTCACGCGGATACTGCAACAGCTCTCGGCGCACTATACCGGCCAGGAACTGTTCGAGATGCGCGCGCGCATCAATTGGGACCAGACAACCGATCACATCTCCGCCCCTCGCGGCGGCGCGACGGTGGTGCAACAAAACGCTGGCACGATCCCCGAATACGCGGAGTACGCCGTCCACGCGGAGGACTACAAGAAGAAACTCGGCACCCTCGACGAGGCCTTCGTGCAGAAGCTCCGCCCGGGGCAGCGTTTCGTGCTCGGCACCCGGACGTGGGAGTTCTCGCGCGTCGACCGAAATCGCGTCTACGTTCGCGACGCTCGCGGGCGGACGCCGACCGTCCCCTACTGGTTTGGGCCCGACATCATTCCCCGCAGCTTCAAGCTCGGCGAGCAGGTCGCGAGCTTCCGGACGGAGATGTTCCGCCGACTGTTCGACGAGCCCGAGGCCCTGCGCGGCTGGCTGATGGACAAGCACCGGGTCAACGAATCGGGCGCCGATCAGATCACCGAGTATTTCGTTGAGGAGGCCCACTCGCTCGACACGTGGCCCGTGCGCGAGACGATGGTCGTCGAATCGTCCCGGAACCCGCTCGGATACGTGCAGCTCCTCGTCCATTCGCCTTACGGCGCGCGCCTGAACGAGGCGTGGGGCGAGGCTCTGGTGCAGGCGGCGCGCGAGGCGATGGGGATCGAACTGCAGGTGAGCTATAGCGACGACGCGTTGGCTCTGCACTTGCCTCCGAACGTGGAGCCGCCCGCGGAGGAGCTGCTGGGCCTCGTGACAAGCGAGAATCTGCAATCGCTTGTCGAGGGATACGTCGGCGAATCGGCGATGTTCGCCATTCGCTTCCGCCACGCCGCAGTGCGGGCGCTGGCCGTGTTGCGGATGGCGGGCGGGCGCAAGCGCGCTGTTTGGCAGCAGGACGCCGCCGCCCGGCGGGTGGAGCGTGAGGTGGGGGAGCTTCCGCTCTTCCCCATAGTGAACGAGACCGTTCGCGAGTGCATGAATGACTACCTCGACCTCGTGGGCCTGCGGCGGACGCTCGAGGAGATCGAGTCCGGACAGATTCGCCTGGTCGTGGCGGATGTCGATGTCCCGAGTCCGTTCGGGCACGCGCTGCTGCTCGCCGGACAGACGGGGGTCCACACTGAGCAAGGCCGTCGCGAGCGACGGGCTGAACTGCTCTCGATGCATCGGGAGATCCTCAAGCAGATCCTCGATGAGGACAGCATTCGCGACCTGCTTGACCCCAAGGTTGTGGCCGAGTTCGAGGCGCGCCGACAAGGGACGCTGGACGGCACGCGAGCGCGCGACCCCGAGGAGTTGCTACGGCTGATCCGAGCGTGTGGCGAGCTGTCGGAGGCCGAGGACGATCCCCTCTTCTTCGGCCACCGAGCCGAGGGCGATTGGCGCGCGTGGCTCGACGAGCTATGGGCCGGAGGTCGAGTGGCGCCGGTCGTCTTTCCGCAGACCGAGGATCGCGCGCGACGGTGGGTGACCGCGGAGGACTTCCGGCTGTATGCCGTCGCGTTTGGCAGCCAGGTGAAGGAAACCCACCGGCATTCGCGGTGTCTCGCCGCCATCCGGTCCGCCAGCGAGGCGACAACGACGGAGCTTGTCGAGGTCGGCGGCGATGACGCCCCGGATCTGGTTGAGAAACTGGAGGACGCATATCGCGTGGTGCAGTGCGGCGAAGAAGGCGATGACCGCGTCTGGGCGCTGCCCGAAGAGTGGCTGCCGCTGACGGGGGCCCGGAAGCTCAGCCGCATCGCCGCGCGGCGGGAGGTCTGTCTGCGGGTACTGCGAGGTTGGGGACCCGTCGCCGTGCAGATGCTGTGCGATCGGTACGGCATCGCCGAGAAGACGATGGGCGGTGTGCTGGCCGAGTTCCTGGAGACGGGCGAGGTGCAGCAGGGGGACTTCGTCAACGGCCGACCCGCACCACAGGTCTGCACGCGCGCGAACCTGGAGGAGTTGCATCGCATGGCGCTGGCTGCTCTGCGCAAGACGGTCGAGCCCGTGGCGGTGGATCACTACGCCGACTTCTTGCTGAAGTGGCAGCATGTTCACCCGAAGGCGAAGCTCGAAGGCCCGAATGCAATTGCGACGGTGGTGGATCAGCTCGCGGGCTATCGGACTTACCCCAGGCTCTGGGAGCGTGACGTGTTGGGGATGCGGCTGAACGCGGTGGAGCCTCGCGAGGTTGGCGTCAATGTCTTCCAGGGGGACGCGCGCTACGGGCAGTTCAGCCTGGGCGATGTGAAGCCTCGTCCGCTCCTTGCAGGCACCACCTTCGTCCCCGATTCGCGCATGGACGAGTTGGTCGAGGTCGCGTCGACCGATGGCGTCCCGCCCGATGACCTCAGCGTGCTTCGCATCCTGCGAGATGATGGCGAGCAGACGCTCGATGAGTTGATGGCCGCCTGCGGTCTCTCGAGCGAGACGCTCGAGATCGCGCTCTGGCGACTGTTTCGAGCGGGATTGGCGAGCAACACGGACTACTCCGCCATCGCCAGGTCCAACTGGATCAACCGGCCCCGCTGGGAGTATGAGGTGCTCGGACGCCCGCGGGGGCAGGCCGATGGCGACGAGGACGCGGAGGAGTATGAGTCTGACGCCGACAGCGAGGAAGCCGATCTGGAGTCGGCCGCCGCGCTGAGGCAATCGGGGCTGAGAAGCGAAGCGGGCAAGTGGTATGCCGCGAGTGATGTCGCCGACCGCGCGCAGAACGATGCCTCGGTCGGTCGGCGCTGCCGGGCGCGCGTGATGGCGTTGATGCGACGCTACGGCGTGGCGGCTCGCGAGTTGCTGCTGGCGAAGTCGGACATGTCCACGCGTGACGTCTCGCGCGGCCTGCGCGAGCTGTTTCTGCGCGGCCAGCTCCTGAGGGGGTTCTTCGTCGAGACGCTCTCGGGCGATCAGTTCGCGCTGCCCGATGCCCTCGATCGACTCCGCCAAGACAAGCCCGCGAAGTCCGAGCCGGCGATCATGATCAGCAGCCTCGACCCCGCCGCGCTGCACATGTCGGTGGTCAAGCTCGACGAACTGCAGAACCGCCCAATCGCCACGCGCTACCTCGTCTTGCGCCGGGGCGTGTTAGTGGCGATC
>CAZKUN010000189.1:0-18231 GCA_964555935.1 uncultured Armatimonadia bacterium | reverse complement strand
GTTTCTTGGCACCTCTACCGAAAACCTCCCTGCTCATATGGGCAATGCGGGTCCATGGGGGGTGCGGGCTGGGGAATGGCTAAGGCGTGGACGCTACGTCTCAGTCGGAAGAGATCTTGATCCAGAGCTGCCTGGAACGCGGGCCGTCGAACTCGCAGAAGTAGATGCCCTGCCACGTGCCCAGCAGCGGCTCGCTGTCCTCGATAATGACCCGCTCTGACGGACCGATGAGGCTCGCCTTGAGGTGCGCGTCGGAGTTGCCCTCGCGGTGACGGTAATACGCCGTTCGGTGTGGCGCGATCTCGGTGAGGCCCTTCAGCAGATCGCCCACAACGCTCGGATCCGCGTTCTCATTGATCGTGATCGCGGCGGTGGAGTGAGGAACGAACACGGTGACAGTCCCGCTCGTGACGCCCGCTTCCCGAATCGCCGCTGCGACCTCCGCCGTGATGTCGACGAACTGCTCGCGAGTGTTGGTGGAAACCGGCAGACGCTTCAGCATCACTTCGACCCTCTTCTCCGTAATTGGCGCGACAGCGGCGAGAATCGCGCGCGGCCCCAAGCCATCGGCCACGAAGGGATTGTACCCATTATCGGCAAAAAGCTGTCTGGGTCAACGCCCGCGACCGTGATGGGGCTCCCAATTCGTTCGTGAACGCGCCTCGCCGCAGCCGCTGAGACCGGAGGAACCACCGTGCCCGAGCCACTGAACGACGCGCAACTTACCGAACTCAGGAACTTCATCACCCCTACCGTCAGCAACGCGATAGAGATGTTTGGCGTGCGCGAGCGGACCGAGGGATTCATGATGCCCGAGATCCAGTGCCGCTTCCCGGATCTCGGCGTCATGGTCGGCTACGCGGCGACGTGTACGTTCCGAGCGTGGCAGCCGGCGACAGCTCCGGCCGACATGGACGGCTATTACGCGCATGTCCAAGCTCAGCCCGCGCCACGCGTCCTCGTCGCCCAAGACCTCGACGACCGGCCCATCGGCGCGCTGGTGGGTGAGGTGAACTCGTCGCTGCACAGGGCCCTCGGCTGCGTGGGACACGTCACCAACGGCGGCGTCCGCGACCTCGACGAGTGCCGGGAGATCGGCTTCCACCTCTTCTCGGGCTGCGTCCAGGTCGCCCACGCGAACGTCCATTACGAGGACTTCGGCACGCCGATCGAAGTCGGTGGGGCAACGGTGGCGCCGGGCGACCTCATCCACGCCGACCAGCACGGCGTCTGCATCGTCCCGGATGTGGTGGCTCCCCGCCTGGCGGAGGCCTGCGCCGCGATGGAGGAACTTGAGAAGCCGATGGTCGAGACCGCCCGATCCGCGGGCTTCTCGCTTGAGAAGTTTCTGTCCGAACGCGATACGTTCATGGAGAGATTCGCCGAGCTGTCGAGGCAATTCGCAATCGAGAGGTGAGCGACATGACCACCATGACCCGCAAGGAGCGCTTCGAGCGCGCCCTCCGCCGTGAGGAAGTCGACCGCCTGCCATTCTGGGCGAAGATCTTCGGGCCTGACTACCTCCACCCGCAGGATCCGAAGTACTCGAAGCTGACCGATCTCGAACTCGCCGATCATCTCGATCTCGACCACATGGGCGGCGGCGGATCGTGCGTGGTTGGCAGCAATGACGTCACCGAGCACTCCGTCGAGCGCGATGGCTCCAGGCGCACCATGACATGGAAGACTCCCGACCGGACGTTGGTCGGCGTCGACGGCTTCGACGAGGGCTCCCAGGCCTGGCACCCGATCGAGTTTGCCATCAAGGACTACGCGGATCTCCGCGCCGCGCGGGACATCTACGCCCACACGACGTATGAGGCGCAGGACAAGCTGATCGAGAACAGCCATGCCCGCTTACGCGCCGTCGGCGATCGCGGGATCACGATGACAGGCATGGGCATCTCGCCGCTGATGGATCTCATCCAGCACATGATCGGGCCCGAAAACACGTACTTCTTCTTCGCCGATTACCCGGATGAGATGGACGAGCTGATCGCGATCATGCACCAGGACCGAGTGCGCTACATCAAGGCGCTGGTGGCCAGCACTCCGCTCGATTACATCTGCTGCGTCGAGAACACATCCACCACGCTCATGTCGCCTGAGATCTTCGAGAAATACTGCTGGCAGCACCTGATGGAGTACGGAACGATCATGGCCGACGCGGGCAAGCAGCAGGTCCTGCACCAGTGCGGCAAGCTCAGGCAATTGCTGCCGAAGATCGACGAGCTGCCGGCCGTCGCCATTGAGGCCTACACGACGCCGCCCGTCGGCGATACCACGCTGGCGGATCGCGTCAACCTGAGCCCGAACACGGCCATCATCGGCGGCACGGACGTCACGCTCTGGCTCAAGCCGGCCAACGCAATCGTCGACACCATCGAGGGCTGGCTTCGCGACGCGGGCACGATGAACGGCGTCGTCCTCACCAGCGCCGGCGTCATGACGCCCCACTGCCCCATGGATCGCATCATCGAGGTCCGAAACCGCCTCTACGACTTCACGCCGGCGATGTTCAACTGAGCGCAAATCGGGTACGGAGGTGGATGATGGAGGAGATCAGGTGGGAAGAGGCATCGAGTTGGGATCGGAACGTGTACCGAGGTTGGGAGTGGGTGCTGTCCGCCGCCGCGTTCCACCTGCTGCTCATCGGCATTTACGCCCGCGACGCGCAGGTCGCCGGCGTGTTCTGGCTTCTCATTGGGGCGTTGTGTGTGATCGGCCCGTTGGCCGCCCGATGGCTCGGTAGACGTGCCCTGCAGTGGGAGCAGCGACGGGATGCCCCATTCATACAGATGCTCGCCTGGCGGCTAGGATGTTTCGTCGCAGGCGGCTCGCCACTGATCGCCGCGATGGCCGCCTTCATCATCTTCCCGGAGTTCCTGTAGCCCAAAGCAACGGGAGACACGCATACGTGACCGGCATTGAACGCACTCTCGCATCCTTCCGCTTCCAGCCCATCGACCGGCCGCCGGTGGCGGGGGGATTGTGGAACAACTGGCGGGCGTTGGCTGATATCGCCGGGGCCGATGACTTCTGGGGCGAGCCCCGCAAGCACGTCTTCGAGGCGTTCCGTCGGCTCGGCTGCGATGCGATCCTCGGCCCCGTCATGCCCAAGGCTCCGGAGGCCGAAACCGACGGCGTCGACGGCCGGGCGACGGGCTTCACCCACCGCGAGGTCGAGAGTTCCATCACCACGCCCGAGGGCGTTGCCGAACTCGCTAAGCAAGCGCCATCGCCCCAAGAGATCCGCGCCGAGTTCGACTTCCAGGCCGCGTATGACGGGTATCTCAACCTCATGCAATCCGGCCAGCGCGACGCGGGCGACATGCTCTACATCCCCCACTGCCTCGGCCACGCGCCCCACTTCCCCACCAGCGATGGCGAGTACACCTACGAGGCCTTCCTGATGGCCTGCGCGCTGCACGTGAACGAGATGACCCATCTCTTCCAGGCATGGGGCGAGCGCTCGCGCTGCCACCTCGAGGCCTTCGCGCAGGCCACCGTGGAGCGCGGTCTCCTCCGCGTCATCTGGATCGGCCAGGACATCTGCTCCCGCCGCGGGCCGATGCTCTCACCCGCGCTGCTTGAGCGGCTCTACTTCCCCATCGTGCGTCATGCCATCGAGCCGCTGCTCGCCGCTGGGATGAAAGTCGTCTGGCACGCGGACGCCAACTACAGAGAGATCCTGCCACAGATGATCGAACTCGGGCTGGCGGGCTTCCAGGGCTTCTACGAGGAGGAGGGCGGGATCCTGTTCGAGGACCTCGCCCAGACCGACTCCGCGGAGGGCAACCCACTGATTCTCTTTGGCGGAATGTCGACCGTCACCACCTTGCCCCAGGAAACACCCGACGACGTGAGGAAACGCGTAGATCACTGCTTCGAGACCGTGAGGGACCGTGGCGGATTGCTTCTCGCTCCCTCCTCATCCATCGGCCCCGAGGCGCCGGTCGAGAACGTGATCGCGATGTATGAGCACGCAAATTCGAGACCCTCGTAGGGGCGCAATTCATTGCGCCCTGCCGTCGCCGTTGTAGGAGGGGTTTCAACCCCGACGCCGTGGCAGTCGTAGGTCGGATCTCCAGATCCGACACCCGTGTATCGGCATCCGCTTGGGAGACTTCAACCATGAACGAACCCTTCGCAACCACCGACAGGATCAGGACCGCCGTCGTCACCGGGCAGCATCCCTTCGATGTCCCGAGTTTCCACGAGTGCTTCAGTGCTCTCGACCCAATCGCCTACTATCCGCAGCACATGGAGGACTTCTGCGCGACGCCGCCGGAGCTGCGCGACCTCTACGATGCCGTCGTCTTCTACCACTTCCACCAGGCGACGCCAACGGGCGAGGGCCCATGGTATGAGGCCGGAATCAAGGCCGCTCTCGAGCACGTCGGCGAGACCGAGCAGGGAATCGTGATCCTGCACCACGCCATCCTCGCCTTCCCCGAGTGGGACTTCTGGGCCGATCTCGTCGGTATCCAGGACCGCGCGTTCAGTTACTTCATCGGCGAGACCATCGTCATCGTGTTCGCGGCCGACCATCCCATCACCGCCGGGCTCTCGTCATGGACGCAGGTTGAGGAGACCTACAAGATGGCGAGCTGCGGCGACGATAGCACCGCGCTCCTCACCACCGACAACGAGAAGAGCATGAGGACCCTCGCCTGGACCCGCACGGTCGGCAAGGCCCGCGTCTTCTGCCTCGAACTCGGCCACGACGCCTCCGCCTTCAACGACAGCAACTTCCGCACCGTGCTTGGCAGAGGCATTGAGTGGGTTAGTCGGAGGATCTGAGGAGGCGTGAGTTGGCCGAGACCAAGGCTCCCAAGTGGACTAAGTGGATGGTGGCATGCATCGCCCTCCTGCTGGCACTGATGCTCCTCGGAGCGTGGGCGCTCAGGCCAAGAACGCTCCGCCCGCACGTCACTCACGCGAGCGAGATCACCATCCGCTGGGCCGACCTAACGATCCGCGAAACGAGGCAGAGCCAAATCGGGCAATTCTGCGAAGCCGCCGTGCGGGCCGAGCACCAAGTCGACTACGCCCCGAAGTGCATCGGAGATCGTCCTCAAGAACGCTGCAGCATCGTCTTCACTGACACCGACGGCATCGCGTTCGAAGTCTGGCTCCCCGTCGACGACTGCTGCGATTATATCTACGCGCCATCCCTCGAGAAGACATACCTCGACGCTGGCGGATTGATCGAGTTGGCCCGCGCCCGCGCCAAGCGTGAGGGCGGCACGGGTGAGTGGCCGTAGGCCGGGAACAGAGGCGAGAGCTACCGATGTCCGGTCCCATGTTTCCGGGACCGCCCACCCCGTTCTTTGAGTCCTTCGACCGACCGGCGTCCCCGCAGCACTGGCTAACCTACCACTACACGAGGAGGTTACCAGTGAGCATCTTCACCTGGCTTTATGGCTTGACATGCGCGCCTCCGGCGATCGCGCTGCTGCTCGCAGGTGCGATCTGCGCATTGGACCCAAGACCGAGATGCCTCGCGGAGTGGATCATCCTCGGAGTCCTGGCCGTCGCTCTTGTAGTGCCGGCCATCTGGCTGGTCTGGAGTATCGAGGCCACGCTCAAGCACAGCTGCCCCATCGGCATCATCGGCCACGCCATTCTCGCCCCGTTCGTGGGAGGGTATGGAGTGGCGCTCGGAATCTACCTGATCTACGTTGTCGCGCATCTCGACCTGTCGAGTTGGCGTCAGTAACTCCACCTACCCGCCCTCGCACACAGGCCTTCCGCCCCTTCAACGCGAACTCTCTCCCTGACCGTCATGATGCCTCACCCCGAAGGAGAACTCTCACCATGGCCAAGAGTGATCCGGTCCGCCCCATCCCCCGCAAGGACGCGTTCTTCGGCATCCACTTCGACCTCCACCCGAGGGAGGCCGACACCGAACTCGGCGCGGAGACCAGCGAGGACAACATCCGCGAGTTGCTCGACCGCGTTCAGCCCGACTACGTGCAGTACGACTGCAAGGGCCATGCGGGCTGGACCGGCTATCCGACGAAGGTCGGCTGGGCATCGCCGGGCATCGTCCACGACGCGCTCCGCACGTGGCGCAAGGTCACGCGCGAGTGCGGCGTCGGGCTCTACATCCACTACTCCGGCGTGTGGGATATCGTGGCGTGCGCCAACCATCCCGAGTGGGCCGCGCGCGATGCAGACGGCAACATCATCGAGGGCATGACGAGCACCTTCGGGCCGTATGTCGATGAACTCCTGATCCCCCAACTCACCGAGGTCCTCACCGACTACCACCTCGACGGCGTCTGGGCCGATGGCGAGTGCTGGGGCGCGGCGCTCGACTGGTCCGACTGGGCTCTCAAAGCCTGGCGCGAGCAGACGAACTACCAATACGCGCCGAAGGACAAGAGCGACTCGCGCTGGCTGGAGTGGAAGACATTCCACCGCAACCAGTTCGAGAAGTACCTGCGCCACTGGATCGACGCGGTCCACGAGGCCTGCCCGTGGACGCAGCTCACCAGCAACTGGATGTACACCACCTTCGCGCCGAAGAAGGTCGAGGCCAAGCTCGACTTCCTCTCCGGCGACTACTCCCCCACGCTCTCGGTCGACCGCGCCCGAGTCGAGGCGCGCTACCTCGCCAACACCGGCATGCCATGGGACCTGATGGCCTGGGGCTTCAACTGGGCCGACGGCCAAGGGCACGTGATCAAGCCGCCATGCGCGCTCCAGCAGGAGGCCGGGGTCGTGCTGATGCAGGGCGGGGGATTCCAGATCTACTACCAGCCAACCCGCTCGGGCGTAATCCAGGACCAGATCATCGACACCACCGCCGAGGTCGGCGACTTCGCCCGCGACCGCCAGGAGGTCAGTTTCCGCAGCGAGACGGTCCCCCAAGTCGCGCTGCTTCTCAGCACTGAGAGCCAGTTCGATCGCTCCGATGCCGTCTTCACGCCTTACGGGTGCGTGGCCGAACTTGAGGGCGCGCTGCACGCTCTGCTTGAGCTGAACTACTCGGTGGACATCCTTGCCGAGCACCAACTCAAGCCTCGGCTGAGCGATTTCCCGCTCGTGGTCGTCCCAAACTCACACAAGCTCAGCGAGAGCTTCAAGCGCGCCCTGCGCAAGTATGTCAAAGACGGCGGGAGCCTGCTGCTCATGGGGGAGAAGTGCGCGCGCCAGTTCACGACGCTCCTCGGCGCGAAGCTCGTCGGCGAGCCGGAGGACATCGCCACTGACCTCGGCGCCGAGATCGGCTCGGCGAGCTGCAACGGCTTGTGGCAGGCGGTTGAGTCGACCAAGGCGGAGGTGGTCGGCGAGCGGTTCGCGACGCGAGATCTCAGCAAGCCCGGCGAGGTGGCCGCCACCGTTGCGAAGCACGGCGAAGGCATGGTCGGGGCGATCTATGGACCGATCGCGCTCGTATATTTCCAGACCCACCACTTCGCGCTGCGCGAGTTCATCAGCAATGTGACGCAGCGGCTCTTCCCCACCCCACTGTTCGCCACCGACGCGCCGGCGAGCGTCGATATCTCGCTGCGCAAGACCGCCAAGCGCAAACTGAGCCTTCACCTCCTCAACCTCACCAACGCGCAGCGCGCGGGAGGCTTCCTCAGCGCCGATGACATCCCGCCCGTCGGGCCGATCAACGTGCTCCTGCGGCTCGACCGCAAGCCGCGCGAGGTCACCTGGGAGCCTTCGGGCCGAAAGCTCAAGTTCGAGTACAGCCGCAAGCTCCTTGAGGCGAAGATCCCGAAACTCGAGATCCACGGCGTGCTGGTGATTCGGTAGACTGGGGTACTGCCGCGGAGGGGCGCGATTCATCGCACCCGAGGGGTTTGCACAGCATCAGCTGGGTTGACTAGCCCGCCACTTCTTCATCAGCCCCGGCCGCCTGATGGCGTGCGCCGCGAGGTTGACCGCATCTCGGAGCGAGTACTTGATCCGTTTGTGGGCAACTTGCTCGATGATGCTGTAAGGGGTCGCCGCGCCCTGAGCGGGGATGCCCAGGGCCTTGCACATCACGAGCGACCGGTGGATGTGGAAACCGTCGCTGACGATGATCGCGCTCCTCAGGTCATGCTCCTCCATCACCTCCAGCGCGTAGACGAGATTCTCCCATGTGGTCCTGCTCTTATCCTCGTGTAGCACCGCGTCTTCAGGGACGCCCCGCTCGACGAGATACTCCTTCGCCTTCTCAGCACACGGCGCGAGTTCAGTCGTGATGATGGTCTCAGCCATCCCCTGCTCGTAGAGATCCTGCCCATGCCTCAACCGGTTGCGATACGTCAGCATCGGCGGACCGTCCGGGCGCTCATACCCCGCGCCGAGCACGATGATGCAATCGGCGCGCTCGGTCGGCTGAGCTTTCGCGCCGCTGCGCACCATCACGTAACACGTCACGTAGATGCCGACGAGAATCGCCAGCAGAACAAGCAGCATTTTGGCCCACCAGGGCTTTGGGATGAGCGTCCGGATCAGTGCCATCCTAGCACATACGGCCCCCGCGCGGTCAAGGTTCAATCCCCGCCCGCCGCGAATGGACCGGTCCGCGATCACACAGGAGGCCTAACGATGATCTCGCTCGCCCTCTCAGCCCTCTGCCTTGCCACCCTCGGTTCCGCGCAGGAAGCCCGAGATACCGATCCCGCGCAGAACCTCGCCTTCGGCAAGCCCGTGACATTCCTGCCCGCGCCGAACTACTCGGGCACCGCGAAGGCCGATACCGACGAGACGGATCTCACCGATGGCCGCCTGACCGAGCGCGAGGACGAGCACATGTGGTTCGAGACGCTCGCGGTGGGATACTCATACGGCGGGCGGGTGAACTTGGCGCTCGATCTCGGCGAGGTCCAGCCCATCGACGAGGTCGCCATCCGGCTACTGGGCGGATCAGTCCAAGCCGGCATCACCGCGCCCGGCTGGGTGGAGGTGTTGGTGGCCGACGACGAAGCCGGCCCGTACTACAGAGTCGCCGAGTACTCGCGGTTCACGCCTGGCGACCGCGAGGACTACGGCGTCCCGCGCAATGAGGGCACGGGGTGGATCTGGCGCCTGAGCTTCGACGACCTGAACACGCGGGGGCGCTACGTGGGTCTCAGGCTCTACTCGGGCGGTCTAAGCTGCAGCGACGAGATGTACGTCTTCAAGGGCGATCATGATGCGAGCGACGTGACCTTCGACGAGTCGGACCTGACCGACTTCACCGTCCATGGCGCCCAGCTCCACTTCCACAAGCCCGTGGTGCATGTCACGAGCAACATCGTCACGCCCGTTCCCGTGGGCATCGTTGCGGAGACCATCGACACCGAGTCGCCAATGACCATCTCGATGACACTCCCCGAGGGCGCCGAGATCGCGGGCGGCGGATTGGGCGGTGTGTCGGTCGATGAGGCCGACGTCGATGGGCGGACTTACACGTGGACGATCGATACCAAGGGCTCCAGCACCAAGACCTTCGGCCGCCTCTACATGACCGGATCGCCGGAGGAAGATGGCCCAGAGATCACCTACCAGCTCACCTGGGGCGCGCATCAGTCGCCGGTCATCAGCATCCCGGTCGAGAGCATCGAAATCCCCGAGCAACCGATCATCCCCAAGCGCCTGATGACCAGCCTGTCGTGGTGGTCCGTCGGCGCCACCATGGCCTGGCCAGATTGGCAATCAGCCTTCGAGGCCCTCGGGCTCAACACGCTCCCCGCCTCCAGCACGTGGTTTGATCCCGAGGACCAGGAGACCATCGATTTCGTCGCATCCGCGCGCGATGCGGGCTACAGAATCCAGACCATCGACTCCACCTGGCACCGGATGCTCGGCAGACGCAAGGGCGAGAGCGAGATCTACTGTCAATTCGAGGACGGCACGAGTGGCAAGCAGCTCTGCCCCTCATACCGCGGCGAGTTCCACGACGAGGAACTCGGGCGAGTCGCGGCCGCCGTCAGCATCCTGCAGCCCACCTGGTTCCACGACGACATCGAGCTATGGGGCTGGCGAGGCCCGCAGGATCCTGAGAAATGCACGCGCTGCATCGCAGATAAGGCCGACACCGGCATCGAAACGTGGGACGAGTGGAAGCTTGCCAAGGGCGAGGAGATGTGGCGCGAGCTATATGAGACCGTTCAGGAGGCCCTCGCCGACGCGGGCGCGCCGAAGTGCGATATGTCGGTCTACGACTTCAGGCCCGGGCGCGCGTACCAGTACTTCTGGCCATTCGACCGGCTCTATCCCGAGGTGATGCAGAGCGCCCAGGTCAGCACGTACACGCATCTTGACCCCGGTCACTTGGAACTCATCGGCGACGAAATCCGCAAGGACCGCCAGCTAATGCCCAAGAGCGACATCCTGCCCTGGACCACGCCCGGCGACGCGGGTGTCTTCAGCGGCGAGGACTTCTACTACTCGCTGCTCGAGACGTTCTGCAACGGGGCGCGAGGGACCAACTTCTGGAGCGGGCGCATCTGGGACGCGGATATCCTCGCCGGTTACGCGCGAGCGGTCCGCGCCGTCGCGCCTGTCGAGGACGCCATTGTCGATGGCGAGTTATACCTGCCCGAGGTGGATGGGCCCGGACGCGTGAGCGGAATCCAAGGCGGGGATGACATCGTCCTGCTGGTCGCGGATTACCACGGAGATACGGACGGCACTGTCAACCTGAAGATGAGCACCGACGTCGAGCTGAGAATCACAGACCTGGATACCAAGGAAGACATCGGCACGCTCGCCGCCGGCGCGGAGACACTAGAGGTCAACCTCGCCGGCCAGCGCGCGCGGATACTGCACTTGCGGCCCTAGCCGCCATTCTTTGCGAACTCTACTAACGCGGCGCCGGCCGCCTTCGCCGTCTCAATCTTGTGTTCGCGCGTGAATCGCGTGACCGTGATGAGATCGAACGGCCGGATGCTGATGACCCGAAGGTATCGCTCCATGTCCTCAAGAGCCGTCACCGCGCCGCCGCCGGAGCCACCTGCCGCCGAGATAACGATCGCCGGCGTCCCGTAGATCAGCGACTCCTCGCCCAGCGGGAATTCGCACCGCCGCAGGCGGTCGAAGAAGCTCTTCGTCACCTCGCTCGGCTCGCCAAAGTACACGGGCGTGCTGATCACGACCGCGTCGGCCTGGCCAATCTGCTCGCGGATCGAGTGGAAGTCGTCCGCGATGATGCACGAGTGCTCCGTCCGGCAAATCCCCCACCCCTCCTTGCACGCCAGGCACGCGCCGATGTCCAGCCCGCGAAGGTGCGCGATCTCCGTCTCCGCGCCCGCTGCCTCAGCGCCCTCGAGCGCGGCCAGCGCCATGCTCGCGGTCAGCCCGTCCTCGTTGGGACTGGTCTGGATGCCGAATACTCTCATCGCGAATCCTCCGTATCGCCGGCTACCATCAGCGCGCGCGCAATCTTGCGGTGCGGCGCCGGGAGGGCGTAGTCATCGAGATCGCTCAATCGCACCCACTTCGCTGCCTGATGAGCCGTGGCCTTCGTTCGGCCCGGGCCGGCCGCGCACCGATGGGCGCTCAGCTCGATGCGTTGGTTCATGATGCCATGTCGGATGCGGGCGATCTCGTCGCCGACCTCGACGTCAAGCCCAAACATGGCTGCAATCAGTTCCCGGAGCGTTGCTTCTTGACCGCCCTCACCCACCTCCGAGTTCGGCAGCTCCCACATGCCGCCCCACACGCCCTCGGGCGGGCGCTGCGCGATCAGTATCCGCCCCCGCCGCTCCACGATGCCCGCCACCGCACGCACCTCGCGCATCTTCGCCCGCTGCTTTGGAGTTGGCAGTTCCGCCTGCCGTCCGGCCCGCCGCGCGCCGCAGACATCCTCCAGGCAACACGATTCGCACGCAGGGCTCGTCGGCGTGCAGATGAGCCCGCCAACTTCCATCAGCGCCTGGTTGTAGTCGCCCGGTCGATCCTCTGGCACCGCAGCCGCGCCCATTCTCTCTATCGCCCGTTTCGCCTTGCCGCTCTTGGGATCACCCTCGATCAAGAACACGCGACTCAGCACGCGTATGGCGTTGCCGTCGATGGCCGGCCGCCGCTCTCCGAATACAATGCTTGAGATCGCCCCGGCCGTGTAGGCGCCGATGCCCGGCAGCGCGAGGATGTCATCATACGCCTCGGGGAAGCTCCCTCCGTGCTCGGCCATCACAGCGCGCGCCGTCCTGTGGAGATTCCGCGCTCGAGAGTAGTACCCCAACCCGGCCCACAGCCTCAGGACCTCGTCGATATCGGCCTCGGCGAGGTCTCGGATGGTCGGGAATGCGTCGAGGAAGCGCTCGTAGTAGGGGATGACCGTCTGCACCTGCGTCTGCTGGAGCATGATCTCCGACGCCCAGATCCTATACGCGTCGCGCGTCTTGCGCCACGGCATGTCGCGCGCCTCAGGATCAAAGCGCGACAATACCCTCGGCGCAATGTCGGCGGGTTGAGCGGTGCTGTGCGATGGCATAGTGTCGATGACCGTCGTCACTGCCATCATAACCCAAACGCCCGCCCTAGGTAACCCGCAGCGGCGTCAGCCCGGCGGCGGAGCAGCAGCAGGCTTCTTCTCTCTGGGCCTCACGGTGCCCCCAGCCGGCCAGATGATGAGATCGCCCTCGCGGGTCTGCCGGTGCAGCCGCAACGTGCCGCCGTCATCGACGCGATCCGGCCCCGCCGAGTAGACCACGTAACCGTCGTCGCGCAGCTCGTAGAGCATCGGTCCATGAGTGTGCGGATCTGTGGCCGGCGGGGCAAGCTGCAGTTCGTCCAGCGATGCCGGGAACTCGCCCGTCTGCAGCCGGTGAAGCTGCGCCGCCGCGTGGACGCGAAGGCCCGTCAGCATCGCCTGCCGTTGAGGCCCCCTGGATGCCGATTCTGTGTGGACCTGCAGCAGCATGTCAGCCATCATGCTCCCAGTCTTCCTCAACTCGAGCGGGCCAACGCGAGTCGGATCCTTGGCCGACTCGATCGCCTTCGCCAGCCCCTTATGCAGTCCCCGCCGCACTGGCTCCGTAATCACAGCCGCGCCCCAGCCCATGCGCTCGCCATCACGCGCTTCCCCCGCAGCCATGTCCGCGTACTCCTGATCCAGCACCACCCACTCGATGGCAAGCGCCTCGTGGAACGGGACCACGTCGCGCTCCCTGGTAGCCAGAGCCTCGATCAGCCACTCCAGATCAGCCCTCTCCATCTCACCCGAGCCGATGCAACGGGAGAGATCCGGCGTCACGATGCTCGTGATCGCTCCCCCCGATAGCCAGTCTATCACGCCGCCGTTCCTCGCCACCACAGGTCCCACGCGCAATCCGTCCACGTAAATACGCGCCGCTTCGCCGTGTTCGCCGCTACCCTCCAGCCGGCGCGCCTCAAGCACCATCATCCGCACCAATCGCCGCATGTCGTCCGCATAGGGAAGGTCGTGTAGCTGCCCGGGCGGGTGCGCGTGAACGCACTCATTCCGCAAGGCTTCTCGTGCATCCGCGAGGATCTCGGTGACCTCAGCGGGCATCGGGGGCACGCTGCCAACCTCCGCGTCCCAGGCCGCATGGATGGCGCTGCTGTGCGTATCGACCCGCGCTGCCGCGGAGGCGAGCGCGTCCCATCCGTTGTCCGACGGCGCGGGGTGATTGGGCACGTCGATCACGGGCAGTTTCGGGCGCAGAAAGTCGAACGTTCCGGCCCGGTAGAAGGCCACCAACACCGCGCACAGTATCAGCCCCTGCATCGCCCAAGCGGTCTGGCGCATCCACCGCCTTGTCTTGCCTTCTGTCGCTCTCACGGTCCCCCCCCCATCCACGCGTTGTCTAACCACTATGCCCCACTGGTCCAGATGATCAGATCGCCCGCATATGGATCGGGGCCGAGCCGGGGCTCCCCGCCCTCGTCCACCATGTCACAGCCGACGCTGTACAGCACGTACTCGTCGCCATCGCCCTGGTATATGAACGGTTGCGCCCTGCAGGGGTCGAGCGGGAGATCGCTCAGTTCAGCCAGCGAAGCAGGGAGAGCGCCTCGCTCGAGCCGGTGTAGTTCAATGGCGGCCTGCACGCGAAGCCCCGCCAGCAGCGCGTCCCGCTCGACGGCCTTGCTTCCGGCATTTGCGAATACGGGCAGCACCGCGGATCCCGCCTTCGTTTCAGGCTCGGGCATCTCATACGATCGCTCGGGCCACGGCTTCCTGGCATCATCGATGGAGTCGCTGAACTTCTCGTTGGCCTCCCACCAGCCAGCCTGTGCCAGCGCGCCGCGCACCCGCGGATTCGGTGTCGCAGCCCCCAACCCCACTCTCTGCAGTGCAGTTGCGCCCTGCGACAGGGACGCCAACAGTTCTTCGGTGGTTGCCCACTCGACTTGAAGCGCCTCGTAAAACGGCGGCGCGTCCGCGCTAAGCTTCCGCAGATCATCCGCCAGAACCCTCAACCGGTCGGCCGATACGTCCCCGCTCCCGACACACCGCGCGAGATCCGGCGCCACGGATGAGGCGCAAGCCGCTCCCACCATGTGGTGGATGATCTCTCCGTTCCGAGATACCACTGACGACAGCCTGAGCCCATCCGTATAGCTGTCGATGGCCTCGGCGTAACGCCCGGCGCGCTCATGCTCCCTCCCAAGCACCACGCACAGCGCGATCGCGACGCGGAAATGGGCGAAATACGGGAAGCTCTGGAACGGAGCCCGGGGTTGCGGCTGGAGGCACTCTCCAGCCAGCGCCTCGCGGGCGTCGCGCATGGCCGACTGCGTCGCGGTCCGGATCTCGCCGAGGCCCTCGGGCTCGACATCCCATTCAAGCGCGTGGGCGTCGCCGATGGCGTCCGAGTGGGTCCACACGTCGGCCGTCACGAGACGCAGCTCGCGGAACCCATTGTTGGCCGGCTCCGGATACGACGGAACGGAGATCACTCTCGCCGGGCCTTGCGCGGAATACATGTAGGGCTTCAGCAACCGCCTCGCAAGGAGGATGCCCCCAACCACCACTGCCGCCGCGACGACTGCTGCGATCACCCAGCGCTTCACAACAGCAGCCTCCCCTCATCACGCTCGCCAACGCCTCGGGCTTAGCAAGTTTCTTGCCAGCCGTCTAGCCTCTGTTGAACTCAAACGTCGCCTGCGTGTTGCAGGCAAGTTCCAGGTCGCCCGCGGCATACGAACTCACGGCGCCGCCTCCGCCGGTGGGCGCGGACGACTGCACCTGCATGGAGTTGCTCATATTGAAATCGTGCCGACTGGGCACTCCGCTGATCGTCACCGGACCCGCAATCGTCACGCCCGCGGTCGCCGCGATAGCTTCCGCGGTGGATCTGGCGTCGGCGACGGCTTGCTTGAGGCACTCGAGCCGGTCGCCGTCGTCGTCTTCCTTGAAGAACGTGACGCGTTCGATCTCGTTGGCGCCCGACTCCAGCGCTGCGTCGACCACCTTCCCCGCGTTCTTGCCGAGGCGCTCGACATTATCGTCGACGACTCGCACTGTAAACGCCGTCGTCATCCGATAGCCCTCGATCACGAGATTCTTGTGGTCATCCCAGACGATATCGACGCTGGTTGTGCTCGTCTTCGTATACAAATCCTCGATTCCCAGCTTCTCCAGACGCGCCATCACGTCATTCGTCGCGCTGACGGTCTGCTGCCTGACATCGCCCGGCGTCGTCGCTGCCTTCGTCACGTTGAAGAATATCCGCGCGCTATCAGGCTTCACGCGGACCGTCGCATTGCCCTGGATGGAGATGATGAAGACCGGGCGACCGTCATCCGTAACTTGCGCCGTCGCGGGCGTGAGCGCCGTATCGCGACAGCCCCACTGGCCGATCAGTACAGCCGTCAGCACGATCCCGATCGCGAACGCGCCGAGCACTTTGCCGTCTATACGCATGGTGATTCACCTCGTGGCATGGATGTCACATGGGCCAAGCTAGCCGAAGCCCACCCCAGTGTCGAATGGCGAGTGACTACTACTACAGGATGAAGCGGCGGATATCCTGCCTAGACTCCCCGGTCGGATAGCAGACCCGGGACGCTCCACGTAGGAATGTTGCCTCACCTGGTCGAACTGACCCCCTTCAGGTCTCGACCAGAGACGGATCAACGCATGCCCAAGGTGCCTTCATGAACGAGATCATATCCAAGGAAGAGATCGGCCCGAACACCTTCCGCTATCGAATCCACCACCCGAAGATCGCCAAGAAGCGCAAGGCGGGCCAGTTCATCATCCTCCGCACTCACGATGGTGGCGAGCGCTTGCCGCTCACGATCGTGGATTCCGACCCCGAGGCCGGGACGGTCACGCTGATCTTCCAAGCCGTGGGGCATTCCACGAAGGAACTGGCCCTGCTCGCCGTCGGCGATCGGCTAATAGACCTCGCGGGCCCGCTGGGCGAGCCGACTCACATCGAGAACTACGGCACTGCCTGCGTCATCGGCGGCGGCTACGGCACGGCTCCCGTGCTCCCCATCGCCGCTGCGCTCGGCGAAGCCGGCAACGACCTCATCGGTATCATCGGCGCGCGCAACAAGGACCTGGTCATCCTCGAGAGCGAACTCGGCGACATCTGCCGGCGTCTCGAGGTCGCAACCGACGACGGCACTCACGGTCACAAGGGCTTCGTCACGGATGTTCTCGCCAACCTCATCGAAGAGGGCGAGAGCATCGCCTTCGTCCTCGCGGTCGGGCCGACGCCGATGATGCGCGCGGTCTCAAACCTCACGCGGGAACACAACATCCCCACCATGGTCAGCCTCAACCCGATCATGATCGACGGCACCGGGATGTGCGGTGGTTGCCGCGTTGAGGTCGGCGGCGAGACGAAATTCGCCTGCGTTGACGGTCCCGAGTTCGATGCCCATGAGGTCAACTTCGAGTTGCTCATGAAGCGTCAGGGCACGTACAAGTCTATGGAAGCCGAGGCCGATGACGGCCACTCGCACTGCACGGTTGGGCTGACGAAGACCTAAGAAGTGGTTTCACTACCCCGTAGGTCGGATCTCCAGATCCGACGCGCCCAGTTCTCTTAGGTATTGGGACGGACCATCGAACGCCACCATCGGGAGACCACCGAATGAGCCCGAAAGCCAACCAAACACCACGCCAGCCTATGCCGGAGCAAGAGCCCAAGGTCCGCGCCAGGAACTTCGACGAGGTGCCGCTCGGCTACGCGGAGGAGACTGCCCTGACCGAGGCGAGTCGCTGCCTCCAGTGCAAGAATCCCAAGTGCGTCGCCGGCTGTCCCGTGGCCGTCGACATTCCCGGGTTCCTGAAGCTCGCCGCGGAGGGGAAGTTCGGCGAGGCGGCCCGCAAGATCAAGGAGACGAACGTGTTGCCCGCCGTCTGTGGGCGCGTGTGCCCGCAGGAGGAGCAATGCGAGGAGCTGTGCGTGCTGGGCAAGCAGGGCGACCCCGTCGCCGTGGGAAGGCTGGAGCGCTTTGTGGCAGACTGGGAGCGCGACCGCGACGCAGCGGTCAGACCTGAGATCGCCCCGCCGACGGGCAAGAGAATCGCCGTCGTCGGCTCGGGCCCGGCGGGACTGACGTGTGCTGCCGATCTGGCCAAACTCGGGCACAGCGTCACCGTCTTCGAGGCGCTCCACGAACTGGGTGGCGTGCTGGTCTACGGCATACCAGAGTTCCGGTTGCCCAAACGCATCCTCAAGATCGAGGTTGAGGCGCTCCGCGATCTGGGCGTCAACCTGGAGACGAGCGCCGTCATCGGCAAGCTCGACACGGTGGCTGACCTCCTCGAAGAGGAGGGCTTCGACGCCGTCTTCGTCGCGACCGGGGCCGGCCTGCCGACGTTCATGAAGATCGATGGCGAGAACCTCCTGGGCGTCTACTCGGCCAACGAGTTCCTGACACGCGTCAACCTCATGCGGGCCTATGATTTCGGCGGCGACGCCGACACGCCGATCGCTCGCGGCAAGCGCGTCATGGTCATCGGCGGCGGGAACGTCGCGATGGATTCCGCGCGCTCGGCGCTGCGGTTGGGCGCCGAGAATGTCATCCTCGCCTACCGTCGCTCGCGCGAGGAGATGCCCGCCCGCGATGAGGAGATCCACCACGCGGATGAAGAGGGCATCGACTTCCACTTGCTCACGACGCCGCTGGAGTTCCTCGGCGACGACGAGGGCAAGCTCGTCGCGGCCAAGATGCAGCGGATGAAACTCGGCGAGCCCGACGACAGCGGGCGTCGGCGTCCCGTGCCGCTCGAGGGCTCCGAATACGAAGAGCCAATCGACGTGGCGATCATCGCCATCGGCGCCGGCGCGAACCCGCTCATCAGCAGCA
>CAZKUN010000188.1:0-18349 GCA_964555935.1 uncultured Armatimonadia bacterium | reverse complement strand
GAGTCGGCCGTTGGCGACGACTGGATGCGTCCAGCTTGGCTTGCCGAGGTTCTCGATGCCGAAGCGCCCGTGCTCCACGTAACCGTCGGGCGAGGCTTCGACGAGAGCGATCTCGTGGCGCTCGCCGAGCATGTAGATCATGCCGTCGGCGATGGTGAGAGAGCCCTTGCCGACCGACTTGTCCTGCCAGGCGATTTCGCCGGTCAGGTAGTTGATGCAGACCAGCCCACCGTTGCCGGTGCCGTAGACGTGATCCCCGAGCTTGATCAGCCCGCCATGGTGGTTATCGAGAGCCTTCTCGAACCAGACTTCCTCCGCGCTCTGAGCGCCGTCGGCGGTGGTGATCTTCGCCAAGCCTGCGCCGTTGCCGTAGGAGCTTGATAGTAGCACGTGGTCGTCCGCGACGATTGGCGTGGCGATGTTGATTGTGCGTCCGCCTTTGGCGTGATCGTAGGTCCAGAGCAGCCGGCCCTCGTCGCGCGAGAGCCCGTAGACGCCGCCTTTTGCGAACTGCACGATCTGCGCGATGCCGCCGATGTCGGCAGGCACTGCGGTCGAGTACTCGGCCGGGGTCGTGACCTCATTCGCGCGCCAGATGACCTCGCCGGTGGTCTTGTTAAGCGCTGCGACCGTCCCCCCCTCGCCGCCGGGGGTGATAATGGCCATGTCGCCGGTGATGAGGATGGATTCGCTGAAGCCCCAGTAGGGGATGGGGCCGCCGAAGTCCTCAATCAGGTTGACGTGCCAGACGGTGCTACCGTCCTCGGCGTTGAGGCAGGCGACGTCGCCGAAGCCGCCCTGGACGTAGAGCTTGCCGTCTTCGAACGTCGGCGTGCCGCGCGGTCCGTTGCCCTGGCCGTTGGTGTAGCCGAGGCTGAGGTGCGCGCGCAGCTCGTCGGTGGAATACAGCCCGTCGCGGTTGGGGAGGGCCTTGGCGTAGTAGGTCGCCATCTCACCCTCGGTGATCTTGCCGTCGCGTCCTGGTTCCTGGTTCTTGAGGTAATCGAGGACCTCGGCGAGCGTGAGCTTGCCGTCTCCGCGGCGCCCCTGCTCGCGCTTGTCGATCTGCCGCATGAACATGCGCAACCAGGAGCCATTGAGTTCCTCGCCCTCGAGGATATCATCGTCGTTGGCGTCCCGAGCGTCCATCTCGGCGGCCGCGCGAGCATCAGCCAGGGCGTCGGCATCTGCGTTGGGGTCTTCCTGGTCGAGGTCGCGGAAGTACTGTCTGAAGGCGCTGGCGCCCTCAGCCATGGTGACGGAGCCGTCGTTGTCGCCGTCGAGACCGGCCATCAGGCGGGCGGCGCGAGCGGCGGCCGTGGCGGCAGCGTCATCGCCGGCCGGCACTTCGGCCTTGTTGACATCCCAGCCGAACCCGTCCATTCGAAGCGCTTCCGCCTCCTCGAGCTGGCCGTCACCGTTGGCGTCGCCATCGGCTATGGCCTTGGTGATCTTTGCCTCGACGCCGGCTTTGACGGGCTCGGGCTGGATCGCCCAGATGAGGCTGCCGTCAGCGGCGTTGAGCGCGATGATGTGCTCGACGCCGTTAACATTGCCCTGCGTGTAGATGCGGTCGCCGACGACGCAGGCCGTGGAGTAGCCCTCGCCGATGTTGTCGATTTCCCAGGCGACTTCAGGCCCGCCTTCGGGCCAGTCTTTCAGCAGACCCGTCTCCGTGCTGACGCCATCCCCGTTGGGGCCGCGCCACTGTGGCCAGTCGCCTGCGTGGGCGGTGAGGGTGCAAAGAACGGCCAGCGCGCAGATCCACGCGAGGCGGTGAGTTGTCGTGCCGGTCATTGGGTACTCCTCCTGTTGTTTTCGCGCCGGCTGGCGGCGCCGATCATTGAAGCGAGAAACAGAATAGGTTCCCCTCGCGATCCTTGGCGTAGAGCTTGCCATTGGCGAGGGCAACGTGAGGCCATGTTTGCGAGGAGCCGACGCCGTCTTTCCGCGACAGCTCCTTATAGGCATTCGGAGATCGATCCGCCGTCTCGACCAGCGCGATGGTGCGGCTGCCGAAGACGATGATCCGCCCGTCTGAGGTGATGATGATGGACGAATCGTCGCGGAAGGCGCCGCCTTCCCACTTCTGCTCGCCGGTCTCCAGGTCAAGGCAGCGTAGCTTGCCCCAGGCGAAATACACGTTGCCGTTGTAGACGACCGGGCAGCAGACCTTGGTGATGTATCGCTGGTCCCACATCTTCGTTGCGGCGGTGGAGGAGACCTTGATACGCTCCATCCTGTTGACGTTGTAGCCGGTGGATAGGATCACCGTGTCTTCGTGGACGGTTGGGGTGGGGATGTTGTTGGCGAAGTCCGTTTGCCAATCATACGTCGCCAGAGTCGCGCCCTCGCGGCCGGGATCGAGCCGAATGACGAGCAGGCGGTGCAAGGTCAGAACCGCGATGCAGGGGATGCCCTCGACCGTCATGGGGACGAGGCCACCCGTGTGGCCGGCGGGGTCCTTGCATTCGGAGGCCCAATGCCGCGTGCCGGTGGTCTTGTCGAAGGCCATGACCGTCCCTTCGTCATCGCCGACCTCAACGACGACCCAGTCGGCATAGACGAGGGGCCCCGTGGTGTAGCCGTAATCGCGCAGACCTCCGCCAACGTTCGGTCGCTGCGCCACGTCGTACGTGTCGTAGAGGCTGAAACCCCAGAGCTTGGCGCCTTCGGCGTTGGCGTCCCAGCAGTTGAGTTCGCCGTCGATGCTGAGCGTGTAGATGTAGCCTGTGGTCAGATCGTAGGAGGGGGTGGCGCAGACACTGTCGTAGGCGCTCTCATCTCCCGTATGGTAGCGGCCGTACTGCGGGCAAGCGTATGATTGCTTCCACACATCCTCGCCTGTCGCCGCGTCGAAGCACCATAGCGTCTCTTGGTTGGCGGCCCATCCCATGGTGTAGAGCCGGTTGCCGACGGCTATGGGCGAGGAAGCGCCCCGACCCACGTTCTTGGTCCACGCTGCATCGCCGAGAGGCCAGGCGCCGGCGTCGTAGCCGGACGACTCGGACGTGATGTCCGTTCGGTCCGGGCCGCGCCAATGGGGCCAGTCCTCCGCGGAGACGGGCGCGCAGCCCGCGAGCGAAAGCAGGCTCAGGGCAAGCCATGCGTGGACGCCGGGGAGCGGTCTAGGCATCGGTGGTCTCCTTGCAGGGCGCTGCCACAACGTCCTGGAATGCGGCGGTCATGCCATCAGCGGCCTGGTCGATGTTGTAGTGCTCGGCGACGCCCTGCGCGCCGGCTTGGCCGAGGCGGTTGGCTTCGCCGGCATCGTCCATGAGTTGGGCGAGTTTCGCGGCCAGATCGTCGGCGCTCTCAGGCTCAGAGAGCATCCCGCCTCGCGTCAGGCCCAGCACTTCCGGGTACACACCCGAATTCGGCGCGACCGTCGGCAAGCCGCTCGCCATCGCCTCCATGACCGCCAGGCCTCGGACCTCGGGCGTGCGGCTGGGGACGGAGAACGCGCTGCAGCGGTTCAGGAAGTCGACCTTTGCGTCGAATTCGAGTTCGCCGAGGAACTCGAAGCGATCCGCGAGACCGGCATCGCGCACGCTGCGCTCGATGCCGGCGAAGTAGGCCTTGTCGAGCACGCGGCCGGCGACGAGAAGGCGAGCGTCGCGCCCCTCATCTTCCACGAGCTTGCGCCACGCGTCCACGAGGATGTCAAGCCCTTTGACTCCCGTGATGACGGAGAGGTATCCGATGGTGAAAGGCTGATCCGCGCCCGTGGGTTCGGGGTCAAATGCCTGCGCGTCGAACCCCGTGCGGACAACGCGGAGCTTGTCTTCGGGGACGCCGAGGTATCCGCGCATCGTCTCCGCGTAGGCCTCGTTGGGCGAGACAAACAGATCGACGAAGCGGGCGTTTTCTCGGATCAGTTCCTCCGCCTGGATGCGGTGCGGGTCCGGCATGCCGCCGACGAAGGCGTCCTCGCCCTGGACTTGGCAGATAATCGGGACGTCGAGGCGCTTCTTGAACTCGGGCGCGAGTCCCGAGAGCATTGTATTGGTGATGACGATGATCTCGGGCTTGTCCTGCTTCTCAAGGTAGTCGAGCAGGTAATCAGACTCTTTGCGGAGGGGGCCGTTGCCGCCGGCCAGGACCGACACCGTCATATCGCCGAGTTCGGAGGCCTTGGTGTTGATCGCGAACTTGGATACGAAGCGCAGGAGCGATGAACTGTCGAGGATCCGGTCGATGGTCTTTGGGAGCCGGCGGAAGAACGCCGAACGTTGCTGAAGGTAGAGGTTGATGCCACCCAGGAAGACGGGCGCGATGGGGAAGGGCTCGTCGCCGTCGATCCTCACTGGCGTGTAGAGCGGCACGACGCTGACATCATGGCCCCGGGCGCGCAGACCCCGCACGAGGGCAATGTCGCGAGCGCAGGCTCCGCAGTACATTGCGCCGGCTCCCGCGGCGATGTGAAGAATACGCATGTTGGCTCCCGTAAGATACTGCGGAGCGCCCCCAAAACGGCAGGCGCCCGCTGCCATGACAGCGCTTCAGCGAACGAACAGAGTGGGCACTCGCGGTGTTTCTACAAGTCAGATAACAAGGACCTGCGTGGCGGCCGAGAACCGCAGGCTTTGACTTCCGCACCGACGCCGCAGTACCATGAGCCACGGATGTGTCGCGCATCATTGTCCCGACGGCTCAAGATACACAAACGCCCTGAGGCGAGCGAAGTGCCCCAGGTCAGGCGCGGCCAGCGCCAATTGCGTCGGGAGCCATCGAGGCCAGACCAATATGAACCGGAGAGTGCGGCTCGCCGGCCCGCGCCGAGGCGTGGAGGCGGTGCGGCTGGTAGTTGGGCTCGGAATCCCCGTGCTCGTCGCCACTGCCGGCGCCTGGTCAGTCGTGAACTGGTTGACCACGCAACCGGATGTGGGCGACATATCGACGCGCATTCCTGAGCCCGGCCCGGCGACTGACGACAGCGAGTCGGCCGTTGAGGCGGCGGCCCTGGACCCCGTGACGGCGGAGCAACCGGCGGCGGGCGCCCAGCCTGCTGCGACGGTGGCCGCGCGGCCTGTCGTCCAGGCGGCGCCTCAGACCGCCGCGGCGAGCGTGCCTGCCGCGTCGGGTTCGTGGCCTCGGTTCAGGGGCTCGAAGTTTGATAACATCAGCACGGACACGACGCCGCTATCGAGGAACTGGACCGCCAAGGGCCCCGCGCCGCTGTGGTCGGTGCAGCTTGGCGAGGGATACGCCGGTCCGGTGGTGCGGAACGGCCGCGTGTACCTGCTCGACTATGACGCGGCGTCGAAGGCGGATCGGCTGCGGTGCTTCGCGCTGGCGACGGGGCAGGAGCTGTGGTCGCAGGCGTATGCTGTCCAAATCAAGCGTAATCACGGCATCTCGCGGACGACGCCCGCCGTGACGGACAGCTACGTGGTGACGCTCGGGCCGAAGCTTCACGTGATGTGCTGCGAAGCCACGAGCGGTCAGGTGCTGTGGGAGCTCAACCTCGTCAGCCAGTTCGGAGCGACGGTTCCACAATGGTATGCGGGGCAATGCCCGCTGATCGACGGCGGCAAGGCCATTCTTGCGCCCGGCGGGTCCGCGATGATGATTGCGGTGGACTTGGCATCCGGGGCCATCGCGTGGCAGACGCCGAATCCAAGTGGCTGGAAGATGACGCACAGTTCGATCATCCCCATCACGGCTGGCGGCAAGCGCCAGTACATATACTGCGCGACCGGCGGCGTTGTGGGAGTCTCGCCGAGCGATGGGGCGCTGCTGTGGGAGCTTCCGGACTGGAAGGTCAGCACGGCGAACGTGCCTACACCAGTGGATATTGGCGATGGGCGCGTGTTTGTGTGTGGCGGGTACAACGCGGGCTCTGCGATGCTGAAAATCGGCGCCTCGAGCGCGGAAGTGATCTACAGGCTCAAGTCCAGCGTCTACGGATCAGAGCAGCAGACGCCGATTCTGCACGGTGGATACTTGTACGGCGTGTCGGCCAACCGTCAGCTCGTGTGTCTCGACTTGGACGGCAACAAGCAGTGGAGCAGCGGCAGCACGAAGAGATTTGGCCTCGGGCCATACATGATCGCGGGCGGGATGCTCTACATCCTGCACGAGGACGGCGAGTTGGCGCTGGTTGAGCCCAACCCTTCGGCCTACAAGGAAATCGCCCGCGTGAAGGTCCTGAATGGACCGGAAGCGTGGGGGCCGCTGGCGCTGGCGGGGGGTCTCCTGTTGGTGCGCGATCTGAATGTGATGACTTGTTTGGACGTGAGGGCCTGAAATGACCGGTCTCAACGCGACGGCCCGGGCGGGTATTGGGCTCCTGGCGACCATGCTGATCGCCACTGGCCTCTGCTCATGCACGGGTGACAGGCAGACGCGCGAGACCATCAAGAAGGTCTCAGTGAAGAGTCCGCGTTCGTACCGCGACGTGGATCCGGCACTCGTGACGTACGAGCAGACCGAGGAGATCGCCTTCGATCTCGAGGAACCGCGGGGGATCGCAGTTGGGGCCGATGGCCGCCTATATGTCGTTGGCGACCAGCAGGTGATTGTGGATCACCGCGACCCTCCTGGCCGCGGTTGGGCGGCGCTGGCGGATTCGCCGCACTGCATCGATGTCGATGACGTCGGGACAATGTACATCGGCTACCGCGACGCGGTGCGGAAACATGACGCCTCCGGCGCCGTGCTGGCCGAGTGGCGTCTGCCCGGTGAGAAGGCCTACGTGACGTGCGTGACGCTGGCGGATGAGGATCTGTGGGTGGCCGACGCGGGCAATCGAGTGATCCTGCACTACGACCTCGAGGGGCAGTTGCTCGGGCGGCTGGGCGAGAAGGATGACGAGAGGGACGTGCCGGGGCTCGTGATACCGAGTTACCACCTCGATGTGGTGGTCGGCCCGAACGGGATGATTCTGGTCAACAACCCAGGCCGCCAAGCGCTGGAGACGTACACGGCAGACGGCCAGATTTGCACCTCGTGGCGGAAGGCGTCGATGGAGATCGATGGTTTTTGCGGGTGCTGCAACCCGACGGACATCGCGGTGCTGGATGACGGGCGGGTGGTGACGGCGGAGAAGGGCGTTCCGCGCGTGAAGATTCTCGAGCCCGATGGCGCGCTGAGCACCGTGGTCGCGCCGTCGGATGCGTTGAGCCGCACGGTGGAAGCGACCGACATCGCGGTCGGCGCGGATGGGCGAGTCTACGTGCTCGACCCGCCGGATGGGCTGGTGCGCGTGTTTTCCGAGAAACCGGTGACCGTCGCCGAGGGGACGACGCAGTGAGCGGGAAGAATCGTCGAGGCTTCTTGCGGTCGATAGGGAGAGCGTCGCTCGCGCTGGCGCTCGGCGGCGGCGTGGGCGCATTGGTTGCGCGGAACGGCGAGTGCCCATCTCCGGGACTGTGCCGAGGGTGCGCGTCGCTCGGTGCCTGCGAGCTGCCGGAGGCGATGACGGCGCGGCAGGCCATGCAGGACGAACGAGGGCGGACCGATGTCAGATAAACCTAAGAAAATGACCCGGCGGGAGTTTCTCCCCGAGACGCTGCGAGGCGCTGGCCTGATGGCGGTCAGTGGCCTGATTGGCTCGCTGGCGCTTAAGGGCGAATCGCAGGAAACCGTCTGGCAGATCGACCCGGAGAAGTGCGTCGCGTGTGAGATCTGCGCGACGTCGTGCGTGCTGACGCCCTCGGCGTCGAAGGTCATGCACGAATACCGGCTGTGCGGCTACTGTAACCTGTGTTTCGCGTATTTCATCGATCAGCGGACGGATGACACGACGGCCGCGGAGAACCAGCGCTGCCCGACGGATGCCATCAAGCGGAACTTCGTCGAGGACCCGTATTACCAGTACTCGATCGACGAGGCAAAGTGCATCGGGTGCGGGATCTGCGTGAAGGGGTGCCACGCCTTCGGTAATGGGTCGTTGGTACTGCAGATCAGGCACGATCGGTGCGTGGACTGCAACGAGTGTGCCATCGCAAAGGCCTGTCCCGCCGGCGCCGTGGTGCGCGTGCCTGCGAGCGAGCCATACTTGCTGAGACGGAGCGAATAGCGCGCCCATGCGGATCGCCACACTCGCCCCTCTCTTGCTGATGGTTCTCGCGGCGCCTTGCATGGCGTCGGAGGAGTTCCCGCCGCCTGAGTTCAGCCAGGGGTATCACTACCCGCACGTCTCGACGCCCGCGCCTCGGGCGGAGTGGTTTGGGTATGTTGACGTCGCGGTGCTGCTAGTCGTGCTGAGCGTCGCGGCGTACGTGGTCCTGAAGAAGCGCGCGCGTCGCGAAGTCGTCATCCTGTCGGTGTTTTCGCTGCTATACTTCGGTTTCTATCGCCACGGGTGCATCTGCGCCATTGGGGCGATCCAGAACGTAGCCTACGCGGCGCTGGGGGCGGACTACGGGCTTCCGGTGGTCGCGGCGGCGTTCTTTCTGATTCCGCTACTGTTCGTGCTGCTGTTCGGGCGGGTCTTCTGCGGGGCTGCGTGCCCTCTGGGCGCGGCTCAGGAAGTGGTCCTGCTCCGGCCCGTGAAGGTCCCGGCGTGGCTCGATAGCGCCCTGGGGACCGTGCCATACGTGTACCTGGGAGGGGCGGTCCTGTTCGCGGGGACCGGCAGCGCGTTCGTGATCTGTGACTACGATCCGTTCGTGCTCTTCTTCCGGCTCAGCGGCAGCGCGGGGATGCTGATCTTCGGCGCTGTAGTGCTGCTGCTGTCGACGGTGGTCGGACGGCCGTACTGCCGGTATCTGTGCCCGTACGGGGTGCTATTGAGGCTCTTGGCTCCGTTCTCGAAGTGGCAGGTGCGCATCACGCCGACGGACTGCATCAACTGCCACCTCTGCGCGGAGGCGTGCCCGTATGGGGCGATTCAGGCGCCGACCCCTGATCCCGGCTCGGTCGACAGACATGCCGGACGCGGGAAGCTGGCGTTGCTCGTGGTGCTGCTACCCGTGCTTATGGTTGTCGGCGGGGCACTGGCGCGGCTGACTAGCCCGTTGCTTGCCCGGGTCCATCCGCGAGTGCAGTTGGCGAACCGTCTCTGGGCCGAGGAGCAGGGCCGCGTTGAGGAGATGACGGACGAGACGGAGGCCTTTGAGGAGCAGGGCCTGCCGACCAGTGATGTCTACCGCGAGGCCGCCGCGATACACGGGCGATTCCACGTCGGCTCGTGGGCCTTTGGGGGTTGGATTGGGCTGGTGTTGGGGATGAAGATGATCGGATTGAGCGTCCGACGCCATCGCCGCGAATACGAGGTCGATCCGGGGAGTTGCCTGGCGTGCAGTCGATGCTACGCCTCATGCCCAGTGGAACACGCCGGCGCAGACGCCCTGCCGCCGGCCAGTATGGATGAGCATCTATGATTGATACGGCGAACGAGACGGCGAGTGAGAACCCCGCACCCATCGATGAACCTCAAGAATCCGTGAGTGCGGGCTATCTCGCCTCAGCCACCAGCGCGTGGATCGCGCTGGCATTCTGCGTGCTCGTTGTCGCGTTGCTGATCGGCAACGCGGTGACGGCGAAGATGAGCGATCCGCTGACGACGGCGGAGATTGAGCTGCTGAAGGCCGAGTTGGGCACAGATCCGGCCAATGACGGGATCCGCGGCCAGATCCGCGAGTTGGACACGAGCTTGCGATCGACCTACTTCGTGGCTCAGGCTCGCGCGGTCCAAGGCACGTGGATGCTGGCGATAGGCATCCTGGTCTTCTTGCTGTCGAGCCATATCGCGGCGAAGTACCGGGTTGAGCTGCCCATGCCCGCCCCCGAGGCCGCAGGCCGCTCGTGGGTTGATGCTGCGTTGGGATTGAGGTCGGTCATCGCGCTCGGCTTGGTGATGGCGGGATTCCTGTTGGCGATGTTGATGGTCGCGCGCCACGACGCATCGGCGGAGTACATCCGCGCCGTTGAGGACATGCCTGAGGTGGTGGACGCGCAGCTCGCCGCAGTGCCTGACGCGCCGCTGGCGCCGATTCCAATGGCGACAGGCCCGGCGGCTCTGGCCCCGACGGCGGGAGCCGCCGTGGCTACGCCGACGCCCGCGCCCCCTCCGCCACGCGGCGCTGTTCGCAAGCCGGGAGCCGCGCCCGCTGTGTCGCCACCGCCGCCCGCTCCAAAGCCGACACCCGCACCGACGCCGAATCCTGAGCCTACGCCCAATCCGGAACCAGCGCCGAATCCGGAACCGACGCCTGATCCTGGGCCCACGCCCAACCCGGAGCCGACCCCGAATCCGGCGCCTACTCCTCATCCGACCGACCCATCCGGCGCCGACGTGCCGGAGGGCTGGCCGATGTTCCGAGGCCCGGTGGCCGGGCGCGCCGAGGCGATGGAGTACTTGACCGAATGGGATGGCGCGACCAGCCAGGGCGTGGTTTGGAAGGCGGAGATCCCGCTGCCGGGCAAGAATTCGCCGATCTTCAGCGAGGGCAAGATCTTCCTCACCGGCGCGGATGATATGGCGCGAGAGATCTATTGCTTCGACGCGGCGACAGGCGAGATGCTGTGGTCGCAGCCCTTCGATCGGAGCGGGCCGCCCGGCGAGGACCTGCCTGACGTGATGGAAGACACCGGCTATGCCGCGCCGACCGTGGCGACGGATGGTGAGCGCGTGTTCGCGAGCTTCGCGAATGGCGACGTGGTTGCGTATGATCTCGAGGGCGAGTTCGTCTGGATGCAAGAGTTCGGCCCTGTCGAGAATTCGTATGGCCACGCGGCGTCGCTGGCGATGCATGAGGACAAGGTCATCATGCAGCTCGACCAGACATTCGACGCGGATGAAGGGCTGTCAGCGTTGATTGCGCTCGATGCGGCCACGGGCGAGGAGGTTTGGCGGACGACGCGTCCGGTGCCGAACTCCTGGAGTAGCCCGATCGTGATCCGGACTGACGAGAATACGCAGATCATCACGACGGCTGACCCGTACGTGATCTCATACAATCCCGAGACGGGCGAGGAACTGTGGCGCGTCGAGTGCCTGATGGGCGACGTTGGCCCGTCAGCGTGCTATGCAGATGGGCTCGTATACGCGGCGAACGACATGGCGGATGTGTTGGCCATCCGCGCGACCGCGGGGGGCTTGGGCGGCGCGGCGGGGGATATCGTTTGGACGGCGGATGAGGGCCTGCCGGATACCTCAAGCCCGGCCTCTAACGGCGACATCGTTATCCTGGTGACCAGTTACGGCACGGTGACGTGCTATGGCGCGAAGGACGGCGCGAAGCTCTGGGAAGAGGACCTGGGCGCGACCTTCAACTCCTCCCCGATGATCGTCGGCGAGAACGTCTACCTGAGTGACACCGACGGCGTCACGCACATATTCGGGGCCGCGCGCGAGTACAAATCGGTCGGCACGGGCACGCTCGAGGAGCCGATCCACGCGACGCCGGTCTTCCTTGATGGCAGAATCTACGTCCGCTCCGAGGGCAATCTCTACTGCATCGGCGCGGCCGAGACCGAAGAGCCTGAGACAGAAGAATGAGCGCCACCGACACGGCGACAGTTAGCACTGAGACCGGCTCGGACATCGATCTCGCGGTGGTCGACGAGACGGTGGCGGCGCTTGGACGCGCGCGCGATTCGCTGATCCCCATTCTCAACGCGCTGCAGGAGCACTACCGGTGGCTCCCCGAGCCGGCGCTTCGTCGCGTGTGTGAGATCAGCGAGATCACGCCCGCAGACATCGCCGGCGTCTCGACGTTCTACTCGCGCTTCCGCCACAAGCCGGCCGGGCGGCACCTGATCAGCGTCTGCCACGGTACGGCATGTCACGTGAAGGGCGCGCCTCTTGTTACCGAGGCGGTCCGACGGGCGCTGCACCTGACGGGCGATGAGGATACCACCGAAGACGAGCTGTTCTCCCTGCGGGGCGTGGACTGTCTGGGATGCTGCACGCTGGCGCCGGTGGTCCAGATCGATGGCGTGACCTATGGGCACATCACCCCGGCGGGCGTCGGGAATATGCTGGAGGATTTCCTCCGGCTTCAGCGCCGCCCGAGAGCCGCTCGACGGGATTCGGGCGACGATCCCCAGGCCCAAGGGCTGGCGGAGATTCGGATCGGCGTGGGATCGTGCTGCGTCGCGGGCGGGAGTACGGATGTCCGTCACGCGCTCGAGGACGCCGTCCGCGACATTGACGCGTTGGCGGTCGTTCGGCCGGTGGGTTGCGTGGGCATGTGCAGCCAGACGCCGCTCGTCGAGGTGGCGATGCCCGGCAAGCCGGTCGTCACGTATGCGGGGATGAAGGTGGGCGACGCGGCGGCGGTGGTTCGGAGACATTTCGAGCCACGCGGGCTGATGCGAAAGGTCAAAGCCGCTGCGGGGCAAGCCCTGGACAACCTGTTGACTGACGAGGCGTGGCAACCTGTTACGCGTTACGCGATCGACCTGAGGGATGGCCCGCTCTGCGCGTTCTTGGGACCGCAGAAGCATCTCGCAACGGAACTCTACGGGACCGTAAGCCCCCTTGATCTTGACGACTACGTGGCGCATGACGGATTCGTCGCGCTACGTGCCTGCCTCACTGAGGTGACGCCGGACGCGGTGATCGAGACCATCATCGGCTCGGGCCTCAGGGGACGCGGGGGAGCGGGCTTCCCCACCGGAACGAAGTGGCGGATCTCGCGCAACGCGCCGGGCGACGTGAAGTACGTCATCTGCAACGGCGACGAGGGCGATCCGGGCGCGTTCATGGATCGGATGCTGCTCGAATCGTACCCGTTCCGGGTGCTGGAGGGGTTGGCGATTGCGGCGCGGGCGATTGGGGCCGATGAGGCGATCCTGTACATCCGCGCGGAGTACCCGCTGGCTGTTCGCCGTATCCGCGAGGCCATTCGCCTGTGCGAGGAGCGAGGGTTCCTGGGCGAAGGGATGCTGGATACGGACTCCAGCCTGAGCCTGCGGATCATGGAAGGCGCGGGAGCGTTTGTCTGCGGCGAGGAGACAGGGCTGACGGCGTCTCTTGAGGGGCGGCGGGGATCGCCGAGGTTGCGTCCGCCGTATCCGGCCGAGAGCGGGCTGTGGGGCAAGCCGACGTGTGTGAATAACGTCGAGACGCTGGCGCTCGTGCCGTGGATCATGCGTCATGGCGCGGAGACGTTCGCCGCGCTTGGCACCGACAAGAGCAAGGGCACGAAGATCTTCTCGCTGACCGGTCAGATCCGCCACGGGGGGCTGATTGAGGTCCCCATGGGCACGACGGTCCGCCAGATCGTCGATGAGATCGGCGGGGGCGTGCCGGGCGGCAGGGAACTGAAGGCGGTCCAGATCGGCGGCCCGTCGGGCGGATGCATCCCCGCCGAGCTTGCCGATACTCCTGTCGATTACGACGCCCTCACCGGCGCCGGAGCGATTATGGGATCGGGCGGCTTGGTGGTGCTCGACGACACCAACTGCATGGTGGACGTGGCCCGGTACTTTCTCGACTTCACTCAGCGCGAATCGTGCGGGAAATGCACGTTCTGTCGCGTCGGCACCCGCAGGATGCTCAGCATTCTCGAGAGGCTGTGTGAGGGCGACGGGCGCAACGGTGACGTGGAACAGCTCGAAGAGCTTGCGGGCATGGTCAAGAACGGGAGCCTGTGCGGGCTGGGCCAGACCGCGCCAAACCCCGTGCTATCGACGCTGCGCTACTACCGCGAGGAATACGAGGCCCACATCGCGGGCAAGTGCCCCGCCGGTAAGTGCCGCGCGCTGATTGGATACCGGGTTACCGAGGACTGCATCGGCTGCACGAAGTGCGCGCAGGACTGTCCCGTCGGCGCGATTGAACTGGTCCCGCACCAGCAGCATTTCATCGATTTGGACCGCTGCATCCGCTGTGGCACGTGCATGGAGATCTGCCCAGTGGACGCGGTGGTTTTGGACTAACAACCCCAATGCCAACACTCACGATAGACGGTCAGGCTGTCGAGGTCGATGGCGGAGCAACGGTTCTCGACGCCGCGTCGAAACTCGGCATCAACATCCCCACGCTCTGCCACCGCGAGGGCCTGCAGGCGGAGACATCCTGCCTGGTCTGCGTGGTGAAGGTGGATGGGCGCGACCGCCTGCTGCCCTCATGCGCGACGGTGGCGGTTGAGGGGATGCGAGTCGAGAGCGAATCGGACGAGGTGCGCGCGGCGCGGCGGACGGCACTTGAACTGTTGCTCGGCGATCACTTGGGGGATTGTTTGGGCCCATGTCACACGGTCTGCCCGGCGCAGATGGACATCCCGGCGATGATCCGGCTCATCGCGGCGGGCAAGCTGGACGAGGCGGTTGCGGTGGTGAAAGAGCGTATCCCGCTGCCGGCGGTGCTGGGGAGAATCTGCCCTGAGATATGCGAGAGAGGCTGTCGACGGAAGGACGTTGACAGCCCGGTCGCGATACGGTTGCTGAAGCAACGAGTGGGCGATCACGACATCGCGTCAGCGGACCCGCACGTGCCAGAGTGTCGCCCGTCGACTGGGAAGAGAGTCGCCATCATCGGCGCGGGCCCGGCGGGGCTGTCGGCGGCGTACTATCTGGCTCGCGACGGGCATGCATGCACCATCATCGATGAGCGCGAGCAACCGGGCGGAATGCTGCGCTATGGCGTGCTTGAGGTCGAGTTGCCCCATGGCGTGATCGATGCTGAAGTCGCGAGCATCGTGCGGCTAGGCGTGGAGATTCTCCCCAACACGCGCGTCGGGCGCGATACCACGCTCGACGAGCTTCGCGAGGGTTACGACGCCGTGTTGGTGGCGGCGGGCGAGCTGTCGGAGGAGGCGGCGACGGCGATCGGACCGCCTCTTGCCGGCGGCAAGGTGGCGGCGGACCGACGGACTCAGATGACCGAGATGGATGGGGTCTTCGTCGCGGGATCGACAGCTTCGCCATCGCAGCACGCAGTGCGCGCGGTCGGCAGCGGAAGGACAGCGGCGGAATCGATCTCTCAGCACCTCTCGGGCGAGAGCGTCACGGGGGCCGAGAGGCCATTCACCGTGCGGATCGGCAAGCTGAAAGGTGATGAGTTGGCGGCATACGCCGAGGGTGCATCGATGGGCGCTCGCGTTGAGCCGACAGGCGCGCTGACCGGCGGCTATGGGGCGGATGAGGCGAAGCTCGAGGCGGACCGCTGCCTGCGGTGTGACTGCATGGGCCTTGAGGATTGCAGGCTGAAGGACTGGTCCGAGCGCTACGAGGCGGACCCGAGACGCTATCGCGAGGAACGGCGAACCTTCGAGCGCGACGCGACCCACCCAAGCCTCGTGTATGAGTCGGGGAAGTGCATTTCATGCGGCCTGTGCGTGCAGATCGCGCGCCGGGCGGGCGAGCCCCTCGGCGTGGCTCACATCGGCCGGGGCTTCACCATGCGTGTCGGCGCGCCATTTGGGGAGACGCTCGCGGATGGTCTGGCGAGCGCGGCCCGGGAATGCGCGGAAGCTTGCCCGACCAGCGCGCTTGTGCTGCGGGAGGACGGCTGATGGGAGCGTCTATGAGCAATCAAGCAGACCAACTGATTCTGCACAATGTGACGAAGCGATTCACGCGTCCTGACGGCACGGACCTCACGATCCTGGATGGCGTCTCCTGCACGGTCGGGGAAGCCGAGACGGTGGCGATCGTCGGGCCGTCGGGCTCGGGCAAGAGCACGTTGCTGAACATCATCGGCGCGCTCGATTCACCCACGTCAGGAACCGTCCACCTTGGCGCGGTTGAGGTGACGGCTCTTACCGGGCAGCCGCTGGCTCGGTTCCGCGCGTCGCGCGTGGGTTTCGTCTTCCAGGAGCACCATCTGCTGCCGCAACTGAACGCGCTGGAGAACGTGCTTCTGCCAACGCTGGCGACGGCGGGTGACGGCCATGATGAGGCGTGGGCGCGCGCGATGATGGACCGGATTGGGCTCGGTGGGCGGATGGATGCATTCCCGGCGCAGCTCTCAGGCGGCGAGCGTCAAAGGGTCGCGCTGGCGCGGGCGCTGGTGAATGGCGCGAAGCTGCTGGTGTGTGACGAGCCGACGGGGAACCTCGACGCCGATGCAGGAGCGATGGTGGTGACGCTGCTCCTGGAGTTGGCGAATGAGGAGGACGTGACGGTGCTGATGGTGACGCATAACTCCGAGCACGCCAAGCGGTTCAGCCGGCGCGTGCAGCTCGCGGACGGACAGCTCAGCCCCGACGGCGAGGGAGGCCGATGAACCGGCTCAGGCTGGTCACTCGAAGCCTCGCGCACCACTGGCGGACGGGGACCATGGTGGTCTTTGGGCTAGCCACCGCGACCGCCGTCGTGACCGGCGCGCTAGTGACGGGCGATTCCGTTCACGGCAGTTTGCGCGACACGGGGCTAGCGCGGCTTGGGCGCATCACGCACGCGATGGTCGCGCCGGCCTACTTCCGAGCGGCGCTCGCGGAGGACTTGCAGGCGGTCGGTGAAGTCTCGGCGGCCGTGCTAACCCAGGGCGCGGCGCGGAACCTCGATACCGATGCCGTGACTCCCGGCGTGACAGTGCTCGGCGTTGACCCAGGCTTCTGGCAGTTGCACGACGCGGGGCTGGAACTATCAGGTCGCGAGTGCGCGATCAACGAGGCGCTTGCAGGCGATCTGGGCGTGGCGGTCGGTGACGCGCTTCTGCTCACGATTCATCGCCAACGGGCGATTGCCTCAGACACGCTGTTCGCGCGGCGCGAGCGCCAGGACATCGCGCCATCGATGCGTCTGACCGTGAAGCAAGTGCTGCCGGCGGGCGGGACGGGCGATTTCAGGCTCGACACCCAGAGCAGCGCGCCCCGAAACGTGTTCATCTCGCGCGATTGGCTGGACTCGAGCCTCCAACTCAATGGCAAGGCGAACGTGCTCGTCGCCTCGGGCGAGGCGGAGGTGCTGGCCGCAGCCCTTGAGCAAGCGTGTACGCTGGAGGACCATGGGCTGCGGCTCACGCCGAATGACACGCGAGGTGACCTCGACTTGACGAGCGACGCCATGCTGCTGACGGAGCAGCAGGTAAGCGCGGCGCGGGCGGCGGCCGCCGATGCGGGCACGAGAGCGGCGCGGACATCCGTCTACTTGGCAACTGACATTGCCACGCGCGGCCCGTCCACCCGTGCGATATCCTACGCCGTAGTAGCGGGTCTGGAGTCTCTTCGCGAGTCGGACCCGATCCCGACGCCGGGGACCGCGTGGGTCAACGTGTGGGCCGCGTCTGATCTGGCGTGCGCGCCGGGCGATGCGCTCGACATCAGCTACATGGTGCCGACAGACGACGGGACGTACCCTATCGATGAAATGACCGCGCCAGTGGAGCGGGTCGTGGAACTGGCAGGCCCGACCGCGGACCGGTCGCTCGTGCCGAACTTCGAGGGCATGACCGACGCGGTGAACATGAGTGACTGGGATCCGCCGTTCCCCATCGACCTCGACCGCGTGACGGATCGCGACGAGGAGTACTGGGACCTGTACCGCGCGACGCCGAAGGTCTTCGTGGGCCTCGATGACGTCCGCGAAATGTGGCAGAGCGCTCCGGGCCGCGATGATGCCGACTGGGTGACGTCGATGCGCGTCGGCATTGTGTGGCCCACGGAGGGGGACGGTTTCGGCCCGTATTTCTCCCTCAAACTGCTGCAGCGACTCACGCTGGAGGCGTCTGGGCTAGTCTTCGCCCCCGTGCGAGAACTCACCGTTGAGGCGTCAGAGGGCACGTCGGACTTCGGTCAGCTCCTCCTCAGCCTGAGCATGTTCCTGGTGATGTCAGGCGCGGGGCTTGCGGCGATGTTGCTGCGCTTGTCTGTCGATCGGCGCGCATCCGAGACGGGCATCATGCTGGCCTGTGGATGCAATACGAAGCTCGTTGGCCGCGTGCTGTTCGCGGAGGGCGCGCTATTGAGCGGCCTCGGGGCGGTGGTCGGCGTGCCGGCCGGGCTGCTCTACGCCTATGCCATGGTCGCGGCGCTGGGGTCTTGGTGGCAGGGCGCCCTCGGCAGCATGCCGACGCTGTGGCTGCATGTTAGCGCGGGGAACCTTGTGGCCGGAGGCGTGCCTGGCCTCGTGGTGGGGTTGCTCGCGGCCTGGTGGAGTGTCCGCCGATTGCGCAAACGACGGGTACTCGAACTGCTCGGCGGATGGCAGGCGATGGTGGTCGCCCCCGAGCGCAAGCGGCCATGGGCAGCGATACTCACGCTCGTTCTGTCGCTCGGGCTGGCGGTTGCTCTCGGCGGGCTCGCGGCGTTCACGGATGCCGTGCCCGCGGCGGGCGCGTTCTTTGGGATTGGATGGGCGCTGCTCATCGCCGGACTAGCGGCGGCTGGCCTGGTCTTGCGGAGCCTCCGGAAGAGCCGGGGAGCGACTCAGTCACTCGGGAAGCTGTCGCTGCGCAACGCGGCGGCCGGAGGCGGACGAAGCTTGCTGACGCTCGGCCTCCTCGCCA
>CAZKUN010000187.1:0-18411 GCA_964555935.1 uncultured Armatimonadia bacterium | reverse complement strand
GGAGCGCGGGCTCTATCGCATCCCACTGCTCCCTCACTGCTTTGGGGCTGCCTGACAGGTTGATGATCAGCGTCCCCCCCCTGATCCCCGCGACGTTCCGCGAGAGCATGGCTCGTGGCGTCTTCGCCAGCCCCGCGGCCCGGATCGCCTCCGCGATGCCTTGGGCTTCCTTCTCGATCACGCGCCGAGTAGCCTCAGGCGTCACGTCACGTGGCCCAAGCCCCGTCCCGCCTGACGTGAGAGCCAGGTCAGCATGGCGGGCGTCGGTGACTTCGGCGAGCCAGTTCGCGATTGCGTCCTCGTCGTCAGGGAGGATGTCCGCACAGACCACCGTGCCGCCAAGGGTTTCGGCGAGTTCTCGGAGGAGAGGGCCGCTGAGGTCGGCCTGTTCGCCCGCGGCGGCGGAGTCGCTGACGGTCAGGATGGCTACGTTCATGCTTCATCAACCTCGATCGCATCGCCAGGTTGGATGGCCCCACCATCGACCACGCGGATGAAGATGCCCTCGCGCGGCATGACGCAGTCGCCGACCGTCTTGAAGATCTCGCACCGATCGTGGCACGTCTTGCCGATCTGCGTCACCTCGCCGACCACATCAGCGCCTAGCCGCAGGCGCGTGCCGATGGGGAGCGTGAAGAGTTCGATCCCCTCGGTCGTGACGTTCTCCGCGAAGTCGCCGGGGTCCACCTCCGCGCCGCGCTCCCGCATGTGTTTGATGCTCTCGAGCCCCAGCAGGCTCACCTGGCGCTTGCCGGGAGCGGCGTGCGCGTCGCCCTCGATCCCATGATCGGGGATCAAGTTGGCTTGGGGCACGTTCTGCTTCCTGATCCCGCGCTTGTGGCTGATCGACACGGCTACGATGTGACCCATTATGTCCGGTCCTCCTGGTCTGTCCGGCGGAAGTCGCCCGACGCGCCGCCAGACTTCTCCAGCAGCTTGATGTCCTCGATGACCATCGCGCGGTCCACCGCCTTGCACATGTCGTAGATCGTCAGGCACGCGACTGACGCGGCGGTCAGGGCTTCCATCTCCACGCCGGTCTTCCCAGTGCATTTCGCCCTCGCGCGCACCGAGATGCTGGCCGGGTGGTCGTGTAGCGCCAGGTCCACAGCCACCTCCGACAGCGGGAGCGGATGACACAGCGGGATGAGCGTGGACGTGCTCTTGGCCGCCATGATCCCCGCCAGGCGCGCCGTTTCAACGACGCTCCCCTTCGATACGCGGTCCTCGCGAACGAGCGCGAGCGTCTCGGGCTGCATGATCACGCGTCCGGAGGCCACCGCCTCCCGGACCGTATCCGGCTTCGCGCTGACATCCACCATCCGCGCGCCGCTGGGGCCCGTGTGAGTCAGCCGAGGAGTCCCTATCCCCCGATCGAGGTCATCGGCGTCTTTGTGTGACAAGCTCCACCCTCCCCGAGCGTATGTCCATCCGGCTTTGACCGGGCGGCCGCGCGGAACGCCTCTCGAATGTCATCATCGGTCCCACCCGAGCGCAACACGGCCCGCAGATCCACGGTCTGGTCTGAGAGCAGACACGGCCTCAGTTGCCCGTCGGATGTGAGTCTAAGCCGATTGCATGAACCACAGAACGGACTCGATACGGGGCTGATGAATGCAAGGGTCCCTGCCGCCTCCGGTAGGCGCCACGCATCGCCCCCTCGGCTCGTGGCCGGGCTCTTGGCCGCCTGGAGGGGAGCGATTCGCTCAATCTCGGCGCGCGCTTCCTGCTCCGGCACCACCGCGTCTTCTGACCATAGGCCCACATCGCCCATCGGCATGAACTCGATGAACCGCACGTCGTACGGCTTCTCCAGCGTAAGCCGCGCGAAGTCGACGACCTCGTCGTCATTCATCCCGCGGACGAGAACCGCGTTCACCTTGATCGGCCGCATGCCAATGGCCTCGGCCGCGCGAAGACCTTCCAGCACTTTGTCCAGGTTGCCGCCCTGAGTGATCTCTGAGAATCGTCCGGGGCGCAACGTATCGAGACTGACGTTGATCCTCTGGACGCCCGCATCCCAGAGATCCTGAGCGTAATCGGCGAGCAGGACGCCGTTCGTCGTCACGGCGATGTCCTCGATCTCGGGGATTCCGCGAATCAGGCGCACGAGGTCTGGCAAGCCCGGACGTACCAGCGGCTCGCCCCCGGTCAGACGCACCCTTCGCAGGCCGATCGGCGCCATTGCCGCCACGGCTCTGGCGATCTCCTCGTATCGGAGGATGTCGTCATGCGCCTTGCGCTCAATGCCCTGGGGCGGCATGCAGTATCTGCACCGCAGGTTGCACCTGTCGGTAACAGATATTCGCAGGTATTCGATCGATCGGCCGGCTTGGTCCAGGATCTGGTCTGACATGCTCACTCCGTCGAGTTACTGTTCGTAGATGACTTCGCCAACATCTCTCAGGTCGTACCCGCCAAGAGCAATGACCGCGTCGCGGAAGGCATCGGAGCGGATGGCCTCCAGGATCTGAAGCACCCCAGGCCGTGCCGCGTGTTCCCGAGGGAGGACCAAATCGTACCGTTCGCTCGCCAGCGGCACGAAGTCGAGATCCATGGCGCGCGCCGCGGCACGGATGCCCAGGCCCGTGTCCGCCGCTCCACCGGACACGGCGGCGGCGACCATCGTGTGCGTGGTGACCTCGCGCTCGTAGCCGGCGATGGACGCGGCGTCCACGCCGGACTTGCCGATCAGGTGATCGAGCAGCACCCGAGTGCCGGCGCCGCGCTGACGGTTGATCATCACCACGTCCTCGCGCGCGAGATCATCAATCGCTTGAATTCCCACTGGATTGCCGGGCAGTACTATCAGCCCGACCTCACGATAGGAGAGATTGATTAGCTGAAGGGGTAGATCGGGCAGAATGCGGCGGATGTACGGAACGTTGTATTCCTCGCTGCTGGGGTCCAGCAGGTGCGTCCCCGCGAAGTGCGCTTCCGCCTGAGCCAATGCCCTCAGACCACCCATGCTGCCGACGTGTGCCGATGCCAGTCGCGCCCCGTCGGGGAGGCTCGCGAGGAGTGAAGCCAGCAGATCCAGCGCGATATCGTGGCTGCCCACCGCCAGCACGGTCCGCTCAATCTCGTCATGCGAAGCGAGTAACTCAACCGTGACCTCGGTATCCGTGTCCAGTCCCTCGTCCATCGTCGGCACGATGGCCAACCCCTCGGCCTGCACCAACGAGCTGACCGTGCCCGACCCTCGTTTCAGCGGCACGGCGACCAGCTCTTCCCCGACGCGGCCGACATGCACCCTCACGTACTCCCGGGTGCCGGGCTTGGAGGTGATCTTGCGCCTGACACGTGCCAAGACGGTCGGTCGTTTCGGCTCTGTGGTGGCCTGTAGGTGCGAGATGATGGGCTTCGCGAAGAGATCGAAGGACGTCCACGCGGCAACCGAGTAGCCAGGAACGCCAAGGACGGGAGTGCCGTTCACGATGCCGAAAGCTGTGGGCTTGCCTGGCGCGAGCCTCACGCCGTGGAAGAGCAGGTCGCCTAGCTCCTCGATGAGTCCCGGAACGAAGTCATGCGTTCCCGCCGACGATCCCGCGATGAGCGCGACGAGATCGTGTTCCTCCGTGCCCAAGAGTAGCGCCTCACGGAGAGCGTTGGGATCATCGGGGGTCGGCGGAGCCGTCACTGCAGTGCCGCCCCACTCGGTGATCAGCCCTGAAAGCATGTATGAGTTGTAGTCGATCACATCGCCCGGCTCGACCGGCTCTCCCGGCGGCTTCACTTCGCTGCCCGTCGGCACGAAGATCGCATTCGGCCGGGGCGCCACAGCAACCTCGCCTACCTGGGCCGCGATCATCGCGCCGACATCCGCGGGAGTCAGCCGTTTGCCGCCGGTCACGATCAGCTCTGTCGCAACCATGTCCTCCCCAAGCAAGCGCACGTGCTGCCATGGCGCGACTGCCGCCATGATCTCGATGACGCCGTCCTCCGACTGATACACGTCCTCGATCATGATGACAGCATCGTATCCGCTTGGGATCAGCTCGCCGGTGTTGATCGGTGTCGCGTCGGTCGGTACGGTGAGGGTGATCGGGCGCGATTCGGATGCTTCCACCGTCAGCGCCGACTTCACTGCATAGCCGTCCATCGCCGCCGCGCAATAGTGGGGAGATGAGCCGACCGCATGGACAGGCGCCGCCGTCACGCGCCCCAACGCATCCATCGGCGTGACCATCTCCGGGCTCGGCATGGTGATCGACTTGAGGGCCTCGGCGAGCAACTCTCGGGCCTCCTCAACGGTCGTCATCCGCAGATACACGCGGCGTCTGTGTTGCTCGGGACGGTTCATGGTTCGGAAACACCAGTCCGGAAGTGATGGTGGGAGCGATCCTCGCGAGAGACCGCTATAGGAGTAGCACGTCCACCGGTGTGTCTGCATCCAGACCCTCGACGCCGAGGGGAATCTCGACGAGGCCTCGCGCTGCGATCAGGCTCGACAGCGCGGCCGACTTGCCGAATAGCGGCTCTGCGACCGTCTCGCCCGCAGCGTGCTCCAGCCGCACGCGGACATACTCAGTTCGCCCGGAGTCTGACGCGACCTTGCGCGACAGTCTCGCGGATGCCACCGGCTCCCAAAGGTCTGTCTCGCCACCCATGCGTCGGACGATGGGTCGGACGATCCGGTGGAAGCTCACCATTGCGCTCAACGGGTGTCCGGGCAACCCGAACACCGGCTTCCCGTCCGCCAGGCCGATGATCGTCGGCTTCCCCGGCTTGAGGGCGACGCCGTGAACCAAGACACCGGGCTCCCCCAGGGCATCCAACACCTGTTTGGCGAAGTCCCGCTCGCCCACCGAACTGCCTCCGCTGATGATGACGACGTCCGCAGTGGCGTGGGCCTCGCTCGCCGCGTCCGCTAGCGAGCGCTCCGTATCGTTAATGATCCCGCCGAACTGGCACGCGCCGCCAGCCTCGCGGATCATCGCGTCCAGCCCCCACCAGTTCGCGTCACGTACCTGGGCTGGCCCGGGTTCCGCGTCCGGGGGGACGACCTCATCGCCGGTCGAGAGCACTGCTACGGTTGGCTGTCGGTAGACGGGCACGCTCGTCACACCGACGGTGCCCAGCAGCGCGAGATCGCCGGCGCCCAGTCGCGTTCCCGCTCGCAGGCAGACCTCGCCGGCGGGGATGTCCTCGCCGATACGGATTACGTTCTGCCCTGGCGACACCGGCCTGCCGATCTCAACGGTCGTTTCGCCCAGAAGTTCCGTGTGCTCGATCATCACCGCCGCATCCGTCCCCGCCGGCATCATGCCGCCCGTGGGGACCTCGACCGTCTCGCCCGGCTTCGGCTGAAGGTTGGTAGGCTGGCCCATCTCGACGGCTCCCACCAGCTCCACGTATGCTGGGAGGCCCGACGTTGCCCCTGCGGTGTCCGCCGCCCGCACCGCGTAGCCGTCCACGACGGAGCGGTTGAAGTGGGGAAGCGGAGACGGCGATGACACGTCCTCGGCCAGCACGCGCCCCAAGGCGCCGAGCGAATCGACCGACTCCACGCCCACGCGTAACTCGGCGAAGAATTCGGTCTCGATCTGTCGCACGTCGTCAAGCGTCTTGAGGCTGAAGAATCCCTTGGGCTGCCCTCGCATCGGCGCGCTTCCTAAGTAGTCTGAGTTCCGACCGGCGTGACGGCGATTCTAACGTCGCCCGTGGCCCCTGTCAACGCGATCACAATTCCGCGGGCAGTCTGTCGAGCCACGCGTCGTCTGTTTCGTCCATCCACGCCAGCAGACGGTTCAGTAGTCGGCGGCGGACCTTGCTGTACTTCGGCTGACCACCGACGTTCACCGTCTCCCCTGGATCGGCGCTCAGGTCGTATAGCTCCAGTGGCCATCTGTACGTGAACGACTCATGCCCCGTCGACCAGTTCTCAAGGTTGATTGCCAGTTTCCACTGGCGCGTCCGGATCGCTCGCCCCACCGCTTGGGCCGTCGGGTGCGTTCGCTCGCAGAATCCCGGTCGGCTGAGGTCCTCGTGTCCCTCGATTAACGGTCGAAGGCTCGTGCCCTGACACTGGGCTGGCGCGGCGAATCCACAGTAATCGAGGATTGTCGGCATGACATCCACTCCACTGACATGGGTCTGGACGCGCCTGTTTCCACCGATTGCACGCGGATACCGGATGATCAGCGGAACGCCAATCACTTCGTCATAGAATGCGCTTGTACCCTTGCCCACATGCTGGTGAGCGGCCTGCATGTCGCCGTGGTCTGAGGTGAACACGATTATCGTGTCATCAAGGCGCCCGGAGTCCTCGAGAACCTTGATGACCCGCCCCACTTGGTCATCAACCTGCATGACCAGGCCATAGTAGCACCGCAGGTACTCTCTCATCCCGTCCTCGCCGAGGAGGTCAGCAAGGCGCGCCGCCGGTTCGCGGTCGAAATGGGGTGGGCGGGTCTGGCTAGGCGGCAACTCAATGTCGCGTGGGTCGACGCGGCTGTAGTACGGGTCCTGGACGGCCCAAAATGCGTGCGGGGGGCGACGGACCACGTGGCCATGAATGGATGGCCTTCGGATTCGCGCAGGTCGCCAATGACGCGGTCCGTGACCCACGTGGTCTTGTCGATTTCCAGCGGGAGCGCCACTCGCCCGATCAGCGAGATGTCTTGAGCAGACTTGGCCCAGGCCTCGTGCGCGGCCTTCACCGGCTCGGTCATGTACAGCGGCCACCCGTACAGCTCTGCATCTCCGGGGGGTGCGTCGACTGGATGGGTTTTCCGCCATTCCTGCAGCGCCTTCCAGTGTTCCCGATGGTAGTGTCCAGACCCCGCGTAGCACGCGTGTCGTGAGAGGTCGCCAATGTGCCACTTGCCTTGGTGCGTCGTCCGATATCCGCGCTCTGACAGCACGGTCTCCGTCATGATCGCGTCCGGCTGAAGGCCCTTGTTGGCGTCACTCTCGGTCGATCCGACGTTAAGGTGAGGGCCGCGAACGTGGGGCCAACGACCGGTGACAATGGAACCCCGGGACGCTGTGCAGACGGGGTACGTGCATATCGCATTCTCGAATGTGACGCCCCCGCGCGCGAGGCGATCCAGGTGCGGCGTGCGTACATGAGGATGGCCGCGGCTCAAGAGCACGCGCGCGCTGTGCTGGTCGGTCATCATCAGCAGCACGTTGGGCTGGACCTTCTCTGCACGGGGTCTGCCCGCGGTCTGCGAGGTGATTGCCGATGGGATGAGCGCGCCAGCCCCGCCTGCGGCGGACGCCTTCACGAAGTCTCGGCGAGTCATCGAGCGTCGCGCCATCGCGGCTTCCTCCGGGCCCTTCGAGGGACTGTAGGCGGCACGGTTACTGTTCGCTTTGGTGCGGGTTCAGGCCTTTCGTCGGCGCTCGCGCCTCGTTGACACCATTGACCGGCTGGGATAAAATGCCTCAGGGCGCCGTGAGTGGTGCCGGATGGCACCAATGAGCACCAAAGGAGATAACTATGGTCTGCAGCGCGTGTGGAACGCGCAACTTACCTGATGCCCCCTTCTGCACTCGTTGTGGGGCCAACCTGGCCAGTGTGGGAGCGGCGACGGAAGGGCGTGCCATCTCGGCCGCCGACCGGGCCCACGCCCAGGTAGCGTCAGCGCGCGAATGTCTGGCTGGCGGGGATCTGAAGTGCGCGCTCGAACTGGCTAGATCGTCCACGGTCGCCCACCCTAACGTTGCCCAAACCCACGTTGCATTGGGTGAGGTGTACCTGGCAATCGAGGCTCCCGAGGATGCCCTCCGGGAATTCCGGCGAGCGCTGGAACTGGATCCGGACATGGACCCGGTCCGCGAGCAAGCCGAGGTGGCCCGCCGAGCAATCACTCACCCGTCGGGCGACATGGAGCACGCGGGATGGCAGCGTCTCCTAGCGACAGGGGGGGGTCTCATCCCTGTCGCTGTTGGCGTGTTCATGGCGGTTGTCGTCTTCTCGGTTGGGGCGTGGGCCCTCTACCAGCGAACATCGCCGGATGCGCAGAGCCGCCGCGCCTACGATCACCAGATGGCCCAGGCCAGCGAACTCTATGCGACCGGGCAGTATGCCGCTGCCTACGAAGCATTTGCCGAGGCCGCTCAACTTGATCCGTCACAGACAGAACCGCGGTCTCGAGCGCAAGACGCTTGGCGCATGGCTGGGGGCAGGTCACAGCGAGGCTCGGGCAACATGGTCGCCCAGAACCCAGGCCCGATCGTGCAGGCGATCGACGACAGTTACACGATCTTTCAGCCCACCTGGATTGGTCCACTTCCTGGCGCGGCACAGAGCAGCCCGCCTCCATCAACGCCCGCCCGGCGGCAAGTCGCGCCTCCACCGCCTCCACCACTGGGGCCGCTCCCGCCGCCAACCACGACGCCTGGGACGCTTCCACGCCTTAATCCTGGGCCGAGCACGTTGGCCGACGATGGCTTCAGCGGCACATCTCGGCTCCCGGAGACCACGGCCGATGTGGTCTCTCCAGGGACGCCCGGCGCAATAGGCGTTCCGGTCGGGGCGACGCCGGTGGTTGAGCCAGAACGCGACCCCCCCACGGGAAGCGGGCGCATCAAGGTCGAAGTGCATCCGCCCAAACCGGTCGCAACAGCGGCACCAGACACTTCCCAGCAAAGCTCCGCAGCAGCTACGCGGGCACAAGCTGACAGCCTGCGCGAACGCGGCGAGATGGCGCAGGCGGCGCAGAAATACACCGAGGCCGCCACGCAATTCCGGTCTGAAGCCGCTGGCGGCGGCCCGGATGCGGCCGCCAATGCGCAGGCCGCGAGGACATGCGAGCAGGCACGCGCGACGTGCGAAAGCCAACCATGATGACGGCACGGCAACGATGCGGAATGTGGGCGGTCGGGCTGGTCGCTGGCCTCCTCGTTGCGTGCGCTACGGCCCAGCCAAGCCGGTCCGCCTCCCCCACGGAGGCTGCCAGGCGCCTGGTGGCTGAGGGCAAGGTGGGCGCGGCAATCGACGTGCTGAACCGCGTCTCCGACGCCGGGCGCAGGTCAGTCGAGGTGCTCGACCTCCGCGCGGAGTTGCACCTCATGCAGGGCAACGACGCGGCGGCTGAACGTGACTGGCTTCGGGCCGCACAACTCGAACCGACTGCGATCTCACCACGCCTCGCCTTGGCCCGGCTCCATTCGCATCGGGCCCTCTGGCCTGATGCGGTCGCCCTCTATCGGGAGGTTCTGCTCTTCGCGCCGAGGAATGTAGATGCCATCCTCGGCCTAGCGAACGCCCTGCAGCACAGCGGTCGGACAGTGGGCGCCCGGAGGCTCATAGAGGCCGCCGCCGAGACCATCGGTGACCGGCGCATTCAGGAACAATGGGCGCGCATGGCGCTCGAGGCTGGTCACCCCGAAGATGCGGAGAAGGCACTGCGGCTTATCGTGGATGGTCTCCAGGGCATCGCGAAGACTGATGCATTGAATCGCCTCGCGTCCTTGTACGCGAAGTCCGGGCGACTCGATGAGGCTCTGGCAGCTGTCCGCGAGTCACTCACGATAGAGCGGGCCGCCGGCAAGACCACGAACGCGACGTATGACCTGATGGCCGACGTTGCCGATCAGACAGTCACGAAGATCACGGCAGGCATCGGGGCCACGCTCGCAGAACTCGGCAATGGTGCGTTGCATCGGGAGCATGCGCTCGCGGAGACCGCTCGAGTTCGCGAACGACTGACCGATGTGGAGTCATTGGTGCAGGGCATCGATGCCCCTGCAGATCGAGGAGCGGCAAACGCCGGTCGCCTCTATGCGTATAGTCTTGCCGGCGAAGCCGTGGTGAGCGCGCTCACATATGTCGATGTCGGCGGCGATAGCCGCCGCGCCACATACCTGAGAGCACTGAAATCCACTCAGAAGGAACTCCGTCGAGTCGGGCACCGTACGCCCGTCAGCTCGTCGGGCTGATGCAGCAACACAGATTCGGTCGCGCGGAGCATGTCAAATGGCAGCACATGAATGGACTCGATCGAGACAGCGCTCTGTGCGCGGCGGGGCGCCCGCGGACGGCCCGCCGCCGACTCCCCCGTCCGGCCCCCCACCAGAGGTGGAATCGGCCTCGGACGCAGATCCTGGAGCCGACGAGATAGCAGACCTGGAGTCCGGCGAGCCAGCCGAATCGGCCGAAGTCGAGACGGCCGATGCGGCGACGCAGTCGGATGCTGAGCCCGCGCCGGGCGATCAAGAGTCGATCGCTGCCGGCGATGACACGCTCGATCCGGCCCCGGTTGATATCGTCGACACGGGCGGCCATGACTCGCAGGCGCCGGGTCCTGTCGCAGACGTGCAGGCTGCAAGCCCCGCCAACCCCACTGAACTCGATACGCCAACCAGCGGCCCGGGGCAAGATCAGGCGACGCTGCCTCTGGGTCTGGAGCCTCTTCCTGAGCGGCCACCAAAACGAACGGCTACCGAAACTCGAGAGGACCTGATACAGCGCCTTCTTGATCCCCATCTTACGCTCCAGGAGACCGCGAAGCTGCTCGATGTGTGCCCAACCACCGTTCGGCGCTATACCAACAGGGGACTGCTCGCGCACTACCGGACGCCGGGCAACCAACGCCGTTTCCGCCTTTCAGATGTGCTGGGGTTCATGGAACGGCAGGGCATCCCCGCCCTCGGCCTGGAGCGGAAGCGTGCGGAGGCGGTGAAGGACACTGACTTGGAAGACGAGAACGCCATCTGATCCTGCGACTCACATAGGAGGCAGCAGCGCATGCCCGATACCATACTTGTCATCGAAGATGATGAGTCGGTGCGGCTACTGCTCACGACTGGTCTAGAAGAAGCTGGCTTCGAGGTGCTCACCGCGGCCAACGGAGTCGATGGTCTCCTACGGCAAGGTGAGGATGATCCGGACCTCATCCTCCTCGACTTGATGCTGCCCGACTTGGAGGGCGTCGAGGTGTGCCAACGCGTGCGCACGCGCTCTCACGTGCCCATCATCGTGGTCTCGGCCCGCACGGACGAGCGCGATGCCGTTGCGGCACTGGCTGCTGGGGCTGATGATTTCGCCCGCAAACCGGTACAGATTCGTGAACTGGTGGCCAGGATCCGAGCGCTCGTGAGACGCGCGGGAGAGTATGCTCGAGCGTCTCTCGCCGAGGAAACGATGGACTTCGGCGACATCAGAATCGATGCAATTAAGCACGAGGTTGTGGTCCGCGGCGAACAGATTCGCTTCACGCCGAAGGAATTCGAACTCCTGCACATGCTCGCGCGGAGTTCCGGCAAGATGATGCACCGCGAGGAGCTGCTGGAGACGATTTGGGGGTACGACAGTTCCATCGACAGCCGCACGCTAGACGTGCATGTCGGCCGCGTTCGCGCCAAGATCGAAGAGAACCCGCGTACTCCACGCTTCCTGATCACAGTGCCTGGAGTTGGCTACAAATTCGTCATCGAACCGGTTGCCTGACGCGTCGTCACTCCTCCACTATGGCAATCAGCGCGAGAGCGCTCAGTGGCTGGGAGATCGCGCGTTCGCGCCAGAGCGGGTGTTCTGTGCCGGCGCACGGCCTCCATTCGTCAGCGACCACAACCACGACTGGATGCAGTGTTTCCCCCCGAGCCCGTACGAGCATAACCGACAGCTCGTAAACTCCCACGGCGTCCGCCGTCGCGCAATGCACGACCAATGGGCGCGCGCACGAATCTGAGGTGGGCGGTGGGATGTCCACCTGCACATCCAGGTGACCGCCCTCGATGCACTTCTCGGTGACGCCTGCGAACGCGCTACGCAGTTGAGCCGCCACGCCATCTGCGAAGTCCCCGCCACCCCCGACGATGACCTTGGATGCCACGTGTTCTGGGCCCATCGATAGTTCGATATCGAGGAGCCGGAGTATCTCGGGTCGTGTTTGGCTCTCGAAATGCGCCAGAACGAATTCATCGATAGTCATCTGGTCAGTGACGCGGTCGATTAGTCCTGGCTCCGTGCTGCAATAAAAATCCGCGCACTTGTGCGGTTTGGCCTCGGCGACCATGCACGTTTCGCGGTGGAAGATGCACCGGTCCGGCTTCACTCCTCGCCGCCCGACCTGGAACGACGTGCCGGGGCCGGCCAGGGCGGGCAGAACGTTCGCTCCGCCGGGGAACGCCGTCATTGCTCGCAGCGCCATCGCGCGGATTGCGCTGAACATCAGGCAGTGAACAAGATCGTTGGAACTGGCCTCGAAGTCGTTGTCGAGGAAGTCGCAGAACGCTCGCCAGCGAGCCAGCGAGTCGTCGAGCCGCCCGAGGTCTTCGGCCCGATCCTGGGCGAAGCGAGCCTTGAGCAATCGCGACGTTGTCTCCATGCCCTCGAGGTCGCGCCTCAGTTCCAACGCGCGGGCCCGAAGTTCGGAAATCACGCGGCTCTTGAACTCGGGCGACCGGCGACAGGCCTTGGCAATTCGGTGCATGTCGTCGGTGCCCGCCATCGTGCCCTCGAGGCAGCAGTTCAGCTCGCAGGCCCCGCAGACATCGCTGACTATGCGATCCAGCCGCCCCTTCGCGGCGTCGATCTCTGCCCTGTCGATCCGTCCGGCACCGCCGTCCGGCGATGGACCAGTCTCAGACATATCGGAGCCTATTCGTGGTTCGCGACCTGGAGTGTAGAGAAGACGTCCAGCGAGAGGTCATCAGGGCCCTGGCGCAGGATCGCGTACGCGCCGGCGGCGGCGACCATGGCGGCGTTGTCCGTGCAGAGCGCGCGCGGCGCGACAGCGCACGGGACCCCACGCTCGCCGGCTTCCGCAGCCATCAGCTCCCTCAGGTGGGAGTTCGCGGCCACGCCTCCGCCCAGCGTGACGCCCTTGGCTCCGACAGTTTCTACGGCCCTCATCGTGTTTCGCACTAGGGTCTCGGCGACAGCGCTCTGGAACTCGTGGGCAATGTCCACGACTGCGTGATCCTCATCCCGATGCTCCATCGTTCGCACGAGCGCCGACTTCAGTCCGCTGAAGCTGAAGTCGAGCGACCCTCTCACGTCAGGTCGAGGCAGGTCGACGGTTGATGAGGCGCCGGATGCGCTGGCCGCGGCTCGCTCGACGGCCGGCCCTCCGGGATACCCCAGATCGAGAAGTCTCGCAGCCTTGTCAAACGCCTCGCCGGGCGCGTCGTCGAGCGCGCAACCTAGCAGTCGGTACTCGCCCCGGGCCTCGACGTGCAGTAGGTCGCAGTGTCCTCCTGAGGCCACGAGACACACGATCGGGAAGTGAGCGCCGGAAGCATCGAACGCTGACCGCTCGCCGTGTTGATGCAGGAACACGGCGTGGACGTGAGCATCGATGTGGTTGACGCCGATCAACGGCACTCCAGACGTCATCGAGTAGGCCTTTGCCGCGGCGACTCCGACGATGAGCGATCCGACCAGCCCTGGACCGTTAGTGACGGCGATGGCTGTCAGGTCCGACCATTTGGCCCGCGCTGTCATCAGCGCCTGGTCCACGACTGCCGGCATGAGTTGCACGTGCTTCCGGGAGGCAACCTCGGGCACAATTCCGCCGAACCGCGCGTGTAGTTCCTCCTGGGAGGCCACGACGCTCGACGCGATCACAGTGCCGCCCTTGATGACGGCCGCTGCTGTCTCATCGCACGACGACTCGATGCCCAGGACGAGAGTGTTCTCAATCGGTATTGGGGCGTTGGCCATGTTGCTCTTCCCAGCGGGTCCAGTGCTCACGTTGGTACGAGACACACTCGTCATCCAAAGGCGACAGGACCATCAGGATGGCGTCCTCGCCCGTGTCGCGGTAGTATCGCCGCCTTCGTCCAACGGCTTGGAACCCGAGTTTGGCGTAGAGGCGTGCGGCGGCATCGTTACTCTCCCGGCGCTCCAGGTATGCGAGAGCAGAACCCCGTTCCCTTGCGTTGTCGATGAGGGTCAGAAGTAGAGCCTCGCCGATGCCTCGTCGCCGGCGGGACGGCGCGACAGCGATGTTCATGATGTGGGCTTCGCCCGCCACGCACCACATCCCCGCGTAGCCTGCGAGCTGACCGGCCGTCATCGCGACCAGGTACGTGGCTATTCGTCGGCTCAGCTCTTCTTCGAAGGCCTCGGGCGGCCACGGCGCGGAGAAGCTGGTGTTCTCGATTGCGATGATCGCCTCGATGTCCCCGCTCATCGCTGGCCTGATGGTCAGTTCCGGGCGCTCATTCACCGCTGATCCACAGGATGCGCAAGCAGCTCTCGCACTGCTGAAGCTCCGTTCCCTGCTGGAGGCGTGTTATCTGTACTGTAGGTAGCGTCACTCGGCATGCCGCGCACATGCCGCCCTGGACGGCAGCCACCGCGACGTTGCCGGCCTTCTTGAGTATCCGCTCGTACTTCGAGAGCGATCCTGAGTCCAAGCCCTCTATCGCGCCATTGCGCTCGGTCCGCAGGGCGCCAATCTGGTCCGATAGACGGGCGCTCTCGTTTTCGTGGGTGGATACCGTTTGCTCTAGTCCTCGGCGCAGGCGAGCGATCTCCGCCTCCTGCGCCTCGACGGCGGTCTGTTCTTCATCAACCTTGTCGAACAGCGGGAGCAACTCGTTCTCGACTCGATCCATCTGGCGTCCCAATGCCTCGATGCCCTGCTCAAGCGTCTCAAGTTCCTTCGGGTTCGAGACCGTGCCGCCGTAGGCTTTGGCCATCGCCTCGCTGCGCTTGAGTTCTGTCTTCTCTAATTCCGCCTCAAGGGTGCTCTGTGCGGCTGCGTCCTCATTTAGGCGTGAGGTCCTCGCCGCCGATTCCAACTCGGCTGACGCCAGTTGTGCTCGTAAGTCAGAGCCATCGTCGAGGCTCCGCAAGTCGGTCTCCAGCTCTCCGATCGCGCTATCGATCTTCTGGAGTTCCCAGAGCCGTTGTAGGTCGTTGTGCATCTTGGTGTCACCCCTGCCCGTGGATTTGGCGTGTAGAGTCAACGGATGTCGAACGCCCCTGAAGTGTCATCGGATACGACTACTTCCACCCTTGACCCGTATTCGTCTTGCAGCATGCGGCCTAGCCGTGTCATCGCAGGTTGCTCGCTCGTGAAGTGCCCAACCTCGATGGACGAAACACTGGAGGCGGCTGCCTCGATAGCCCCGTGGTGTCCTATCTCGCCGGCGATCAGTAGATGTGCGTCTGCCGCGAGGACAGCCGGGAGTGATGACTTCGCCGAGCCGGCAACCACCGCCACGCGCGAGTACTCGCGGCGGCCGGCGTCTGCGATGCGCGCGTTGTGGATTCCCAGAGCTGTCTTGACGTTCGCCGCTGCCTGCTCCAACGTCATGTGGTCGGTCGTCGCCACCACGCCGATCCCTGGGATATTCCCCTCGGCTTCAGTTGCACCTGGCTCGTGGCCGGTTGCCGGTTCAAGCGGAAGCAGCTTCTCAAACCCTAGTGCTTGGGCAAGCGCCACGCTCGTGTTCGTAGCCCGCGCCGTATCAAGATTGGTGTGCGCTACATATAGGCCGCGCCCGGCAGCTATGAGCGGAGCGACGACCCATCCTGGCCAGCGGTCCGGGCGGAGCGTGGGGACGTGGCCGAAGAGAACCGGGTGATGGGCAACGATCACGTCGGCTGATATTCTCGCGGCCTCGTCAACTACGCGTCGCGTGACATCAACCGCCAAAAGGATCTTGCTGACAGGCAATTCGGGAACGCCGACTTGGAGGCCAACGGAGTCCCACGGCTCGGCGAGCCCTGGCGGCGCCAACGCCTCGATGGTGTCCATGATGTCCTGAAATGACGCGGCCATGTCTACGTGCCTACTGTTGTTGGCACTCGGTAATGGTGAGTGCCAGGGCCGCGCCGCCGCTTGACACCTCGGCGAGTGTGGCCTAATATACGGCGGCTTGTCTGAGCGACGTCGTTCGCTGCCCGACTACAGGAGCCTTACGATCATGCCGATCTACGAGTACGAGTGCAACAAGTGCGGATTGCGCTTTGACGTGATGCAATCGTTCAACGACGCGCCAGTAAAGACCTGCGAGGGCGATGCCTGCAAGGGGCGCGTTCGCAAGGTTCTTTCCCCCCCAACGATTATATATAAGGGGAGCGGCTTCTACACCACCGATAACGCGAAACGCAGTGGCTCGGGCTCCACATCAAAGCCTAAGGAATCCGTCGGTGCAAGCGAATCGTCGGGTGAGACGACGAAGACATCCGACGGCAAAGACGACTAACCGACACCTGCCGCTGCCCAAGAGAACTACACACCGCCGGCCCGATCACTGGGCCGGCGGTTCGACGTTGTTCTGCCGTTCATCATCGCCGCTGCGGTCCCCGGTCGCGAGCGTCATGATTCTCTCTTGGCTCGCCTCAGTGGCGTCAAGGAAACCAGCCACCTTCCCCTCGTGCATGACCATGATCCGGTCGCTCATCCGCAGGATCTCCGGCAGCTCCGATGAGATCATGATGACGCTCGCACCCGAGTCGACCACTGCGCGCATGATCTTGTAGATCTCCTGCTTTGCCCCAACATCGATCCCGCGAGTGGGCTCGTCGAAGATCAGGACGCGTGACTGGGCAAATAGCCATTTTGCCAGGACGACCTTCTGCTGGTTGCCGCCGCTGAGGTTCCCGGCAAGTTGAGTAGGCCCGGGCGTGGCAATGGCGAGCTTCTCGATGTATTCTGCGGCGACTTGGCGTTCGCGACCACCTCGAACGACGCCTGCGGTCGTCACCGAACCTAGATTCGCCAACGAGACGTTGCCCTGAACGGCCATGCCAAGCACGAGTCCCTGGAGCTTGCGGTCCTCCGGGACGAGGCCGATCCCGAGCGATATCGCATGTGCTGGCGACGTCGGGTTGACTGCCTGCCCATCCAGGTAGATGTTGCCACTCGCCGCCCGATCCGCGCCGAAGAGAACTCGCACGAGTTCCGTCCGCCCGGCGCCCACGAGACCCGCGATGCCCAGGATCTCGCCGTGGTAGAGGGAGAACGAGACATCGGCCACCTGTCTGCCTCGCGATAGGTTCTCAACTCGAAGGATCTCGCGAGACATGTCCGCGGCGCTCGACTTCGGCACGTCTGCATCCTCGATGTCTCTGCCGACCATCATCCTGATGATCTGGGCCGAGTCCAGTTCAGCAACCGGGGCAGTGCCCACCCCCTCACCGTCGCGAAGGACCGTGACCACGTCGGCGATCTCGAATACCTCCTCGAGTCGGTGAGAGATGTAGATGATGCTGACCCCGGATGCTTTGAGCTTGCGCATCTGCTCGAACAGGGCGTCGAGTTCGTGATCGGTGAGCGAGGCCGAAGGTTCATCCATCACCAGAACTTCGGAGTCGACGCTCAGAGCCTTCGCTATCTCGACCATCTGCTGCTCGGCAACGCTGAGTTCGGTCACCAACGCCGTTTCGCTGAAGCCCGCCCCCAGTTGGTCCAACAGGTCCCGAGCGCCAGCCCTCATTGTGGCGAAGTCGACAATGCCAAATCGATGAGGCTCCCGCCCCAAGTAGATGTTCTCGGCGACACTGAGGTGGGGGACCAGGTTGAATTCTTGGTAGATCACGCTGATTCCCGCAGCGAGAGCAGCTTGGGGGGTGTTGAGCTGGGCTGGACCGTCATTGACCATGATCTCACCCGAATCACGGTCAAGCGCGCCAGCCAGCACCTTAATCAGCGTCGATTTGCCGGCCCCGTTTTCACCGACTAATGCATGGATCTCAGACCGCCGCAGGTTGAGGGATACGTTATGGAGTGCTCTGACGCCGGGGAATGACTTGCAGATGTCAACCATCTGCAAGAGCGGCGCTGAAACGGCTCGAGTGGGTGCGCTCATTCGCGTCTCCAGCGGGCACTCCACTGCCCGGCCGCGCCACTTGCGGTGTCCGTTACGGTCCGATCAGGAACTAGTCGCGGCTTCCGCAGTGTTATACTCAAGGCTGACGGGCTCGGCTTGCGCGTAACGAGCGCCCTAATAAGTGACCGTCGCGCCGGTCGTTCTCGCACTCAGCGTTAGGCCGATATGGGCCGCTATGCGCGCGAACCGACCGATTATAGCACAGCCCTCAGGGCCTTTCAACAGCGCCAGAATCGGGCCGCCAAAAAGAACTCTAGAAATCCCTTGACAGCCCGAAGCCGCGCTGGTATACTCCGGTCTCGCTGAGGGGGCCACTAAGCCCCACAGCGACGACGACGCAGGCGATCTTTGACAACTGAATAGCGTACTTGAGCGAGGAAGACCACCGATTGTTGTATTGATTTGCCCCCGGCTCAGAACATAGAGTCTGAGTTTGGGAACGGATATTTCTATGGCGAGTTTGATCCTGGCTCAGGACGAACGCTGGCGGCGTGCCTAACAAATGCGAGTCGAACGGAGATGTATCACCTCCGCGGTCTTCGGACCAAAGAACCGATACATCTTAGTGGCGAACGGGTGAGTAACACGTGGGTAACGTGCCTCGGTGTCCGGGACAACAGTTGGAAACGGCTGCTAATACCGGATGGAATGACAGGGCCGCATGTTCCT
>CAZKUN010000186.1:8742-18486 GCA_964555935.1 uncultured Armatimonadia bacterium | reverse complement strand
CCCGGCCGCGCCGCCGTTGTCTCAATCGCGTCCGCCGCCTGCTCCAACGTGAATTTGCGTATCGGCAAGACCTTCAAATCGATCCTCCCGCTCGCGACCAGTCCCACCGCCTCCTCCAGCGTGTTCCTCGACCGCCGCGCGAAGATCATCGTCAGCTCGTGCCGTCTCGGGACACACGCGTCAAACGATATCCGCTCCGGATGCGGGATCCCCACTACCACCACTTTGCCCTCCGGCTTCGCCAGCAGCAGCGCCTCCTCCACCGCCGTCGCCTCACCCGCGCACTCGATGATGACTTCCGTCTCCCGCTCAGCCTCGATAAGCTCCCTCGCTGAAGCCACCACCGGATCCGCCCCAAGATCGCGCGCCCACTGCCTGCGCCCCTCCACCGGCTCGGAGGCCGCGACTTGCTCGACGCCTCGCAACTTGCACGACATCAGCACGCTAACGCCGATTGCCCCCATGCCGAGGATAACCACGCGATCGCCCGGCTTCGGGTCCGCCAGCCGCGCCGCGTGCATCCCCACCCCCAGCGGCTCCACCAACGCGGCCTCAGTGTAGGAGACGTGGTCGGGGATCTCGCATATCGCATTCGCCGGACAGGCAATGTACTCGGCTAGCGCGCCGTCGCGGTTCGGAAAACTCGGGAACTGGATGTTCCGGCAAACATTCGGGTAGCCCGCCTCGCACATGTCGCACTCGCCGCAGTGCCAGCTCGGCTCGACCGCCACGCGCGTGCCAACCGGGGGCCCGCCCACGCCGGGACCCCGCCCCGCGATGTCACCCGCGAACTCGTGCCCCTGGATCATCGGGTGATCGGGAGTCACGCCCCCCGCGTGCCCGTCCCAGTACATCCGGCAATCGCTCGCGCAGATCGATACCGCCCGCACGCGGATCAGCACCTCACCCTCCGCCGCAACCGGCTCGGGCACTTCCTCAATCCGCACATCCTTCGGACCATGCAATCGCGCCGCTTTCAATCTGCTCTCCTCTGCCTTCTCGTAGGACAGGCGTCCTCGCCTGTCAATGCCCAAGGCGTCCGCCGCCCCGTACGACGATCGCCTCGATCGTCGACGCCGTCCGTCACCGTCCACCTACCAAACCACACCCCACCCCTCAGGTCAACCCTCCTCCAAAAGGTGCCTCGCCCCGCCGTGACGAACGCCGTCGCCGTGCGTCGCACCTCATTCCGGAGGACTTACCCATGCCCATCAAGATCGCCGTCATCGGAGCCGGCAGCATCGGCTTCACCCGCCGCCAGGTCCAGGACATCCTGGGCATTCCAGAGCTAGCCGACACCGAGTTCGCGTTCACCGACATCGACGAGCGCAACCTCGACATGGTCTACCAGCTCGTCAAGCGCGATATCGACCACTCCGACCTCCCCGCCAAGGTCACCGCGACCACCGACCGGCGCGAGGCGTTCAAAGACGCCAACTACGTCTTCAGCTTCGTCCGCGTGGGCGGGCTGGAGGGCTTTGTCACCGACATCGACATCCCGCTCAAGTACGGGGTCGATCAGTGCGTCGGCGACACCCTGGCGCCCGGCGGGATCATGTACGCCCAGCGCACGATTCCCGTCCTGCTTGACTTCTGCAAGGACATCAGCGAAATCGCCGCGCCGGGCTGCACGCTCATCAACCACTCAAACCCCATGGCGATGAACACGTGGGCCTGTCTCGACCATGGGCATGACGTTCCCACCATCGGCCTCTGCCATGGCGTTGAGGGCGGTCACCACCAGATCGCCCGCGCGCTCGATCTCCCCGTCGGCGAGGTCGATATCATCTGCGCCGGCATCAATCACCAGACCTGGTACGTCAGCGTCAAGCACAAGGGCGAGGACATGACGGGCAAGATTCTCGAGGCCTTTGAGAATCACCCCGACCTCTCGCGCACCGAGAAGGTCCGGATCGACATGATGCGCCGCTTCGGCCACTACAGCACCGAGTCGAACGGTCACCTCTCCGAATACGTGCCATGGTACCGCAAGCGCCCCGAGGAGATCATGGACTGGATCGACCTCGGCTCGTGGATCAACGGGGAGACGGGCGGCTACTTGCGCACGTGCACCGAGGGCCGCAACTGGTTCGAGCACGATTTCCCGAACTGGATGAAAGCCCCGCCAAACGAGTTCGGACCCGAGAAGCGAGGCGGCGAGCACGGCTCGTACATCATCGAATCCCTCGAGGCCGGCCGCATCTACCGCGGGCACTTCAATGTCCGCAATAACGGCTGCATCACCAACCTGCCGCCTGACTGCGTCGTTGAGGTCCCCGGCTATGTCGACGCCAACGGGCTCAACATCCCGATCGTCGGCGATCTACCTCTGGGCTGCGCGGCCGTCTGCAACGCGAGCGTCAGCGTCCAGCGCATGGCTGTTCAGGCCGCCGCGACCGGCGACGACACGCTATTGCGCCAGGCGATGATGATGGATCCGCTGACCGGCGCCGTCTGCAACCCGCCGGAGATCTGGCAGATGGTCGACGAGTTGCTCGTGGCCGGAGAGCAGTGGTTGCCTCAGTACGCCGACGCCATTGCCGGCGCAAAGAAGCGCCTCGCAAGCGGAGACCTCATCCCCACCAAGGAGAACTACGAGGGAGCCGCGAGATTGCACACCAAGACCGTCGAGGAGATGGCCGCGGATCGCGAGGAGGCCACCAAGTCCGCAGCCGCGGCCGACAAGGCCAAAGACCGCCCGCCGGCCGGGGAGTAGCCGGACCCACATCCATCATGCCGACGAAACGCCGGGCATCGACTGTGGTGCCCGGCGTTCGCTTCACTCCACTAACACGGGCAGCCCTGTCTCCTCATCCAGCCGCACCGCGCCACGCCCGGCCAGCAGCGCCCGCAACTCATCCCCAATGAACTCGCCGCGCCAGCCCTGCAGCAATCGATGCCCATCAGCCACGGCCTCTGCTCCCTCGCGGACAAACGCCAATATCTCAGCCCGCGACGCAATGAGCGCCGGGTCAACCGCCAGATTGAGGCTCTTGCCCTTCAGGTACGCCAGGACGAAGTCCACGCGCGCGTTGACGATCTCGTCATCGTCTTGCCTCTCGGGCCGCACCGGCAGCGCGTCTTCGTCAAGCGCATGCCCTCGCCCGACCGCTTCCAACAGGACCCCGCCGTAGCGCTCCCGATCGAACGCCCCTTTGATCCGTCCCAGGGCCTGCTCCGACCGCACGTTCCGCGAGGCGGCGGCTGTCAGCACCTCATCCGGCACAACGTGTTTGCGCGGAATGTCTTGACGCCCGGCCTCCATCTCGCGCCACGCGGCAAGCTCGCGGAGAACCCCCTGCTGCCGCGCAGACAGCCTCGACGCTCCCTTCAGTCGCGCCGACTGCACCCATGGGTCCGGATCGTCGTATTGAGTCGGTTCGTCATACGCCGCCAGCTCCTCTCGCACCCACTCATCCCGCCCCAATTCCCGCGCGCGGCCCAGCAAGACCTCACGCGCCTGGGGCAGATACCTCGCGTCATCGAGCGCGTACGCCACCTGTCTCTCCGAAAGCGGGCGCCGCAGCCAGTCCGTGCGCGTGGCGGTTCCCGTCAGCTTCACGCCCGTCGTCTGCTGCACGAGATCCGTCAGCGACTGTGTCGAACTCACGCCAACCAGTCCGGCGACGCAGCGGGTGTCGAACACGTTGACGGGATAGGCGCCCGTCGCGCGACGCAGGATGGTCAGATCCTGCCCGGCATCGTGCAGGATCTTCACCACTGACGGGTCGGCCAGCACCGCCCCAAGCCCGCCCAGGTCCGGCAAAGCGACCGCGTCGATTAACCCGCACTCGTCCTTGGATAGCCCGATCTGCACGATTCCCAGCCGAGGGTAGTAGGTCCGCTCCCACACGAACTCCGTGTCAAGCGCGATGTGCCCTCGCTCGCGGGCGGCCCCCACCCACTTCCCAACTTCATCTGCACTGGTGATCATTGATTGCTCCATTGTCATTCCCCATTGCTTCTCTGAGCCGCCGCCAAGCCCTCCGTGCGGCGCGGATTTCAGTCGGCGGCGCGCCAGTTTGCCCCCCCAGTCTGTCCGCTTCACGGAACCCCATGCGTCAGCGCCTGTTGAATCCTACGGCGGCTGATACTATCTCACTCAGCTCATTCTGCTTGGAGGACGATGCGGCATGAAGACGACGCGCGTGGTGTTCGCGGTGGTTGCGATGTTGATGCTGTTGGCCGGGATGTGCGTGGCTCAGCCTGAGGAGGCGGACGAGATCAAACAGACCATCAGCGAGTTCGTCGCCGCCGCTAAGGCCGGCGATGGCGACGCTGCCGGCGAGTACCTCCACGAATCGGTTGTGTTCGTCGCCGACCTCGAGAAGGGTGCCGAAGGTCGCGATAGCGTGATCGCCGGCATCAAGGAGGAATCTGCGCCCGCTGGCATCACTGTCGGCGAATACGAGCCCGAGATCCTGGGCGATGTCGCCATCGCTCATGTCCCGCTCGGGACCCTCTTCGACGAAGTGCCCGAGCTGGAGGCCGAGGCCGTGTTCGTGCTTTTGCGCGAGGCGGACGCCTGGCGCATTGTCGGCATGTGTCTTCTGACGCCCAACCTCATGGACGTCCTTCCCGCCGAAGCCACAGCCCAGTTCGAGCCCATCATGAACGGCCTGGCCGACCTCGAGGCCGACATGGACGAGGTCTACGCAACGGGCGGACTGGATGAACTCCTCGACCTGTGCGACGAGGAGGCTATCTTCGTTACGGACACCGACATGGATGGCTCGGCCGAAGTCATCACCGCCGGCGCGTTGGGCGACATGATCATGGGCGCTGGGCCGATCCCCCTCCGTCAGCCAGAGGGAGCCGAGCGCGTGACGCTCACCGGCCTAGGCGGCGCCGTTCTGATGACCGACGCTACCGTCGCCACGGATATGGGCACGCTGCTCTTCCGCCACGTTCTCATCGGCGTCTACAAGCCCGAGGTCGACGTTTGGAAGATCGTCCTGGCCGTCGGGGCGCCCCTCGAGGAGTAGGCCTTCGTGGCGGGACCGCCTCGATACTGCGCGTCGGGAGGGGCCGAATGGGGGATGTTTGGGATCCCCATCCGGCCCTTCCGTCGCGCCTAGCGTCACCCAATCCCACCGGAGCTATCCACCATGAACGCATCCAAACTCCCGCGTTGGCGCGGTTTCAACCTGCTGGAGAAGTTCACAGGCCGCTACAACGCGCCGTTTCGCGAGTCCGATTTCGAGTGGATGGCCGAGTGGGGCTTCAACTTCGCTCGCCTGCCGATGTCATACTGGTGCTGGTCCGAGTCGGATCCCGAGAAGTGGTTGGAGATGGACGACGCCAGCCTTCAGCACGTGGATGAGGCCATCGAGTTCGGCAAACAGCACGGCATCCACGTGAATCTCGACCTCCACCGCGCCCCGGGCTACTGCGTCAATCCTCCCGCTGAGCCCCTTGACCTATGGACCGACGAACGCGCGCTCGCGGGCGCCTGCCACCACTGGGCCCATTTCGCCAAGCGCTACAAGAGCATCCCAAGTGAAGAGCTGACCTTCGATCTCCTCAACGAGCCCGCCAACACCACCGAGCAGCGCTACGTCAAGGTCCACACTGCTCTGGTCGAGGCGATCCGCGCCCAGGATCCCGGCCGCCTGATCGTCGCTGACGGCCTCCAATGGGGCAATCAGCCCGTCCACGGCATCGTTGACCTTGGTGTCGCGCAGAGCACCAGAGGCTATCAGCCCATGCAAATCAGCCACTACAAGGCCTCATGGGTGGATTCCGAGAGTTGGGCCGAACCCACCTGGCCGCTTGATCTCGGCGATGGCGACGTCTGGGACCGCGACCGGCTCTACCGCGACTGCATCCAGCCCTGGAAGGACCTCGAAGCCAAGGGCGTGGGCGTCCACGTCGGAGAGTGGGGCGCGTTCCAGCACGCCCCGCACGCGGTCATCCTCGCCTGGATGGAGGATTTCCTCCAACTCTGGGAAGAAGCCGGATGGGGCTGGTCCATGTGGAACTTCCGCGGTGCCTTCGGCATCCTCGACTCGAACCGCACGGACATCACCTACGAAGATTTCCGCGGCCACAAGCTCGATCGCGCCATGCTTGACCTCATACAGCAGCACTGAGCCACGCTGCGGCCCGTCTCCCGGAGACCTTCGGCCGTCCTCCGACACTGGTTCGACACACTGATTCCATCAAACATTCCCCCTACTGTTTCACCCGTGTTTCCACTCCATTTGCCCAGAGTTTATTGGGCTCGGGCACCCACGCGTGGTAAGTGGGAGATGGGAGCGCCAGTGTCCGCCGGCCTGTTCCCTCGATATTCTCTGGAGAACCTAACCATGAAGCGTCGCGCAAGCAATCTAATCTCACGGGGTGGCAAGCGCGGTGGACTGTCGCTGATCGAGTTGATGGTGACGCTGGTCCTGCTGTCCATCGGGCTGGTGGGAGTATCATCGATGTTCGTCGTCGGCTTCCGGACCCAACGCCACGCGCATTTTGCGTCCGTCGGCGCCGACGTCGCATCGCGCAAGATCGAAGCGATGAAGGCCGCCGGGTACAACAGCATCGACTCGGCGCTCTTCCCCGGCACCGAAGCAGTGTCGGAGCTTCCGAGCGGCCAGGCGTCGATCTCATTCGAGCCGTATCCGGACTCTGAGTCGTCGAACCAGTACCTGGTGAACGTGATTGTAGTCTGGGGTGGAGGAACGGGGATCGGCGGCCGAGTCGCGTTGTCCACCGTCATATCATCTCACAGTTAGCTCGACCCGCGCAAACAGCGCCGAGGGAAGCGAAATGCTACATAACACAAGGCCCGGGCTCCGGTCTGGTGTCACGCTCATCGAGATGCTCACGTCCATCACGGTACTGGGCATCATCAGCATCGGCGTATCCCTGCTCTACACGCAGGCTCTTCAGATGTACCAGCAGGGGACCCGCGAATCAACCAGCCGCGACAAAGCCGCGCTCGCGCTCGAGCGCATCACGTCCGATATCCGCGAGGCGTACAACGTGGACTACCCCGGACCCGGCATCATTGTCTTCACCATGCCGGCGCGCGGGACAGACGGTTACTACGAGGTTGACTCCGACACCCGCGCGATCAAGAGCGGGAAGCAAGTCGTGATCTTCCAGGGCGACGGGTCCGCCGACGCCGACGACGACGGCGCATACATCTGGCGGCTGGAGCGCCCCGACACCGACAGTTCCTGGGAGGTCGTTGGCGTGGTGATGGACGACGTCGAGGACCTCAGCTTCACCTACTCGCCATCCGTGGAGCTGCTGGAGTTGGTGCGCATCGCTGTCACCGTCGGCCAGGGCAACCACCCGGGCTACTACAACCGCACCGAGACTGCCGAAGTCTGGATCCGCAACCACTGACCGACCTGGCGGGCCATCCCGCCGACCGGAGGACCAATTCCATGAACGCCAACTGCCGGCATCGACGCGCTCCAATCCGCCGACGGCCTATGCCACCGCTACGGCCAGTCGGCCGCCGCGGCCTCTCGTTCTGCTACGCCCTCGTGCTGCTGGGCGCGATGCTGACGCTGGGGATGGTATTCTGCTATGCCGGGCTGAACTCGGCAAACTGGGCCTATTCCAGCTACCGCGGCCAGCAGGCGCTCTACCTGGCGGAGGCAGCCGTCGATCGAGCGATCTGGATGATGGAGGACAGTGCCGCGGGCATTGACGACATCAATACCAAACTCACAGTGACCGAGACAGAAGCGGGTAACGGCGTAACCCGGACATACACGTCGACAACCTACAGCCTAGTGACGGGGTCCTACGAGTTCACTGCCACAGCACCCCACAACGGCATCGCGGGGTGTGTGGCGGTCCGCGCCGTCGGCACCTCCAACTCCGGCGTGCGCGAGGATCTCCTCACGGTCATCTTCCCGGACTTCTACAGCGGGGGAGGCAGCACTCCGGGCGGCGAAATCGCCGACTGCTTCAACTACTCCGTGCTGGTCAACCACAACGTCTGGCTCAACGGCAACCTCGAGGTCCGGGGCCATCCGGAGTTGGGCGGCGGCTTGTACTGCAACGGTAACTTCTGGATGAACGGCAATCTCGACCTGTGGGGCAAGGTCAGCGCCGCCGGCAGCACCACGCTTGAGGGTAACCTCTACCCGCACACGCCCGATGCGGGACTCTACCCCAATAGCCCGGGAGTCTCGATGCCGACGATCGACTTGGACATGTATCGAGAGATGGCCGTGGCGGACTCATCGTATTACTCCGGAAACAAGACGCTGAGTGGCAATATCGTCGGGGGCACCGCGGACGATCCGCGAGTCATCTTCATCGAGAAGACGCTCACGCTTGACGGCAACCTCAAGGGCGTCGGCCTGTTGGTCGCCAAGAAAGGCATCTATGTCGATGGGAACGTCGAGTATTCGGGCTCCGACGCGGGCTGGGGGATCCTGACTGCCGGCAGCTTCACGCTGGACGGTAACGCCGCCATCGACGGACTGGTCTACTGCCACAACAGCGTGGGCGACGCCGAATTCGCGGTCGACGGTAACTCGCACATCTTCGGCGCGCTCGTGTGCGATGTGTTCTGGTTCAACGGGAACCCAATCTTCGAGTGGGATGAGCCACACGAGGGCTTGGTGCCCATCCTGCCGGGCTCGACGTCTGAGAATGGTCCGCCCGTTGTCGACTCGCTCTTCTGGGAGCGCATCTGATGAGCCAGCGAGCGCCCAAGCACAGCGATCCCGTCGTAGGCCGCATCCTCAATCAAGCCGAGCTGGCTGCCCAGCGCTCGTCCGCCGCCACCCGCGCGCGCATACGCGTGGGGATGGTGGCGGCCGTCGTTGTGCTGGCGCTGGCGACCGTCGTCTTCGGCGTGCTGGCCGACCGGGTGGCGGTGGCACGCGCTCCGGTCGAAGCCGCCGCCCCCGAACCCGCGCGACCTGTCAAGCGTCCCATGGCTGCGGGCACCAACGAGGATCACATCGCCAGATGGGTGCCCGTCCGGACGCCGTCGGGCCGAACCGAACTTGAGGCGTGGACCACGGTCGATGCCGAGTGGCTCAAGAGTTCCGACACGCTCGATATGGTGATGGCCCGCTCCAGCGACGTCCGCGCAGGCAACAGCCTCCGCCACTGGCCGGTGAAGCCGCTTCCAGAGAGTGAGAAGCCACAGCCCCCCCCACTGACTCCCTCAGCTCACGCCAATCCACAGCCCCAACCCTCTCCGCCCAGTAGGCGTATTCAGTCTTCAGTTCAGCCACGACGTCCGGACGCTCTGTCGCCAGGTCAGCCAGGTCCGTCCGGCCCTCGCGCAGGACATCCCGCCCTCCGCAAAGAAACGCATTGCGGACCTGCATTTCCGATACCTCGGAGGAGCGCGCTGATGCCGACACCCGACGACGCTCGCGAGCCGAACGTCGAGCCGGAGCCCGATCTTCACGAACCCCGTGTCCACGCCGCTCTGGATCGTTACTGGCGAGACAACGTATTGGTCACCATCGCCTTGTTAGCCGGCTGGGCCATAGCCGGGCTTGGCTGCGGGGTGCTCTTCGCCGACCAGCTCAACGTTTACCGGGTCGGCATCAGCGGGCTTTTCACGTCGGGATTCCCCTTGGGCTTCTGGTTTGCCCACCAGGGCAGCATCATGATCTTCGTGCTGCTGATCCTGGCCTACTGCCTGCTGGCTAACCGGCTGGATGCCAGGCACCATCGCGAGCTTGAGGAACTCCAGGCCAACGGAGGTCCTGAGGCATGAGCGTCAAGACTTGGACATACATCTTCGTCGGCATCACCTTCACG
>CAZKUN010000186.1:0-8732 GCA_964555935.1 uncultured Armatimonadia bacterium | reverse complement strand
TCTACCTCATCATCGCCTGGCTCAGCCGCGTTCGCGATACCAAGGGCTTCTACGTCGCCGGGCAGGGCGTCCCCACCGTCGCCAACGGCATGGCCACCGCCGCCGATTGGATGAGCGCCGCCTCATTCATCTCCATGGCCGGACTCATCTCGATGATGGGTTACGCGGGCGGGGTCTACCTGATGGGCTGGACGGGCGGTTACGTGCTGCTCGCGCTTCTCATCGCCCCATACCTGCGCAAATTCGGCCACTACACCGTCCCCGACTTCATCGCGGCGCGCTTCACCAGTAACACCGCCCGATTCGTCGCGGTTATCTGCGCGATCTTCGTCTGCTTCACTTACGTCGCCGGCCAGATGCGCGGCGTCGGCGTCGTCTTCAGCCGTTTCCTTGAACTCGACATCACCGCCGGCGTCGTCATCGGGATGGCGATCGTGTTCGTCTACGCCACCCTCGGCGGAATGAAGGGCATCACCTGGACTCAGGTCGCCCAGTACTGGGTCCTCATCACTGCCTTCCTGGTCCCAGCCATCGCGATCAGCATCAAGCTCACAGGCGTGCCCATCCCGCAAATCGGCCTGGGCAGCACGATGGCCGGCGACGGGGGGGTGTATCTGCTCGAGAAACTCAACCAAATCCAAACCGACTTAGGCTTCGACAGTTACACGGCGGCCTTCGTGGGCAAGTGGGACAAGATCAACGTCCTGCTCGTCACGCTGTCGCTCATGGTCGGCACGGCCGGTCTGCCTCACGTCATCGTCCGCTTCTACACCGTGAAGTCCGTCAGAGCGGCTCGTTGGAGCGCTTTCTACGCGCTGGGTTTCATCGCGATGCTTTACCTCACCGCCCCGGCAACCGCCGCGTTTGCCCGGCTCTACATGATCCAGGGCCTCAATGGGAAAGCCGCTGCCGAGTTGCCCCAGTGGTTTAATAACTGGTCGAAGACAGGCCTGATACTCTGGCTCGACGATGGTGACGGCAAGGTCCACTACTCGAACACGGCGGACAACGAGATCTTCCGCAACGGAAAACTCACCCCCGACGAGCTCGGGACCATCCGCCAGAACCACCAACTGTGGGCGTCCACCGGCGGCGCCGACGGCGTCGATGGCCGGGCCGTCATGACCGAGAAGAGCCTGTCCGGTCCCGACCGCGATATCATCGTGCTCGCCACGCCGGAGATGGCCGAACTCTCGAACTGGATCATCGCCTTGGTCGCCGCCGGCGGCCTGGCAGCGGCTCTATCGACGGCCAGCGGTCTGCTACTCGTCATCTCATCCAGCGTCGCCCACGACTGCTACTATCGCGTTATCAACCCCAAGGCCACCGAGAAACAACGCCTGCTCGTCGGGCGCGCGGTGATCGGGCTGGCGGTCGTCGCGGCAGGTCTGTTTGGCATCTACCCGCCCGGCTTCGTCAGCCAAGTCGTCGCCTTCGCCTTCGGCCTGGCGGCTGCGAGCTTCTTCCCGGCCATCGTACTAGGGATCTTCAGCAAGCGCGTGGGCACGATTCCCGCCGTCGCCGGCATGGTATCGGGCATCGGGTTTACATCGTTCTACATCGTCGCGTGCGTCTTCTTCGACATGCAGCCGTGGACGTTCGGCATCCTGGAGAAGGGCATCAACCCGCAGGGGATCGGCGCGGTCGGCATGATGCTCAACTTCGCGGTAACGCTTGGCCTCACGCCGTTCACGCCGCCGCCGACTCAAGAGGCCCAGGACATGGTCGACTCCGTCCGCGAGCCCGAGGGCGCCGGCCCGGCCGTCGACATCGATTCCGCACCGGAGCACTAGGGGCGGCCGGCCAGCCAGATGGACCAAATAGGGGATGACCGTGGCGCGGGCATTCTTGCCCGCGTCCGTCATCCCCTCACAGGAACTTCACGCTCTCCACGATCCTCTGCGCCGCGGGCCAGAACTCATCCCAGTGCTTCTCCGGACATAGCACTCGGACGTCATATCCAAGGTCCTGTGCCGGGACGGCCATCCGCCGGCCTCGCATCTTCACTGCGGCGATCCCCCCCCGAACTTCCTCACCGTCGAGTAGTCCGAACACGCGGCGGCTTTTCCGCCGAACGTGCCCTCCTGGATGTCACTGGTGTCCGCGAAGTAGGGGTCTTCGTGGGACTCCGTCATCGCGATGAACTGGTGCAGCCCGCCCTCCGCGGTCTGACTCGTTGGGAGGTCCAGGCCGCCTTCGCTCGATCCCGACATCGCCTGCGCCGTCGCCGCACCAATGTCGCCGATGCTGCCCTTCGCCTGAGTGCCCCTCATGGTGACCGTGTACGTCTTTCCAGCCCTCACGGTCACGAACTCGAAGCTACCCTCCGAGCCAGACAGCGTGCAGTCCCAGTTGCCCGGCGCCTCAATGCTCATTTGCTTCGTCTTGGTCTCTATCCGCTTCCAGTCAGCGGCCTCGTCCGGTGGCGACGAGGCCGTAAACGCCAGCGCGAAACACGCGAACACGTAGAGCACGATGAGCCCCACGACGACGGCCACGTAGTAGACCCACGCCGGTCGGCCTCGCTCGATCTTCGCGGGCGCCCGTTTCGCCGGGGCTCCCGTCTTCGCCGGTCCGGCCTCGGCGCTCGGCCCACGTGGAGCCGCTCCTGGCGGCACGGGGGACGCCGGGCGTTTACCCGACGGCGGGGCCTGCGATTTCCCCGGCGGGCCCGGCTCGGTCGTCTCGATCAGCTTGCCGCAGAACGTGCAGTATTCGTCCCGGTCGCTCTCCATCTCACAGTGCGGGCATTGCTTGGCCATTGCCGGCCTCCCGTACTCAAGTATTCGCTCGTACCAACTCCGCGAGAGTCCCGTCGACGGCTTCCTCGATGTGCCACTCGCCCCGACTCCACCAACCCCGATAGCCCTTCACGCCATCCCTGCAACTCATCACCCGCCACTGGTCATCCTCGATCACCAGCGCCGCGCAATCGTCGAGCGCGAGCCCCACGCCCGGCGTCCGCTTCATCAGCGCTCTGAAGCCCGCCTTCCGGTCGCCCTCTGAGTCGTAGTGCGGGCACATCAGCAGGTCATGCAGTCTCAGTCCCGTCACTCGGATTAGCGCGGCCTCCGGATTGGCGAACTTCCGCGAGTCCGAGCACCCATACCTGAACCAGCAGATCGCCCCCGCGCTCAGGCCCGACAGCACCGTGCCGCTCGCATGGGCTTTGCGCAGCAACTGGTGAACACCCAGCCGCCGCCACCGATTCATCATCTTCAGCGTGTTGCCTCCGCCGACGTAGACGATGTCCGCCCGCCGAATCATCGCCGCGATTCCCCCATGCGACGGCGGGTCGCCGAGCAACCGGAGCGTCTCCACCGAGCACCCGAGCCTCGCGCCGAAGTGGGCTTCGACCGCCTCCACGTATCCTTCCGCATCCGAACTCGCCGTCGGGATGAACAGCAGTTGGGGTCGCTTCCGACCACTCAGTCGGATGATCTCCCGGTCGATCGCCAAGGTCTCGATCTCCCGGCCCTCCTGCCCAATCCCTCCACCACCGATCGCCACGATCTTGCCCATTGGCTCAGATCCCCTCGCCCGCGCGGAAACACGCCACTTCATGTCCGGGTGACATCTCGACCAGATCCGGCTGTCCCTCGGAACAGAGCGGCTGCGCCATCGGGCATCGCGGCGCAAATCGGCAGCCGGGCGGCGGGTTCGCCGCGCTGGGGACTTCGCCGCGGAGCGGTTGGGGATTGAGAGGGATCGTGGGGTCGGGCTCAGGCACGGCGCTCAACAGCGCGCGCGTGTATGGGTGCGCCGGCTCATCGTAGAGAACATCATACGGCGCCTGCTCGCAGATCCGTCCGAGGTACATCACTGCCACCCGGTCGCACATGTGCCGCACGACCGCCAGGTCGTGAGCGATGAACAGATAGCTCAGCCCCAGTTCTGCCTGCAAGTCGCGCAGCAACTCGACGATCTGCGCCTGGATCGATACATCCAGCGCGCTCACCGGCTCGTCGCAGATGATCAGCTCCGGTTCCACCGACAGCGCCCGCGCGATCCCGATCCGCTGGCGTTGGCCCCCGCTGAACTCGTGCGGGTACCGGTTCAGATGCGAGCTGTCTAGCCCCACGCGTTCGAGCAATTCCCCCGCCCGTCGCCGCCACTCGCTTCGCGGCACGATGCGATGGATCTTCAGCCCCTCGCTCACGATGTTGCCCGTCGTCATGCGCGGGTTCAGCGATGAGTATGGGTCCTGGAAGATGATCTGCGCTCGCCGCCTGAAGTCCTTGAGACTCTCCGCCCGCATCCTCCGCAGCGGCTGACCGTCGAAAGCGATCTCGCCCTTCGTCGGTTCCAGCAGCTTCACCGCCATCCGCCCCAGCGTGCTCTTCCCGCATCCGCTCTCCCCCACCAGCCCCAGCGTTTCGCCTCGGTTCACCGTCAGCGAGACCCCATCCACCGCGCGAACGTTGCCGATGGTGAGTTGCAGCAGTCCCGCCGTGATGGGGAACCACTTCGTCGCGTCGCGGATTTCCAGAATCGGTTGGCTCATCCCCTCGCCTCCAGCCGCCCCGCGAAGTGACACCGCGCCGCATGACCCGGCTCCATCACATCCAGCTCCGGAATCTCCCTCGCGCAGATGGCCTCCGCGTAATCGCACCTCGGGTGAAACGGGCACCCGCTCGGCATGTCGTGCAGGCTTGGCACCGTCCCATGAATCGGCTGGAGCCTACCATGCTCCCCATCCGGCGGCCGCACCCTCGGCACCGAGTTCATCAGCCCGCGCGTGTACGGGTGCTCGGGGCTGGCGAAGATCCTCTCCACGCTACCCATTTCCACGATCCTGCCCGCATACATCACCGAGACACGATCACACGCCTGCGCGACCACGCCGAGGTTGTGCGTCACCAACAGTATCGCCGTCCCGGTCTCATCGCGAAGCCTCAACATCAGGTCGAGGATCTGCGCCTGCACCGTGACGTCCAGCGCCGTCGTCGGTTCATCGGCAATCAGCAGCGTCGGCTGGCAAATCAGCGCCATCGCGATCATCGCCCGCTGACGCATCCCGCCGCTCAGCTCATGCGGGTACTCGCGGCAGCGTTGCTCGGGGTCGCTGATCCCTACATGTCCCAGCATCTCCGCCGCCCGCGCCGTCGCCGACTTCCACGTCATGTCGCGGTGCAGTACGAGCGGTTCAGCGACTTGCTCGCCCACGCTCAGGCACGGGTTCAGACTGGTCATTGGCTCTTGGAAGATCATGCTCATCTTGTCGCCACGCAGCTCGCGCATCCGCCGCTCGCGGGCGTGTTGCAGGTCCTCGCCATCCATCCGAATCGCGTCCGCCTCAATCGTCCCGCTCGCATGAACCAGCCTGGGCACGCTGAGGCAAGTTTGGCTCTTTCCGCAGCCGCTCTCACCGACCAGCCCCACCACTTCCCCCTCGTCCACCGTCAAATCGACACCATGCACCGCCCGCACCACGCCATCGAGCGTGCGGAAGTCCACGGTCAAGTTGTGGATCTCAAGCAGTACCATGTCGTTTGCCGTTGCCCGCGTAGGCCGAGTCTTTAACTCGGCGCCGTCGCCGCATTCCGTCCGTAGGTCGGATCTCCAGATCCGACGCCGTCTGCCGTCTGCCGTCTTCCGTTGGGGGGGCCGAATACGAGATCGAAGATCGAAGTATCCGGCCCGCATGCCGTATCCGTTCCCCGTCGTCAGCCCTGCCTTCAGCCCTGCCGTTACCCCTGGCTTCAGCCCCGCCGTCCCTACCCCGTCTCATGCCTCGGATCCAACGCATCCCTCAGCCCATCCGCCAGCAGGTTGAACGAGAACACCGCCAGCAGCGTGCTGAGGCCAGGGAAGACGAGCATCCACCAACTCGATTGCAGGTAGCTCCGTCCCTCCGAGATCATCACGCCCCAGCTCGGATTCGGCGGCGTCACGCCAAAGCCCAGGAAACTGATCCCCGCCTCCGCTGCGATCGCTCCCGCGAACCCACCGGCGACGGCGACCACAATGAATCCGATCATGTTCGGGACCATGTGGATGAAGATGATCCGGAAGCTACTCGCGCCCAGCGCCCTCGCGGCGAGGACGTACTCCTGCTCGCGGAACGACCGGAACAGGTTCCGCGTCAGCCGGCACATGCCGACCCAGCTACTCAGGCCGATCGCCAGGTATACCTTCGACAGATGCGGCTCGCCCTGAGGTGGCAGAGCATTCGTCAACGCGAGGATGAACAGCAGGCCCGGGAACGTCGCCACCACGCTATAGACGAAGATAATGCTCTGGTCCACTACCCGCCCGAAGTACCCGGCGATTCCTCCCAGCAGCACCCCGATGCAGATCGCCACCGCCGTCGCGATGCTCCCGACGATCAGTGCGATCCGCGCACCATGCACTGCGCGAGCATAGATGTCTCGCCCGTAGAGGTCCGTCCCAAACCAGTGCTCCCACGACGGGCCCTGCTTGCTATCGTCGAGGCTCTGGGCGATAGGATCATACCGTTGGATCAGCGGCGCGCACACGGCCGTCCCAATCAGCAACACCACGTAGCACAGGCTCGCGAGCGCAAGCTTGTTGCGCTTGAGCCTGGTCCACACATCGCGCCAGTAGGTGCGATGCGGCCTCAATGTCGGTTCCGCCGTTACCTCTGCCATGCCTATCCTTCGCACTGTAGGAGGGGTTTTAACCCCGACGCCGTCTCCGTCGCCTACTTCAGCGTGATCCTCGGATCCATGTACGCCGTCAGCAGGTCACCCACAATATCAGCCAGCACAAACAGCAGCGCGCCGAACATCACCGTCCCCATGATGACGGGGAAGTCGCGGTTGTTGATCGCATCCACTGCCAGCAAGCCCACGCCCGGCCACGCGAAAACCGCTTCCACGAAGAAGGCCCCCGTCAGCGCCCCCGCCACGCTCACCGACAGACTCGTCACCAGCGGGATCATCGCGTTCCGCAGCGCGTGACGCACAATGACCACCACCTCGGGCAGGCCCTTCGCCTTCGCCGTTCGGATGTAGTCCTCGGTCAGCACCTCGAGGATCGACGTTCGCGTCAAGCGCGTGAATCCCGCGAAGCTCCCGAGTGTCATCACAAACACCGGCAGCACGAAGTGCCACCAGCCCCACGGGCCGTTGATGTACCCCGCGACAGGCAACACGCGCCATTCCTGTCCAAAGATCCACTGCAGGAATATCGCGAGGAGGAAGAACGGAATCGACACCACCGAGAACGTGAGGAACCGGATCGTGTTATCGACCATCTTGTTCGCCCGCATCGCCGACCACAGCCCCGCCGCCACGCCCAGGAAAGTACCCAGCGTCAGTGACGTCAGCCCCAGGATCGCCGTCGCCGGCAGGCGCTCCAGTATCGAGTCGGTCACCGGGCGCTTCGTCGTGAACGACTGCCCGAAGTCCAGCACGGCCACGCGCTTGAGGAAGTTCCAGTACTGCTCGTGTTTCGGCTTGTCGAGGCCCCACTGCTTCCGCATCGCCTCTTCCATCGCCGCGTCGCGGTGCTGGCCCATGATGAGCCGCGCCGGATCGCCCGGCACCACGAAGAACAGCACGAATGTCACGGTGAAGACGCCCCACAGAATCGGGATCGTCAGCGCCAAACGCCTCACCGCATAGTTGAGGTATGAACTCATATGATCGGTCGCGTGTAGGGGCGCAATTCATTGCGCCCTGCCGTCCCTGTTCTCACGATCACTGACTCCTGACTTCGGTCTCCCGTCGCTCAATCACCAGATTCTTGTAGTAGTAGACCGCCAGCGGATTGACCGGGTAATCCTTGATCCACGGTTGCCTCAGCGATATCGTCTCGCCGGTCGTCGTGAAGAGCCACGGGCACTCATCAATGACGATTCCCGCCGCCCGCTCGTAGACCACCGCCCGCTTCGCCTCATCCGGCTCGAGCATCGCCTCGTCGTACAGCCGGTCGAACTCCTCATTCTCATACAGCGTCGCGTTCGGCCCCGGCGTGTGGTTGCGCGACATGAACAGCGCCAGGAAATTCTCCGCGTCCGGATAATCGGCGATCCACCCCAGCCTGAAGAACTCCGCCTCGTTGCTGTCGATCGACTCCAGGTGTAGCGGCCATGGTTGCTGCTTCAGCCGCACGTCGAGTCCGATGGTGCGGAGCTGCTCCATCACCGCCACGCTCGTTCGATCGGGCGAATCGCCCGCCCCGCTCACGTAGAGCACCAGCTCTCCGAGGCCTTCGCCGTCGGGGTACCCCGCCTCGGTCAGCAGCGCCTTCGCCTTCTCGATATCGTATTCGTATCGCGCGTTGTCGGGGTCGTGTCCTGGCAGTCCGGGCGGGATCGGGCCGTATGCGGGCGCGCCGATTCCCCTCCCGATGTTCTTGATGATCGACTCCCGGTCGATCGCATAGTTCAGCGCTTGCCTCAAGGCGAGGTTGTCCGCGAACCGCCCTGTCTTCATGTTGAAGCCGTAGTACGATGTGGTGAGCGTCGGCGTCGTCTCAAGCACGTACTTGTCGGCATAGCGCGGCTGGAGTTTCTTGTCCTCGGTCATCACCCGGTCCCAGTCCTGGTCCGGGACGCCGGCGATGTCTGAGTGCTGTTCCTCAAACTCCATGAACGCAGTATGCGGGTCGCGCCGGCTGAAGATATGCACGGCATTCAGGTGCGGCAGTCTGCGCCCTTCGCTGTCGGCGCCCCAGTAGTTCGCGTTCGCGCGAAGCACGATCTCGACATCCGGCTCCCATTTCTCCAGCATGAACGCGCCCGTCCCCACCGGATGCTGAAACAG
>CAZKUN010000185.1:7305-18491 GCA_964555935.1 uncultured Armatimonadia bacterium | reverse complement strand
GTTTCTTGGCACCTCTACCGAAAACCTCCCTGCTCATATGGGCAATGCGGGATTAGACCATCGGGCCGCGATAGCCGTTTGAGATCGCCTCGGCGAGCCTCACCGAATCGAGCACGTCGGCGAGATCGGCCTCGCCAACATCGTCGCCGGCAATCCACCGCGCGAAGTGCAGCGTCTCGTAGTAGTTCTCGATCCCCACATCATCCGGCAAATCCACTTCGTACGTCGGCGGGTCGGCCCGCTCACCATCGAGGTACAGCTCGCAACTCGGTGCCCGCGTGTCGCCGACGTTGAGATACGCCGACATCCCCATCGCGTGGATCTCGAACTGATGCACGCGCTCGCCCACGCACAGGTGCGAGTTGATCGTCCCCGATGCGCCGGATTCGTAGACGACGGTGGCCGAGTGGGCGTTCTTGTATTCGGCATCGCGCGCGGCGGAGGCGGAGAACACCTCGGCGACATCGCCACCGACCCAGCGCATGAGATCGACGTTGTGAATCGAATCGGCGAGGATCAGCGGCGCGGGCCAGTTCCACGCATCTCCGGTGAAGCCGGCCTTGTTGTAGGTGGATGAGATCTGCACCACGCCGCGCTCAGAGGCCATCGCCTTGAGGTCGCGGATCAGCGGGATGAAGCGCCGATTCACCGACACCATGACCTTGCACCCGGCCTCGCGCGAGCGCTCAAGAATCGCCTCGGCATCGGCGACGGAGCAGCCCGGCGGCTTCTCAATCATGATGTGCTGGCCCATGTCGAGGCACCCGAGAGCGACCTCGAGCATCTCCATGGGGCGCATCACTAGCACAACCGCGTCGGGCGATTCGGCTTCGATCATCACGCGGTAGTCGGTGTACGTCGCGGGGACGCCGTACTCGGCTTTCACCCGCTCCAGCTTCTCGGCGTCCAGATCACACGCCGCGCATAGATCGATCTCGTCGATGGTCCGCATCGGCGGATAGTGCTGATCTCGCGCGTGATTGCCCGCGCCAACAATGGCGAGGCGCTTGACGGGGCGGTCGGTGGTCATTTGGTCACTCCCAATGACTGGCTGGGCCAGATGACGGGGTGCTTCGAGAGGCATGCGGTTAGTCCCTCTCGGGCTCGGGTGGCGACGTGACCGTCTCTGGCGGCGCCCCCTGGCCCTGCCAGAGCCACTCCAGTGGGCTCCACGCCCGGGCAGTGACGCGCCAGGGCAAGGACAGACCATGGACGCGCCGCAGGAACGGGCGGAACAGGCAGTACCACGCGACCATCGGCCCGCATAGCGTGGCTGTACCGCCAAGCAGGATGCCGGCGGTCGGGTCAGACGGGCCCGCATGGGGCACCACGCGGTGGGAATAGAGTATCCCGAGCACCATGATGGCGAAGACACCGACGCAGCTGAGCGTGCTGAGGATGGTCGGCCAGCCGCGTGGGATGAGGCGCGGGATGCTGTGTCTCTCAACGTAGCGCTCAACGCGGGACAGGTGGGCGAAACGTGTCTGCTCCATGAGCCTCCCGCTGTGCTTCAGCAGGACGTACACGATTGGCCACAACCACAGGCACCCCTGGAGCAGGCTCAGGGCGAACCACGCCACGCATGGCCAGATGGAGCGGACGCCCAGGCCCGCCAGGAGCGCAGTACAGGCGCCCCAGGCGAACACAATGCGGAACGCAGTCAGACCCCAGGCCTCGATCAACTCAAACTCGTAGAGCCGCGTGGCATCGACCTGAGGCGATGACTGACGTTCCACTGGATCGCTCCCACCGGCGGGTTGGCTGTCGCCGATGGGCCATGCAAGGGTGTTGCCACCAGATATGACGCGGGGGCGAACCAGCGAGGGCTTCTCCCCTATCCCCCGCCGGTGACCGTCGGCAGGAACTCGTACGTGTCACCGTCGCGGGCCTCAAAGCCGACGTGGTCGACCTTCGTGAAGACGCGCAAGCCCGTCTCAAGGTCATCCAGACCCCGAATCGGGTATGCGCGGATGTGATCGCCATCGGTGATGAGTAGCGTCTGGCCGAGAATGTGCTCGGGCAGATCCCCTGATAGGTCGAACCAGGAATCTCCGCCCTCGCTGCCGCGGCCGGCGACATCTCCGGCGTAGGTCGCCTGGTCCGCCGAGAGCGACGTGTCGCCAAGGGAGAGCCTGGTGCCGCCCGTCATGGATGCCGCGCCGGAGGCGAGGACAGCGGCCACGCGGCCGTTGGCGCGCAGCTCACCTCGCGAGGTGGTGATCGACAGATCCTGGGACCCGATCATTGAGACCACGACATCGGTGCCGTCGGCTGTGTCGATCTCGACGGCGACGGCATCGCCTGGTGCGTCGAGGACGCGGACGGCCTCGACGGGGAACTGGCCATCCGGGGCGCCGGCGAAGACCGACACGAAGGCGTGTGAGCCGGCGGATCGGATCTCGCGGACGATGTAGGGCAAAGTGGCGCCGACGTCTGAATTGCGATGATCGCGCTGCCCCCACCCATCGCCGACGAACACGGTCTCGCCGGATTGGTCAGGCGATAGGGCGCGGAATCGGTATCCATCGTCGAAGACCCACTCCACGTGCCACGGACCATCACCCGCGGCTTGCTGCATGTTGTCCATCGGAAGCGCGCCACCGGCCAGCGTGAAGCTCGTTTCGTGCTGGGTCCACTCGTCGGTGGCGGTGATGCGGGCCATGCCCTTATGCACGCGGTCACTCGGCGACGTGGGATCGGCGGGCCAGGTGACGATGCCGGCGTTGACGCTCGCCCCATCGCCACGCAACCAGAATCGCACCTTGTAGGTGGCGCCCATCACGCCCGGAATGGCATTCACGCCTCGGTATCCATCGGAGTCTCCAGCAATTAGCGCGGCGTTGACGTGGCCATCGGCATCAACGGCCGTGCCGGCAAACCGGGCGCAAGCCGCGTCGTCTCGACCGGGCTCGCCGCTGGAGTGCTCGGCGGCGCCGTTGCCGCGATAGATCCCCCAATTCTCGGGAGTGCCCGCGCCGGCGCCATCGATGGCGGAGGGGTTGGGCGCGATGTTATCGCCCTCGGAGCCATCGGGATTCACGCGGCGGATCTCGATGTCGTCGACGAAGATCTCCCCTACCTCGCTGAGGTGGAATCTCACGGCGAAGGGCGCCGTCTGCTCATCCAACGCGGCCTCGCCGAGCCCCAGCCCGCTGGTGGCACACTCGGGCGTGGGTCCGTGGAAGACGTACTGGCGGGGCGCGTCGGCGTCGGCGCGGAAGATGTCGACGAGATACGACCCCGACTCGCCGTGGTCGACCTGAACGCACGTGCGCCGGTACGCGCGAGCGCTGTCGTAGGCGATCGAAGACGCCTCCATGACTTTGACCTTCGGCGTGGCGGAGAAGATATGGTAGCTGCCGCCGCGCTCGCGGGTCTTCTGGTCCGCTCCGCCCACCAGCACGAGATTGTGCGCGAAGGCGCGAGTGGTCTTAGGCTTCTCAGGGTGGTCCCAGAGGTATCCGAGATCCGACAGCAACTCGCGCCCGTCCTTCCAGTAATACAGGTCGAGGCTGTCGTGATGATGATGCCCGCCCCAGTCGCTGGCATTCAGCAAGGCCACGCTCTCCCGACCCGTCTCGCCCGTCCGCACGTACCCCTGCGCGAGGTATGGGAAGACGATATCAGGGAGCGCGAAGGGGGGCACCTCGCGGTCCTCGACGCCCGGCTCGCGGTAGAGAGTGGCGTCTCGGGGCGATCCCGGCTTCTCGGCGCCGTCCACCAACGCTTTCAGGAATGCCAGATGTTCGTCGGTCGGGTACGCGACCGCGATGAGTTCCGCGTAAGACGAGCTGATGCCGGTGGTGCGGTACGAGTCGGCCGACGGTGGATGGCGCAGATTCCCCTGGAGCGTCCAGATCAGATCCTGCCAGCAGTCGCCGTAGCGCGTGTCGCGACCGGCGTCGAAGTTGTCGAGGCGCTCGCCATCCGGCCCGGCGTAGCCCTCGGGGTCGGAATGGCCACGGAACATCAGCGCGAAGTTACGGATGCCTCCCATGGTCATCATGGCATAGGCGGGCGATTCGGAGGAGCCGCCATCGGGCAGGAACCACCCATCCACCGTGCGCTCAAACCCGTTCAGGCCGAACCGGACCAAGCCGGGATGACCGACGACCATGCCGACCATCGCCGCGCCGGCGCGGTTGCCGACCGACTTGTTGTTGATCGAGAGGTCACATGCCGCCAGATACGATGCCTCAAGCAGCAGATCGTGCTCGATGAGAACGCGCTCGGTGTCTGAGTAGACTGGGCCATCGTCGCCTTCGGCCGTGCAGGTGAGATCGTAAGCCTGCGCGACCGACGAGACGAATCCACCATCCATCCCTGACGATCCCGTGCGGCTCGCCGCCCAGTAGCCCGCGTAGAGCTTGCGATCCGGCTTGTTCGGTGGGTAGACGAGTTCATCGGTGGGCAGGTCGTTGATGTGCTCGGCGGCGAGGTGAGGGTCGCAGTCGGTGTATTCGCCATAGCCATAGCCCGCCCGCACGAGGTACTTCGGGTAGACCTCGGCGAAGCGCAGAAGGTAGGATTTCGTCCCCTCGGCGTAGCGCGGATCAGACGTCAGCGCGTAGGCGAGCGCGAGGGTGCTCATGTGGCTCGTCGAGCGGCCGACCTTGCGGGCGCGGATGATCCCCGAGATGCTCGGGCGAGCGCGAGTGTAGCCGAAACACTTGAACGTCTCGCCGCCGACGAAGGTGAACTCTTGCTCGGGATCCCACGTGCTGCGGATGTTCACGGTCTCGGGGTGCTCGTCGTTGGGAAAAACGGTCTCGCAGGCCTTGCAGGTGATCTGGTCGGGAGTGCTCTCAGACCACGTCCACTGGCCATTCGGATGCCAGGGCAAGCCCTTCGCCCGACAGGCCGGGCAGGGGCCGGTGCATCCGGGAGTCGTCCTGGGAATCATGTTCTCTAGGTACTCCGGCGTGGTCCGATCGAGGACGGAGTCGGCGCTCTTCGCCAGCCCGGCCACGTAGTCGCTCGCCCACTCGTACTGCTCCACGTTACGCCGGGCGCGGTCGAGGTCGACGGCCTTGATCGCGGCGCACGGGTGCTCGACGGCTTCGCGGTATTGCTGCCAGGCTGACCAGTCGATCGGTCGAGTCTCTTGAGTCATCGCGGCGCTCACCACCCCAAGCAGTAGGGCCGGCAGGATGAGGGCAACAGTTGGTGTTCGGGTCATGGTGGCAACCGATTAGCGCATAGACAGCGCGATTCCTTCCTTGTAGGCGAGTCCGTGCCGAAGTCCCAGGCCCGATGCCTGATCGGCGAGTTGATGGAGCACGCTGTTGTCTTGTGTAGGAGGGGTTTTAACCCCGACCTGCCGTCACGTGGCGCAGGCATTCTTGCCTGCGGCCGTCCCCACGGCGTCGGGGTTGAGACCCCTCCTACACGTGACACGGGCCCCATCACTCCAGCAACCCTTGGACGTCGATACGGGCTCCTTGTTGGGCCGCGAGAGGGTCAGTGGCGCCACGCGGGGAAGCGGGTGATGAGCATCGGAGGTCGCCCATGAACCGACTGAGCGTGTCTGTGCTGGCCGCCATCGCCGCGAGCGCTTCCCAGGCCGACATCCTCGGCGACCTCACGCGGCCGCTCCCCGGCGAAACGCGTCGCGTATCCAGTGGCGAATTCGACCCCGAGTCAAACCGAGATCCGCACCACCCTCGCCCCGGCCAACGCCTCATCATCGCCGACCTCAACGGGCCCGGCGAAATTCGGCACATGTGGTTCACCATCGCCAGCCGCGACCGGCGCTATCCGCGCAACCTCATGCTGCGCATCTTCTATGACCACTCACCCGTCCCATCGGTTGAGAGCCCCATCGGCGACTTCTTCGCCGCCGGGAACGGGATGAAGGCGAATATCTCCTCGCTCCCCATCGAGGTCAGCAGCTACGGGCGCGCGCTGAACTGCTACTGGCGAATGCCCTTCCGCGAGCACTGCCGCATCGAGGTGCACAACCAAGGCGCCGAGCGGATGACCGTCTACTTCCAGTGCGAGTGGCTGAAGCTGAAGACGCTCCCGAAGGACACGCTGTACTTCCACGCGCGATACCGGCAGGAGTATCCGGCGGAGCCGTTCACCGTCTACACCGTCTTCGACGGCAAGGGCGAGGGACAGTACGTGGGGACGGTCTTCTCGTCGCAGAACACGGTCGGGAGCTGGTTTGGCGAGGCGGATGATCGATTCTACGTGGATGGCGAGGAGGAGCCGTCGCTGGTGGGCACGGGGACGGAAGACTACTTCAATGACGCGTGGAATCTGCGGCTCACGAGCAACCTGCGAGTGGGCACGACGATCTGCGAGACGAAGGGCGAAGAGCGACGGATCACCGCCTACCGTTGGCACATCGACGATGCGGTGACCTTCAAGAGGTCGCTGAAAGTCGAGATCGAGCGCCGAAGCTTCATCTACGTTGTCGATCCCGAGACGGGCAAGTGGCCGTCGTATGACTTCAAGTATCGGCCGGACCACTGGTCGTCGGTGGCCTACTGGTACCAGAAGGGCGTCACAGAACCACTGTGGGAGATGCCACCGGCTGAGGATCGCATGTTGCCGGAGGTGTGGATCGAGCCGTCGCGGGCGGTGGACCAGTGCAGAGCCGCGCCGGGGCTCAGGCCGCGTTCGGCATCGAACCGGACCTGCAACCTGAAGCGCTTCTTCACGATGGACGGTGAGGGCCCCGGCGGATGGGTGGAGTTCCCGATCACATTGCCCGAGCCAGGCCGGTACTCGGCCTCGGTCTTTCAGAATCTGTCGCAGTATTACGGCGTGTGGAGAGTCAGCCTGATCGACGCGGATCGGGAAGAGGACGTGCTGCATCCGCAGCTTGACTTCCACGATTATCTGCGTGGGAGAATCGAGAACTGGCCCGAGAACTTCCACCACGGCACCACCGTGGAGACGAAGCTCGGCGAGCGCCGACTGGAGGCGGGTGACTATTGGGTGCGGTTCGAGTGCGTCGGTGCGAACCCGTCGACGATGGACCGTGACACGGGCGAGTTCGGCGCGGGATACGCTATTGGACTCGATGGCATCTGCTTCAGGCAGATCCCCATCAACGATCCATACGAGTGGATGCAGGACTACCTCCCTAAAGAGGAGGCGCTGTTCGCCGCGCGAGACGCCGAGGCGCGGGCAACGGTGGATTCGCTCGCCGAGGCCTTGGAGAGCTTCCGCAAGGAGAAGGGTCGGTATCCCCAAGGCATTGAGGCGTTGGTCGGGACCCGGCACTGGGACGGCGAGCGCATTCCGCTCGATCCGTGGGGGCAGCGCTATCGCTACCGCGCGCCGGGCGTGCTGCACCCATGGGGTTTCGATGTCTGGACCGTGCATGGCGACAGCCGCTATCCGAGGAACTGGGTTGGGAACTGGCGGAATCCGTTGGTGCTCGGAGAGACCCTCGGGCCCGACGTCACCGTGATCGAGGGTGAGGACATCGACTCGATCCGAGGGAGCGAGGGCGTCAGTTGGGAGAGCCAGTCCATCGGCTCCGATGGCGATGCGCCGATATCGGGCCGGAAGCTGCTGTTCATCCGCTTTGGCGCTCCCGGCGACTGGATTGAGGTGGAGCTGGCGGGGCTGCCACATGGACGGTATGAGGCCACGGCACTGGCGGTGACGTCTCACGATTACGGGATCTGTCAGTGGTCCATCGGCGGACAGGCGCTGGGCGATGCGTTCGACGGGCAGTCGCCGACGATCCGCGTGCGGCGACTGCAGATCGAGAGCATCCGCGTGACGGGCGAGCCGACTGTGCTGCGGCTGGAGTGCGCGGGGCGTTCGGAGCTGTCGCCGGACTATTTGGCGGGCATTGATGCCATCCTACTGAAGCGGGTGGACTAGGCCATGAGAACTGCGATTGGAGTGCTTATCATCGGCCTCGCCGGCATGGCCCTCGCGCAGGACGAGGAGCGCGTAACGGTGGTCTTCGTGGACCGGACGATCAATGTCGGCGCCGAGGCCGCGCCGGCGATCGACCTCTACATTGCCTGCGCCCCGAACACGCCGGGGCAGGCGGTCACTTCCTGCACCATGGTGCCACGGCCGGAAGAGATCGAGACCAATCCGTGGGGACAGAGAATCGCCCGCTGGAGCGTCCCCAACCTCGCCCCGGGCGAGCACCTCGTCGCCCGCTCGATCACCGAGGCGACGCTGCGGCCATGGTCGGCGCCCCTAGCGGAAGCGCTGGGAGAGGAGACCATCCCCATCTGGGTCGACGACCTCTACCTCGCCGATGGCGCGAAGTACGCGCTCGACTCGGAGACGATCCGGGAGGCCATGGCCGAGATCGACGCCGGCGGGAGCGATCCCGTCGAGACGATTGGCGCGATCTTCGACTACATCACTGAGAAGCTGTCGTACTCGCGAGACGGGAGTTGGGACTCCGCCGATGAGGTGCTGGAGCGAGGGACGGGGAGTTGCAGCGAGTACACGTTCTGTTTCATCGCGCTGTGTCGGGCACATGGCATCCCCGCGCGGTTTGCTGGTGGGAATGCCCGGAGATCGGGCGCGAACGTTCACATCGACCGGGTCTCGCACCGCTGGGCGGAGGCGTACGTGCGCGGCGTGGGGTGGGCGCCGTTTGATCCCACCCGCAGCGACGGCAAAACGCGCTACCGCCGCTACTTCGGCAAGGCGCCGATGAACGTGCTGACGCTCGTGCAGGGCGACGGCGGCGAGGAATCGCCGCTCGACTGGCGATACGAGTCGTACCACCGGTGGGAAGGCGATGACGCCAGGCTGAAGATCCATCGGCGCGGCTGGTGGTTGCCCACGCCATCGCGCGAGGTGCGGAAGCAAGTCATGGCGCTCGCGCGGAAGATCCCTCGGGCTGGCGATACCGATGCGCGGCTGGCGATCATCGACAAAGCCCGCGAGATCGCCGATCCATTCGTGTTGCCCTGGCTTGACGATCTGCTCTATCAGCCCGACGTGGCGACTGAGGCAGCGAAGGCCATGCGCGACATCGGTGGCCCAGCGACGGTGGTCGCGGTCATCGACTGCATCGGGCGCACGGGCGATCTGCAGCATGACGAGCGGATCGCCGCGTTCCTGAATGACTGGACGGGAGAGAGCCTCAGCGCGGCGCGGACGGACTGGGATGGCTGGCTGCGGACGAAGGCGTTCAGCGCGTTCACGAAGCCGGGCCGGCTGGCGGAGGAGAAGTAACCCAGGCACTCGACGGGCTGGAAGCCCGTCGCTACCCGCCAGCCACTTCCAGATTATCGATGTAGCACGTGCCGGCTTCCTCGCCCTCCGCGGAGAAGCCCAGCCAGGTCAGGACCTCGAAGGCACCGTCGCTGACGGGGCCACTCGCCCGAAGCTCATTGCCGTCCTCAGATTGCACGACCACCTCGAAGCCCGCCTCCTTCGCCGGACCGACTCCGAGGGTGCACGCAACGTGCGCCCACTCGCCGAGCGGCAGCTTCCCGACGGTCCGACCGCCGGCCGTCACCGTGCCGTCGGGTGCGAACGCGACTCTCATCGCGGTGCGGTACGCGTGCTGACTCCAGTCGCGCGCCTCGAGGCTGATGGCGCATGCTCCCTCCGACGGCAGCATGAGATCGAACGCTATTCTCACGACCCCATCGCGCACCGTCGGCTCGTACGCCCAGTGCGGGCAGAAGCTCGGCTGGCCAGGGCCGTCCGTCACCTTCAGCGACTGACTCCCGCTTGCCGCTTGCTCGTCGGTGACGGCGAGTTCTGTCTGCTCCGGCACGGCGTGCATTGAGCGGAAAGGCTTGCTCCCGAGGCTCACCTTCTCGAAGTCCTCGATGAAGAACTCAGACGGGCGCTCCGAGGGGATCTCGTCGTCGCGTCGGGGCGGGTACTTGCCAGGGAGGGCGGTCCACTCGGCGTCGCCGACGAGCCCGGCGGTCGCGAAGGCCTCAGCCGCGAGTTCAAGCCGCTCGCCTCCCAACTCGATCAGACGCTTCACGGCGTCTTCCTGTGAGGCAGGCAGGGCCTCCTGCACGACTCGACCGTCGACATCGCGCCCCTGCGCCTGCCAGGCGGAGAACGGCTTGCCCGCGAACAACGGAGTGACATCCTCGGGGACCACCCATAGGTTGTCCGAGGCGTCGAGCGTGGCAGGCGCGTTCTCGATGAACGCGTGCTCGGATAGCGGCGCGAGCACGTTGCCGGCCAGGTTTAACATCGACGCGAAGTCCTGCGCGTGGTTGATCCAGACAGCGGTCGGTGAGAGACCGAAGACGTTGCCGGTCACCTCATTGGTGTGGCCGTAGTTGATGTGGTAGGCCGACCCGTTTACGTCGTACACGACGTTGCCCTCGACGAGCACGCGCGTGGTGCCCTCGTCGAGGTAGATCCCCGAGCCCTCGGTAGGGCCGTCGCCGAGACCCTTCGCCAGGTGGCCGTTGTAGTACTTGGGGTAGCAGAGGACATCGTGGATGACGTTGCCGCGCAGGACAGTGCCGGGCGACTCGCTCAGCGTGTAGATGGCACCCATGTCCGAGAGGACGCCGTGGCCGATATGGTGCACGCGATTGAACTCGATGAGATTGTGATGGGCGGTCGGTGGCTGATAGCCCCACTGCCAGCCGATGCTGATTCCGATATGAAGGAAGTCGCTTATCTCGCAGTGGCGGATCGTGTTGTGCGAACTCCGGCCGATCCCGACGCCTGGGCCACCCGCGAACAGCAGGGCGCCATCGTGGATGTAGCAGTTCTCGACCGTGATCCGCTCGACCGCCTCGGCCTCACTCGGGGCGGTCTCGCCTTCGCCGATGCGCACCCCACCGGCACCAAGGTCATGGATGTGGCAGCGTTCGAGCCGGCAGTCCTGGCTCCCCCGCCGCAGCCACAGGCCGTGCTCGCCCGCGTGGGCGATCTCGCAACCGACGAACACGCACTCCCGCGCACCGGTCACCATCACCGCGGCTGCCTGCGCGACGGCGGCTTGCGTGACCCCCCTGCCCTCACGCGGCATCTCGGCGCCTGCATGGGCGAAGACGAGGCCCTCGAATCGGACTCCCTGGACGAAGCTGCCGTCCTCGGGCTTCCCATCCAGCACCAGCAGCGTCGGCGCGAGTCGAGGGGCCACAACATTCACCCGCGAGAGATCCTCCCCCGGCAGCGGCCAGTAGTGCAGCCAACCCTCGCGCGGATCGAGCCACCACTCTCCCGCCTCATCCAGCCCCTCGCGAGCGCCCTCGATCCAGTAA
>CAZKUN010000185.1:0-7295 GCA_964555935.1 uncultured Armatimonadia bacterium | reverse complement strand
CGGAGGGTAGTGTCCGCCCCACGCTATGCCTGAGGTCAGGTCCACATACGCGGCGGCTTCATCGACGCTCTCCACCCAGTGCGCGCTGCTCTCCCAAAGGTGGAGCATGAAGATGATGCCGTCCTCAGTCAGACGCGGCATGCCCGAGAGGTCGTCGCCTTCGTAGTAGAAGCCCTTCTCACGGAGTTGCCGGGCGCGCAGATAACCGCGATTCGGTATTCGGGCGCGCTGCCTCCGCGAGGAGCCGGCCCAGAGCTGGTGGAAACGCCGGCCTGGCTCAACACGCGCGCGCATGACGCCCTCTGGGAAGCCCTGCCCCGACGGCTCCCAGCCGGTGATCGAGCTTCCGCCAGACAGCACCGCGCGCTCTCCCGACTTCGAGCGCCAGGTGGCGCCCGAGTCACGCTCGTCGAGGACCAACGGCTCCGGCAGCTCATACGTGCCGCCGGCCAATTCGATGGTCACGGCATGACCCGCGGCTAGCAGGGGGCGCGCCGCATCCCGCGCGGCAATAGGTGTCGCGAGAGGTCCCCCATCCAAGCTGACGTGGAGAATCACTTCATCGGCCATTGCGCACGCCTCCAGTGTCAGCAAGCACGCCAGCAGCGCAGTCTTCATCACTCCGTCTCCTCCGTGGGCGTTCCCGGCGGAATCCCACACACACGACTCGGGCACGCGGCCAGCTCGCTCAACAGTCGGCCATTCGTTGCGGGGTTACCCAGCCCGGCTCCAGCAACCTCCACATGCGGCTGTGCAGGCCTCCAGACTCCCGTCGTCGAAGCATCGCAGCCAACGACTGACCGTTCGGCCGACGCCGGGCGCTCAGTTCCGCATGGGGAATCCCTTGTATCCTGTCGGAGAGGCCAAGTGATGGCCGCCGAGCCGCCGTCCAGAGATGTCGACGATCGTGCGGACTGGGTGAGGAGCCGGCTTGGCCGGTGGCAAGCGCCAGTGGGGAAGGGCGCTGGCTCGCTGGCTCTTGTCCGCGGGCGCGTGTGGAAACTCGAGTGGGACAGCCGGAAGTACTGCGTCAAGGCCCCCGCTCCTCTTCCGCGGCTGACGTGACAGACTTGGCGACCGAAGCCAGTCTGCACGCCGTGCTGGCCGAGCATGGGTACCCCGCGGCCCCCGCGCTCTGGGTGGATGACGGGCATCTGTTGGTCACGGAGTGGGTTGACGGCCCTTCGCTCACGCAGCTCAGCGATGAGCCACCGTCCGAGGAGCGTCTCCGACGGATTGGGCGGTGCATCGAGGGGCTGATCCATCTGGAGGAAGCGGAGCCAGTCTTCCGGCAGCACATCGCCGACGACCAGGCGTCCACTCCCGGGGCGTCCGCCATGGCCGCCGACGTGTGCTCTGGGGTGAGGACGCTGATCGACGACGACGCCGCCGAGAGCGTGGTCGGGCTTCTGCGTGAGTTGGCGGAGTTCATCTGTGCGGAGCCGTCCAGCCCCGGCATCTCAGACATCTGGCCGGGGGACATCATCCTGGGAGCATCAGGGCCTGTGTTCCTAGACATTGGCGTGCTTGCCCATCGGTGGCCCGAATGGCGGTTCTGTCAGTATTTCGCGCGGGGGCAACGGACCCAGGCGGATCGCAGTGATCAGGGCCGCCGGCTCCTCCAACTTCTCCCGAGGCTCGACGCCAGTCGCCTTGATGCCCACTACCTGTTGCATGATGTCTCCTACATGCGGGCCTGGCACGACCTCGCGGCCGAGTTCGGCGCTCCCCGAGATCCCCGCAACGGCAGGACGCCGACCTCGGTTCTTTCCGCAGCCTGTCAGCGCCTGACTTGGCCGGGGGCCTGCGCGGCGGCCAATGAGGTCCGCCAACGCCTGCAGCAGGGCGGTCTGACGCAAAGCTATCCGGGCGCCGACCGTGACTGAGCGCGCCCTGCGCTCCGTTGCCTTCGCCGTCCCTCTCCTCGCTCCCAACCTTCAGTGCCACGGGCTGCCTAGCCCGTGGAAGAACACATCCGGGCCGCGCCCTCACTTGTTCGGTTCCCAGTGGCGGGAGCGTGATCCGCGGGACTTGCGGACAGCCGTCTCCTTGTCCGAGACCTTCTGGGGCAAACTACTGAGGTAGCCCGTGAAGCCCATCGCCACGTCCTTCACCTCAACGAGCCACGCATCCGGCGTCTTGCCGTCGTTATACCCCTCGTAGACGCCGTCGGACTCCTTCACGTTGTACACCGGATACCAGACCAGATCGCGCCAGAAGGGCACGTCGTCGCAGTAGGCGTACCAGAACTTGACCTGGATGATCTTGTTGGGCGATTCGATCTTCGCGCGCATCGTTAGGCCCCGAGCCGTGATCTCGTGGCTGGTCTCGCCGATCCGCGTCAGCGGCCGCCCGTCGAACACGTGCGACACCCACATCTGCCAGTCCATGAACTGCTTCTCGGAGTTCGAGGCGTGGCGATAGTTCGGCGTGTACTGAATGGCCCACGGGACGGTCATCTTCGACTGGATGTGGTTGATCGAGAACATCTCGTAGCCGTCCTCATTGGTCGCGCCGATGTATAGGACGGGGCAGGCAACCCAGGCTTGGGCCCGGTGCGGCGAGAGGGGCGCGCGGTAGTCGGCGTCCATGACCTCGAAGGTCGACTCATTGCCCATGTAGACCACGCCCGCGACGCGCTCTGGATCGATAGCGGCGGCCGTGTAGGCGCTTGTGGCGCGCTTGCTATGCCCGCCGATGACTGCGCGCACGGTTTCGACTTCGAGGATCTCCTCGAACAGATCCATCGCCCTGATGTAACACGCAGCCAGCCGGAAGTAGTTGTGGTCGGTCACGTCCTTGCTCGCGCGCCCGGCGTCGGACGTGTGGCGGATCCAGCGGCCCTCGCCATCCTTGCCGTCGAACGCGCCGGGAACGTCGATGACCGTCGTGGGGTAGCCCGTCCGCGCCGCGATCGGCTCGCCATAATTCCAGAGGACCGGTTCGTCTCCGCGCCGCTGGCCAACGATGACGACCTTGCCCCTGCGCTCGGGCGTGGCGTTGATGCGTGGGTCCGCGGGCATGAAGATGGTCACCGTCTGGTCCATCCGAACGCCTTGGTGGACCTGGCTCACGAATGAGAGGTCGATCCGCCGGAGCTTCAAGTCCGGGTCGGTTAAGGAGTCGATGATCTCATCACTCTGGACCTCATACTCCAGCGGGGGGAACGGCACGCGGTCGTAGAGTTCTCGGGGCGTGGGCATACCGTCCGCCTGTCCGAGCAGGAGTGGCGCGAATGCGGCGAGGCCGGCGATGAAATCCATTACCTATCCCCTATCGCTCGCTTCGAGCCTCCATAGCAGCAGCGAACACGGCCCGCGATCCGCGGCGCCCTTCCCCTGGTGATGCGCGTCAGACATGATGTATGCGACGCCCGGGGTGATGACCGATCCCTGCAACGCGTTCGGCGTGAGGACGTAGCTCGTCGCCTTGTACTCCTCGCCGATCGGATTGGCCCCGTCGATGGGCGCGCGCTTCAGCGGCTCGCCCGCGAGGAGATCGCCGTCCCACACGTGCAGCCCGCCCATGGACGGGTTGTTGACGAATGCCCACGCGTCGGGTCCGAGCTGAACGCACTTACCCGCGTTGCTGAGGTTGTACTCGGTCGGCGTCTCGCCGAGCGCGGAGAGCTGCCTCGCGGCCACATCGTAGGAGAGGAACTGATGCCGCCACGGCCCATCCTTCGGGGACATGCTGTGGTAGATCAGCAGCTCGTCCCAGCGTTCCAGGCCTCGCGGGCACATGTCGTAGGAGAAATACGTGCCATCGGCTTCGTCGGCGGGAAGCTCCTGCTCGCGCACCACTTGGCCGTCCCAATTCAGATGGATGAGGCGGCCGGTCGCGCGCTCAGCGACGTCCCAGACCTCGCCGAGCAGCACGATGTCATCATCCAGCGCCGCGACCTGGGGATAGAAGAAGCCCAGTGGCTCGCGGTACTTCACGGCCGGCGCAAAGCGGAAATCGAGCCCGTCTCGCTCGCCAAGGAACACCACCGGCGTGTTGAACGGAATGCTGCCATCCTCGGAGATGGCCAGTATTGCGATCGCCGCGCGGGAGCCATCGCGCGTGACGGCCACATTCTTGCGGAGGTGAAACTCCCCGAACGGATCGGTGGGGATCAGCTCCGTGCGATCGATCCACTCGCTGACATCCTCCGGGCGAGCGCTACGGTAGTAGCGCAACCGCCCGCTCAGGTACCACGTCGGCTCTTGAGGATTGTAGTGGTACGTGCCGACGATCACGTGCAGATAACCGTCGGGCGTCCGGAAGAGCAACGGCTCGGAACCCGATGCGAGGCCGTCGCCCTCGATTGTGAGTTCATGTACCTGGGGAACGCCGTCCGTGCCCGGCAGGGGGTACTGCCCAATCAGGCGCGTGTTGTGCTGGCGTCTTATGTAGGGCGCGAAAGCCTCGTCCTGGGGGCCCTCAGTCGTCCGGTTGTGGGTCGCGGTCCAGAAAATGTAGTCCTCGCCCTGCAACACGTACGAGAACGTGTGCCCGCCCCAGAGAATCGCCACGTCGTCGTGCAGGACGTGGGGGCCACTGCCGAGGGTAACGCTCGTCTGACCGGCCGCATGGGCAGACAGGCAGACCCCCAGCGCTGTGTAGACGAGATGGGCTCTCATGTTGGTAATCACCGCCGCGCCACTTCACCGCGAGGCGCGATGGTCCCTGCGCAGGGCCCGCCCCGACCGACGGGGAACAGAGCGGGGCCACACACCGCCGACGGAGGAGATGAGAACCATGGCTGAACAGGTACGAGTTGCCGTCATCGGAGCATCCGGGGGCATGGGCGCGCAGAGAGTCAGCCAATACAGTGCCGATCAGCGCTCGCGCGTCGTGTTGGCCTGCGCCAGGGACGAGGCCCGATTGCGTGACGTTGTCGGAGACACGTCGATCCCTCTGACCACCGACGCAGCATCCGTGTTCGCGTCGGATGACGTCGACGCCGTTGTGATCAGCACCTCCAATGCCGACCACTACGAGCAGGTCAAGAGCGCGCTGTCGGCAGGCAAGCACGTGCATGTCGAGTACCCGCTCGTGGATGACCTGGACCAGTACGACGAGTTGGTCGCGTTGGCCGACGCGAAGGGCGTCATCCTTCACCACGGGCTGACCGTGCGAGCCGAGACCCACCACGTCGCGCTGAAGGAGGCGCTGGGCGACCTGGGCGAGCCGCGCGCGGCCTACTACCGCTACTATGGGGGCGGGAAGTGGTACGTCGACCCGGACCGTCGCGGCGACATCTTCTGCGCGCTTCACATCCACTTCATCGATCAGTTTATCGATCTCTTCGGCCAGCCGGCAAGCATCGACGCCCACGGGACGGAGCGCGAGGGGAAGGTCTCAGCTGTCGTCACCATGCGCTATGATTCAGGCCTCGTCGGCACGATCGAGTTTGGCATGGGCTTCACCGACGTGCCCGGCTACATGGGAACCATCATCACCACCGACGGCTCGTGCGGCTTCGACCGACAAGATGGGCTGCGAGTGACCATCGACAAGGGCGGCGAGCAGCAAGTCATCAAGCCGGACACCGACGCGTCAATCGCCAAGGACGCGGCCACATTCATCGACGAAATCCTCGGCACGGGACCGCCTCTGAGTGACCTCGCCACCGGGCGCCGGGCGATTGAACTGTGCATCCAATGCACGCGGGCGATGGGGTAGGCGGCTGTGCCGGCGGGTCTCCCGACCCGCCGGGCTTACGCGCACCCACATCCGGCGGGTCGGGAGACCCGCCGGCACGGACAGCCAGGCGGAGGGCCAGCGGTATGAACCACATCGAACGAGTGAAGGCAGCGTATCGGTTCGAGGGCCCGGACTGCCTGCCGCTTGAGATCCACGATGTCGTGCACCTGTACGATGCGTACGATACGCTCGACCCCGCGACGGTGAAGCTGGTGCCGGGCGTCGCGTCGTTTGACTCGCTACGGGTCACCTACCACTGGACGTTTACCGAAGAGGGTGTGAACGCCGAGGGCGAGCGCATCCGACGCGACGAGTGGGGCTGTCTCCAGCGCGTGCCCGAGAGCGACCAGACAGCGTATGATGTCATCGAGAAGCCCCTCAGCAAGCCAGGGGCGATCGGTGGATACGCGTTCCCCGATCCGTCCATCAGCGACCCGTTTTTCGAGCGCACCAAAGCGACGATAGCCGAGCACTACCCCGACCGTTTCATCTGCGGGTATGTCGACCCGGGCCCGCTGCTGATCGCGTTCAACCTCTACGGCTACGATGGCCTGTTGATGAGGCTGCATGACAACCTCGACGAGGTGGTAGCCGTCGTGCGGCAGATCGCGGAGTACCAGAAGGCCATCATCGACCGCTGGGCCAGCATCGGCGTCCACATGGTCGCTATCATCGATGAGTTCGCGGGGACGGATGGGCTGATGTTTTCGCCAGCTCTCTGGCGCGAGCACTTCGCGGATATCTACGCGAACATGTTCGGCCATATCAGGTCCCACGGGCTTCTCGCTGGCTGCCTGTTTGATGGCGACATCAGCGCGATCCTGGATGACTACCTCGCAATAGGGCCAGACGTCATCGAGATCGTGCAACCGAACACGGTGGGGATCGAGACGTGGGCCGAGAAGCTCCGCGGCAAGGTCGCGTGCAAGGCGTCCGTGGATATGATGGGCACCCTCGCCACTGGCACGCCTGCTGACTGCCGACGCGAGGCGCGCAAGCTGGTGGAGGCTCTCGCCACGCCCGAGGGCGGCTTCGCCGGGATCTCGCTCCGCTGGCATAGACCCGAGTATCCGAAGCCGAACGTGTCCGCCGTCGCCGAGGCATTCAACGAATTCCGCGGGCCCGCATTGGGCTGAGGTGCATCATGGCAGCATACGACTCGATCGTCATCGGCGGCGGCCACAATGGACTGACGTGCGCGGCGTACCTCGCGAAACACGGTCAGCGCGTTCTGGTGCTTGAGCGGCGCGACGTTCTCGGCGGGTGCTGCAGCACGGAGGACTTCCCGGGACAGCCGGGCTTCCGCATCAACCGAGGCGGCGTCGACCACCAGCACATGTGCTCCGGACCCGTGCCGACCGAGCTGGAACTGGAAAAACACGGGCTGGAGTATCTGTGGCACGAGCCGCTCTGGTTCATGCCATACGATGACGGCTCGAGTTGGCTGGTCTGGCGCGATGTCGACAAGACGTGCGAGGAGCTGGCGAAGTTCGCGCCCGCTGAGGTCGAGAACTACCGCAACTGGCACGAGTTTTGGGTCAGCGCGCTGCACATGCTCGAGTCCTTCGACGTTGGCCCCCCGCCGGCGATGAGCGATCTGCTCG
>CAZKUN010000184.1:0-18683 GCA_964555935.1 uncultured Armatimonadia bacterium | reverse complement strand
CGGGCGCGGCGGCCATCAGCACTTCCGCTGAACTCATTGCATCGGCGCACTCGCGAAGATCTCCGCGCGATGCGGCATCGCTGGCAGCGAGCGTGAAGTAACTCGCGGCCGCCGCCAGGTCGCCCGTGCGACCCGCCTGCGGCAGTCGGTCAACTTGCTGCAACAGCGCCGCTACCATGGCTTGAGGTCTGGGGTGTTCCTGCCTGATCGAGTAGCCGGGCCGCGGCGCGCGCATCATCTCCGCCAGCGCCTCGGGCGATCCGCCCGATGGACCAATGTAGATCGCGCTGCTTGCCGACTGCCCGAGGGCCACATCGTTGAGCCATGGTCCGTGAACATAGATGCCGTACTTGCCGAGGCCGTCGTGGATTCCGTACAGCGGCCAACCGACGAGACCGATGGCATCTTGCTCGTTCAGCACCGCTCCCCATGGCCTCCCCTGCAGTGATGCCGTCTGGCTGGGGTGGGTTAGCTCGCCCGATTCAAGCGGCTCCCCGAGCGCTCGGTGAGTGAAGTAATCGTCGGTGTGGTGCAACTCAAGCACGTGGAGTTGCTGCCAGACCTCCGCGCCTGCTTGGCGAGACTCCATCGAGACGTCAACGAATGGGCTCCCCGCGCGGTAGGTGAACCGGTACTGCGCCGCCGGCTCGCCCGGCGCCCACGTATCGCCGCGCATGTAGCGAGCATCGATCTCGACGTCCGCCCGCCACGTACCAGTCCTGACGACGCTCACCTTCGCATCCGTGTCGCCGCGGAGATAGAACGCTCCCCAATCCTTGCTCCAGACCCGGTCGTTCATCGTGAGGGGCAACGCGCGGCCGGGTCCATAGTCGATCAACGTGATCGTCCCGCCTCGGTTGAGGTCGTGGGTGACCCGCGCAAGGCCGGTGGAGATCAGGAGACTGGAGCCCTCGCGCTCGATTGCCAACTCCCCCGCGCCCAAGGCCGGCGCGGGTCGCTCGCCTCCGGCTAACGCCACGCGGAACGCTCGCTCATCCCCGGTCGCCATCGCGCCCGCTGCCGCCCACGCGACCACGAGCTTCGCGCCACTCAGCTCGGAGACAGCGGACGGCAATTCGTCGCCGGTGTCCGCGTCCGTCACGACAACATGAAGCGGCGGCGCGGGTACCACATCACCGAGCGCAGCGCGGAGATCGTCGGTATCGATCTCCAGCTCGATGGTGGGGTCGGCGAGCGGGACTTCAGCCTGCACGACGCACCCGAACTCGTAGACTTGGGCGGATGCGGTGGAGGCGACGGATAGGGCGACAGCGAGGGCAATTGGGTAGAGTTTCATCGTGTCGGGTAGTTCAGCGAGGGCTTCCTGCAGCCCTGCCGGAGAGGACTTCGTAGCGCCGCCGCGAAGACTTGAGGGCTGCGCCAAGGGCCTGAATTGAGCCCAACTCACGACCCGAGGATGGTGTCACCGGCATGGGACGCTTCCACCTGGTTCTGGCTGTCAGTCTGCTTGCGCTGATCTGCGCGAGCACCGCACTGCTCGCGGCGAAGGGCGCGCCGGTTGACGCGGCGGCGCTGGTGCGGGAGACGGGCGTTCAGGGCGGGGTCATCGTCCACTTGGGGTGCGGGGACGGCAGTCTAACCGCCGATCTGCGGATCAACGACCGATACATCGTCCACGGGCTCGACGCGAATCCCGCCAACGTCCGCAAGGCTCGCGAGACGATCAGAGCCAGGGGCGTCTATGGTGATGTGTCCGTGGCGCGACTGACCGGACGGCGTCTCCCCTATGCTGAGAATCTCGTGAACCTCGTCGTGACGCAGAAACTCGGCTCCGTGCCGATGAGCGAGGTCATGCGGGTGCTCGCGCCGGGCGGCGTCGCCACCATCAAACGCGGTGGCGAGTGGCAGAAGACCACCAAAGAGTGGCCGGCGGAGATCGATGAATGGACGCACCACCTGCACGGCGCGGACGGGAATCCCGTCGCGAACGATACCGTGGTCGGGCCGCCCAAACACTACCAGTGGCTGGCGGGGCCGCTGTGGTTTAGATCGCACGATTCAGACTCAAGCATCAGCGCGGTGGTGACGGCGAAGGGCCGGATCTTCTACATCGTGGACGAGGGCCCGACGAGCACGATGGGCGACCACGAACTGCCGGACAAGTGGTCGCTCGCGGCTCGCGACGCGTTCAATGGGACGATGCTCTGGAAGACGCCAATCGAGCAGTGGGGCTGGCGGGAATGGAAGGACACGTACTTCACCGACCGGCCGGACAATCTCCCCGTCAACCTGCCCAAGCGCCTCGTCGCCGTGGGCGATCACGTGTACGTGACGCTGGGATACCACGCGCCGGTGAGCCAACTGGATGCGGCAACGGGCGAAGTGAGGCAGACGTACGGGGGCACGGAGGACACGCGCGAGATCATCCTCCACGACGGAGCGCTGCTGCTGTCGGTCCTGCGCGATGGGCGACTGAAGGTGATGTCGGTCGATGCGGATTCGGGGCAGACGAAATGGGAGACTGAACCAACGCTGAAGGGCACGAGCGAGGAGTATTTTCCGCAGTGGCGCCGCCGCGGCGATGAGAGCGGGCCGATGATCGACCCCGCGCTGAATCCGGCGACGGATGGCAAGATAATCTGCTTCATTGACGGGCGGGATGTGGTCGGGCTCGACTTCGCGACCGGTGACGAGCGTTGGCGCACGGAGGTGGAGGACTCGAAGCCGGCGACCTCGCCGGGCACGATGATCCTCCACGAGGATGTCGTGCTGCACGCGAAACGGAACGCGATGATGGGGCTGTCGGCGACGACGGGCGAGCCACTCTGGTCAACGCCCAAGCGCGAGATCGGATGGCTGTGGTTTCAGTGGAAGGATGTCTTCGTGATCGACGGGCTGGTCTGGACGTGGAGCACGGAGTTCGGCACGAGGGAACTGACCACCGGGCCGAAGCCCGAGAAATCGCAATGGCCGATGTACCTGGAGGCGTTCGATCCCCGGACGGGCGAGCTGAAGGAGCAGATCCCGATGGGGAACATCTTCACCGCTCCCCACCACCACCGCTGCTACCGGAACAAGGCGACGGTGAAGTACGTCATCGCCAGTCGCCGAGGCAGCGAGTTCATCGATCTCGAGACGGGCAAGCATGAGGTGCATAACTGGGTTCGGGGGACGTGCCACCTGGGGATGATGCCGGCAAACGGGCTGCAATACGCGCCGCCCCACCCGTGCATGTGCTACTCCGCTGAGAAGCTGAACGGCTTCAACGCGCTGGCACCCGCTGCTGAAACCGCGGCGGACGCGCCGGATCCTGGCCCGAGGCTGGAGCGAGGGAGAGCGTTTGGCAAGATTGCCGACACGCTGCCCGCGTCGGAGAGCGATTGGCCGACGTACCGTCACGACGCGCGACGCACGGGTCATGCGGCGGGCGCGGTGACGCATGATCTGAGCGAGCGGTGGGCGACGGGCCTCGACGGCAAGATCACGGCGCCGACGGCGGTGGGCGACCGCGTGTATGTGGCGGAGGTCGACGCGCACCACGTCATCGCGCTGGATGCCGATGATGGCGCGAAGGTCTGGGAATTCGCGGCGGGGGGACGAGTCGACACTCCGCCGACATACCACGAGGGGACGCTGCTGTTCGGCTCGGCCGATGGGCATGTCAGCTGCGTCCGTGCGACCGACGGCGCGCTGGTGTGGCGATTCCGAGCCGCGCCCGACGAGCGGCTGATCGGCGCGTTCGGACAGCTCGAATCGGCCTGGCCGGTGCATGGGAGCATCCTCGTGCAAGATGGGCTGGCGTACTTCGCGGCGGGCCGATCGTCGCACCTGGACGGGGGGATTGGGCTCTACGCCGTTGATGCGGCGACGGGCGAACTGAAGCACGAAGCGCAACTTGCGGGCCCGGAGCAGACCGTCGACAACATGGAAGACAACGCCACGCCGCCCCAAGGCGCGCTCACTGATATCCTGCAAAGCGATGGCGATGGCATCGTGATGCGCAACCTAGCTTTCGACGCCGAACTCAACCCCAGACCGGCGGCTGACATCGTCATCCAATCGCCGGCCGGACTGCTAGACGACACGTACTTCAAGCGCGCGCCGTGGCGCTTCGGAAGAGGCGCGAACTGGGGTCGGCTCCTGGTGCATGACGACAAGGCGGTGCATCTCATCCGGATGTGGGACTCGCTCGCGTGCATCGTGCCGGAGAATTTCTTTACGCCTGGGGGCCAAGGGTACCTGCTAGCAGCCCAGCCGAGGGCGCAACACTCGCAGATCGCGGTCGCGACGACCCCCAGCCTCAACCCGCAGGACAAGGCGATCACCGTCGAGGCATTTGTGAAAGCGGAGGGCGTGACGGGGGCGATCCTCGCCCGTGGCGGGACCAACCACGGGTACGCGCTGGCGCTTCGGAATGGGAAGCCGGAGTTCACCGTGCGCGTAACCGACGTGCCGTACACAGTCAGATCAGCGGAGGCCATCGGTGCAGACTGGACGCACGTCGCGGGGGTGCTGACGTTGGAGAGGGAGCTTCGCGTTTACATTGACGGCGACGTCGTCGCGACGGGCGAGGCCGACAGTCTGATGGTTGGCTCGCCGGGACAGCCGACTGAGGTCGGCGCGGACGCGGGCACAGCGTCGGGCGAGTATGAATCTCCCTTCGCGTTCACGGGCACGATCGATGAGGTGAGGCTCTACCACCGCGCGCTGACCGAAGACGAGCTTCTCGATCGCGTTGAGAACCCCGGCAAGGCGCCGACGGATGATGCGGAACTCGCGCTCAACTTCACCTTCGATGACGGGACGGCGATGGATACATCCGGCAACGACAACCATGGTCGGCCGCAGGCGGTGACGCCGGCCGAGGGCATCTCTGGGAAGGCGCTGAGGTTTGCGGGCAGCAACACGGAGAGTTGGAACGTGCGGATTCCCATCCGCGGGAGGGCGCTGGTTGCCACCGACGAGCGCGTGTTCGTAGCGGGCCCGCCCGATGTGATTGATCCGGTTGATCCGCTGGGGGCGTTCGAAGGACGGCTCGGCGGGATGCTATGGGTGTTCAGCAGCGATAAGGGCGAGAAACTCGCCGAGCATGAGCTGGATTCGCCGCCGGTGTTTGACGGGATGGCGGCGGCGGGCGAGCGGCTGTACGTGTCGACGAGGGCGGGGGAAGTGATCTGTCTGGAAAGCGGGTAGGACGGCGACGGCGCCGAACTGGAAGTTCGGCCTACGCAGGCAACGACGATGCCGGGTGAAACCCGGCGGTCCAGTTAGGCAGCATTGGGAGCAGATCGAGGCGCGAGCACGCTAGGGAACCGGCCACGGAGCGGACCAATATGAGATGGTACATGGTTGCGATGGTAGTTGTGGTGACGGCATCAGTGGTACAGGCGGCGCCTCTGCCAATGGCTGACGATCCAGTGACGGTGGCGCTGCCGGATTTCGGCGCCGAGGTGAGGGCGTTCAACGATCCGGTTGAGCGGCCGGTCTCGTGGTGGCCACACGTGCTGAACGCGTGCTGGGGCGAGGGTCGCGGCGGGCCGGAGCGCAACGGCGGCTGGCTGGACGAGAACTGGATGCTGGTCGACTACATCGACCGCTCGGCAGACTACACTACGCACGAGTACCTCACCCATCGAGGCATCTGGTACGAGGTCTACGGGAGCAACGAGTACCAGGAGACGATTCACTTCACCGAGGAGGGCGCGCGGGAGCTGCTGTGGGATAACGGCATCGCTCAGGACATGCACGGCGAGCGCGTGCTGAGCGCGCACTACAACGTCTCGCACGATTGGTGGAAGGAGCGCGTCGGCTGGGACGCGTTCATCGTCTGCGCCAACTCGCCGCGCTGGTGGTCGGTCATCAACTATGACTGGCTCACCAGCCCGCTGATCGGCCACGCGGTAAGCCAGGACAATATCGGCGGCCCGCTCAGCCGGATTGGCGCGGGGAGTCATGGGCGTTACTGCGACCACTGCAACGAGCGGTTCTTCCATTACCTGAAGACGACCGGCAAGCTGCCCGAATTCGTGGATCAGTACGACCACATCCAACAGTACGTGCAGGACAACTTGCTCGACGTCATGGACCAGCTCCCGCCAAACGTGCCACACCGTTTCAACGAGGAGGAGGCGGCGCAGATCGCGCAGCTCTGCGAGCCTCCGGTGATGAACGAGTACCAGAAGTTTCTGTACATCTCCCACATCCACAGCTTCCTGCGTTACTACCGCGACGCGAAGGTGGTCACCCAGAGGATAGGGCGCGAATACGACGTCCATGGCAACCAGGGCGGGGGGTTCGTAGGCCCCAATGCGTACCAGATCGCGCTGTCTGAGTTCGTTGACACGGTGTGGTTTGAGACGAGCGGGATGACGGCGTATGACATGTTCCAGCACAGGTGGAACAACGCGTGGGGCGCGTTCCGGTACGTGATGGGCCGCGCGATGACGCGAGGCGAGAAGCCGTTCATGTCGATGACGGGATTCAAGAAGCGAACGCCCGACATCGTCGAGCATGAGATGGCGGAGGCCTCGGCGGGGAACGGCGTGCTCTTCGTGAATCAGGTTGGCTTCCAGGAAGAGCCCGAGCTGCTCGATCTGATCACGGACTACTATCGCTTCCGACACGACCATCGCGCGCTCTTCGCCTATACAGGCACGCGCCGGCACGCGCAGATCGCGATGGCGTATTCGGTGCCGACGATGATGTACGACAACTACCAGGCGGCGACCGCCGCGCCGCCGATCAGCGCGATGTCAGGGGTGGCGCGAGCGATGGAGGAGGGACACTTGCCGTACGACGTGTTCATCCTCAACCACCCGGAGATCCACGCCGACCGCGTGACGCTGGACGAACTGAAGCAGTACCGGCTTATCATCCTGCCGGCGCTCGAGTGCCTCAGCGACGCGCAGATCGAGTTGATGGGAGAGTACCTCGAGGGCGGCGGCGTACTAGGCCTCATCGGCGAGAACGGTGTGCGAGACGAGGACAACGTGCCGCGCGAGGCGACGGCACTGGAGCGCTGGCGCGACGCGGGCCGGATCGTCGAGATCCTGCCGGGCCGGAACTTCATGCCAAACCGCGCGCAAGAGAACGACGCGACCCGCGCCCTAACCGCGGAGGCAGTTGCAGCGGTGCGCGAGGCGCTGGATGACGAAGTGCTGATCGCGGGTGACCTGCCGAACATGCTGTGGGTCAAGCCCTGGGTGCATGGCGATGAGTTGCTGAGCGAGCACTTCGTCAACTACGACGTGGACTTCGAGACGGGGAGCGCGACGCCGACTGAGCCGGTGGATGTCACGATCACGCTGCCGGATGGGGTCACGCCCGACGCCGCCGCGTGACTGACGGCAGATGGCGCGAGCGTGCCGGTCACGATCCAGGTTGACGGGCGGCAGGCGCAACTCACTGTCCCAGCCGTAAGCGTGTACGGGGTGCTGCTCATCGGACCCGAGAGTCTCGACGATGAGCGCAGCGCCGCCCTGCAGCAGGAGGCGCTGCTGGCCCGGGCCGCCATGGCGGCCGGAGGCGACATGGCCGCCTTTGCGGGCGTCGAATCGGACGAGGCGATCACGAAGGTCCGGTTGCGCGGCGACCAGGCGCTGTTCGCTGACCTCGCCGTCGCAGCGGATGCGGCCGACGCCGAGTTGGCGCTCGACTTCGGCGCGGACGCCGACGATGGCGACTGGCTAGCGGTGGCCATTGATGCGGACTACGCGGCAGAGGTGGGTTACGGGTGGTTGCCGGTGGCGGATGATTCGGAACCCACGCCGGAGGAACTGTATTACGCTCACTCGGCGAAGTACGGTGGTCCATTCCTACGCGATCGCGTGCAGAACAGCGTCCCGTTCTGGCCATACAAGGAGCCGATGCCCGTCCCATTCCGCACGGGCCTGAGCAGCGGCACTCCGCACCGGTTCCAGATTGACGCGCCCGACGGCGACTACACGCTGCGGATTACGACGACGAATGTCTCGTGGACGAACCGCAACTTCCTGCTGTCAGGGATGGTGAGCGTGAACGGGGCGGTCAGGCTGCTCGACGCCGTGCATGACAGGGGCGCTCTGGTCACGCGCGAGTGCCAGGCGTCGGCGGAGGGCGGCAAGCTCGAACTGGAATTTGGCGGCCCGACAGGATGGGCGGTCGCGGCCTTGCAGCTACGCCCCGCGATCGAAACGGTCAACACGATGGCAGCGCTACGATCGTGGCGCGTCAGCCCGCGCTACCAGAATCCCGAGTGGTACCCGATCTCGTGGGTGTCGACGCCGGTTGAGGATGATCTCGCGCCGACGGATGACTGGACGACGATAGAGGCCGCCGACGAGGGCTGGCCGATAGTCGATCTCGGCAGCAACCGCGAGGCCGAGAGCGGCGACATCGTATACGCGGCGACGACGATCAGCTCAGCGTTGGGCGGGCGCTGGGTGTTGCGATTCGGCTCGTCGAGTTCAGCGCAGATATGGCTGAACGGCGAGCTGCTAGCCTACGTGCCGAACGAGAAGGGCGTGCGGGAGAATGAACTTGAACTGCCCATTGATCTTGAGATCGGAGACAACACGCTCATAGTAAAGCTGCAGCGTTTCTGGGAGCGGCACTGGATGTTCTATGCCGGGGTTGGGATCGCTGTGATCCCGGTGTAAGGTCGACGACGCCTTCGGTCATCCCGCCAAGGCGCAGTCCGCATACCGCACGGCAAAGCCGACGACTTCGCGCCCCGTGGCATCGGAAGTGTGAATACACAGCCGGCGCTAATTCACCGTTACGGTGCGGGCATTGTCGTACTGGGTCGGGTCTCCCGCTGCCCGGCCGGTGGTGAGATCTGCTTCGAAGCGATATCGGTAGGTAGCCGCCGGGCCGATCTGCCTGCCCCTGATGGCCAGGCCGTACTCGTCGCCCCTTCCTGAGCCGCCGTCGGGCCGCAGGAGGTTCAGCTCGTGCCGCTCCGCGACTCCATCGAACGCGAGGAATATGCCCGTCGGCGCCTCGCCGGTCGGATGGTTGTACATCACCCGGAATGAGAAGACGTCGTTGGCGCCGCCGCTGGTCACGTTCACGCCCGTGCCGATGTAGTCGCCCGTGCCGAGCCAAGATAGCGTCGCCGCAGTGTCGTCGCGCACCACCCCTCGGCCCGCGAACGGGGTCGTGCGGGGAGTGGGTCGGAGCGCCCCCCGGGGCACGGTCGCCGTGACCGAGAGCGGCCTCAAGCGGTACAGGCCCCGGTGGGCTGTGGCGTAATACGTGCCGCGAAACAGGTCGACATCCAGGCCCCAACCATCCCAGGGGCCCTCGTGAACGTCCAGGTCCGCCCGCGGTCAGTGGTCATGTGTATGCCAATGTCGCTGACCAGGCATCCGCGCACGCGTGATTCGAAGGTGACCGCCGTAAAGACCGTAGCTTCGTGTTCGCCGACGCGCAGGTCCAGTCTCTCCCACGTCCCGCCACCATCCTCCGAATGCAGAACGGCAGACTGGCTCCCACATATCCAGCCCTCAATTTGGTTCACGAAGAAGATGTCGTAGACGCCGAAGTGCCCGGTTCCGAGGTCCATCGGCGTATACTCCAGGTCGGGGCGCCTCCCTCCAGCGGTGCCTCCTATCGGCACTATCGAGCGCCACGCCTCCCCGGGCCACCGTGCCCGCCAGACCCGGCCCGGATCGTACACGAAGACCTTCCCCGACGTCACGGCGAAGTCGGTCCTGATCGGCCGCCACGCCCCGTGATCCGGCTCGTAGGCGAGCAATGTGCGATGCGAGGCGCGGGGTGTTCCGTCGAAGCTGCGGCCCAGACTGATGGGGCTGACGCTGGCGTACCCGTCGCGCTCGGACAACATGCAGATGTCGTAGGCGTTGCCATACCGCCATGGGATCTCCGTGCCTTCGTCATTCCGGAGCGCCTCGCCAACCCACGTGCGGCCACCATTGCGGGTTCTTCGGATCGGCGTCGGTGGGGTACCCACCGGCTTGCTGGCCCACCAACCGTTGTTGGGGTCCACGAAGTCGATCTCCTCAAAATCGTGGCCGATGTCGGGGACCGCAATCCGCTCCCACGTCCGTCCCCCGTCGGTCGTGCGGAACAGCACGGCGTCTCCGGCGTCGACCGCGGCAACCCAGCCGTGCCGTTCGTCATCCAGGAAATCCGCGCACTTGAGCACCGCATTTCCCCGAACAGCCTCCAGCGATTCCACGACCCCCCAGTACGACTGGGCCGACGCGGCAGGAGTGACCACAAAGCCTACGAGTACGGTCCACAGCATATTGCTGCTCCCTTCCCCTGGCAGTGCATCTTGTCCCATTCTCTCAGCGTGCTAATCCCCGCCGGCAATGCTCGCGTCTACGGACACCACATCGACCCGCGGAGCGCGTCACCTGCGGAACGGGTACGCCGTCGCGGGCTGCCTGAGGTCCACACAGGACACAACACTTCTTTCGTCATTCCCGTCCCCGAGTACCTGTTTTGCGCCGTGCGCGGAGGAGAGGCCCAAGAGGGCGCTATCAGGGCATCAGGTCGACGACGCCCTCGGTCATCTCACCGAGGTCGCGGTCCCCATACCGCACGGCGAAGCCGACCACCTCGCGCCCCGTGGCGTCAGCCGGCGCGGTCGCCGAGAGAGTAGCGCCACGCGTCTCGCCGGGGGGGATCTGAACTTCGGCTTCGCTGACTTCAGCGCCCCACCCATCGGGCGCGCGGAGGCCGACGATGGCGGAACGGGGAGCGTCGGAGTGGTTGCGGACATGGACAGTCCACTCAACCGTGTCGCCCGGTTTCGCGGGCTGGTAGTAGGGATCGCAGCGCACCCATCCCGCGTCGAGGCCGTAGTTTGGGTCATCCCAGTAGATCAGCCGGGCGAACAGCTTCCGGCGCTCGGCGAGCGCATCTCTCATTCCTCGCAATTCATCCCGCGAGAAGACGAAGGCCCCCGCCACGTGCGGGTTCACCAGCAGACACCCCTCGGGCAGGCTCTCTACTAACTCCAGGCACCGGTCGTGCCCGAGACCGGGCCCGAGCAAATTGCGGTTCTGGGCGCAGTAGTCATCGATCCCACCGGGCCCCAGCGAATCGCCGACGAAGAGCACGCGCTCCTCGCCGACTTCGGCCAATAGCGCGGCGTCCAGGAGCGTCTGGCCCGGCATCGTGAAGGCGGTGAGCCTGATGCCATTCCACTGCCAGCTCTCGCCATCACGCGTGACGCGGTCGACGACGACGGGCTCGGGGTCGAGGCATGGCATTAGGTAGGCGTTGGGTCGGCGCAGGATGTCGACCATGCTCTCGTGCGCGATGGTCGGGCAATCTTGCTGATCGCGCAACACGTTGAGCGACCCCACGTGGTCATCGTGGTAGTGGGTGACCCAGATGCCCTCAGCCGGGCCGAGATCGCCCGCGTTCTGCTGCTCGCGGATCTGTTCGTGAACGTTGCTAGCGGCATCCATCAGCAGTGTTTCGCCCGTATCGGCGACCAAGGCACGCGTCGTCCCGCCGACCTCACGGACCCAATCCGGGAGCGGCCGGAGTCGGGACTTCATCCACTCAACGTCTGCCGGCCACTCAAGCCGACTGCCCGCGAAATACCACTGGGCCGCGCTGATGGTGCAGTAGTTCGTCATGCAGGCGTCGATGTTCTTGCGCAAGGCGTTGACGGCCTTGCGCGGGTGGTGCATGGGCTTGCCGTGAGACGGGACCAACAGCGTCGCGCCCTCGCCGATCACCCGATCGAGCGACCGGAGCACGTCGGCCGATCGCTCGCCAAAGCCATGATACTCCCACGCCAGGTTGCCGTCGGGCAACTCGCGCCGGCCCTGGAGGCTGTAGAACTCGTGCAGTTGTCCCGGACCGCTGATGAGATCGCCCGTGAAGGCGATCGTCTCGCCCTCGAGCTGCACCAGGTAGGTCATCCCACCCGAAGATGGTCCTGGCGTCTCGATGGCGCGAACGGTCACGTCCTGCCAATCGAGCCGGTCACCATCTTCCAGCCCGCGCGCGACGGGGACTGACTCGCGGACCGTCTTCGGCGACGGGTGGTAGTTGTAGCCATGGACGCGGTACAGCTCATCGTTGGACCAGTAGGTGTCCGCGTCCTCAATCAGCAGCCGCTCAGAGGCAGGCACGGCCACTTGGATGCCCTCGAAGGCCAATTCCCGCGCGCCCCGCAGGGCGGAGCGATGGTGGTGCGTCGCCAAGACCCAATCCACATCGCCCGGCGCCACGCCGGCGGAGACCAGCCCGTCCGGCTGGAGGCAATTGAACAGCAAGACGCGGCCGTTCCGGCGCAGGACGCCAACGTTCGTGGCGCTCTCGATGACGTCGAGTCCGGGCGCGATGTTATGGACGCGGGGCGGGGCACTCATGCGGGACACCTCGGTGGGTTTGAGAAGAGCTGAAGACAACAGCATTGCCAGCATTGGGGCGGCCATGCGGCACTGGCCTTCGCCGAAGCGGCGCGGGCCTCCTCGTGGCGGGCTCAAGGTCTCGGCAGGCCCGAGGCGAATGGTGGAGGATCATGCGACACCTCACGGCAGGGACATTACTGCTCAGCTTCACGGCGCTCTGCGCCATCGGCCAGGAGGAGGGCGGCGCCTTGCCCGCTATCGACACGTTCAACACCGTGCTCGGCACGCAGACATTCGGCGCAGCGTACCAATTCACCGACGAATCGCGCATCGTCGAGACGGCCCTGGCGACGCTGGACATGGGCTCGAACATCCTGAAGTTCTCGATGGGCAAAAAGTACCACGGTGGGACATCGAACGTCGCCGAGCCCGTCGACGGCATAGACTCGCTTACCAAGCTTGCCCGCGATGAGCCGTCGCACGTGCGCGTCCTGGACATGCCCTTCGCGCACTACCTGATATGGGCGTATCCGTTCTCGCCCGGCTGGTGGAGCGAGGGATTCTCCGAGGAGGATCAGCAGAAGGAGTATGACGAGATCCACGAGTTCGCGAGCTACTTGCTGACCACGTACGACGGGACGGGGAAGCGATTCTACCTGGGCCAATGGGAGGGCGACTGGCACCTGCGGGCGGGCTACAACGCGAAGGACGACAGCGCGGTCAAGCCCGAGGCGGTTGCGGGGATGGCCGACTGGCTGAACACGCGCCAGCGGGCGATCGACGATGCCAAGCGGGACACGCCCCACGCCGGCGTCGACGTGTTCGGGTACGTCGAGGTCAACCTGGTGAAGATCGCCATGGAGGGGCACCCGTCGGTCACGAACGACGTGCTGCCAAACACCAACGTCGACTACGTCTCGTACTCGAGCTACGACAGCGGCGTCGACCTCAAGCCGGCGCTTGACTACATCGAGTCGAAGCTGCCTGCGAAAGAGGGCATTAGGGGCAAACGCGTGTTCATCGGGGAGTATGGCTTCCCGGCGGAGCGCCACACGCCTCACGAGCAAGACGCGAAGTCGCGCAAGGTCATGCGCGCGGCTCTTGAGTGGGGCTGTCCGTTTATTCTGTACTGGGAGCTGTACAACAACGAGGTCAAGGACGGTCGGCAACGCGGGTTCTGGATGATCGACCACAAGGGCGCGAAGCAACCCATCTACGGAACGCACCAACGTTTCTATGAGAGCGCGCGTGAATGGGTGGGAGGGTTCCGCGCTCGCGAGGCCCGCGAGCCGACGGACAGGGAGTTCTGTGATGCGGCCGTGGAGATCCTGGACGCCGACCAATTCGCCGGCTCGCCGACCATCGCCGGAGTGCCGATCTTCCCGAACGACAACCCGTGGAACGTGGACATCTCGGAGCTACCGGTTCACGCGAACTCGGAGACCTACGTGGCGTCGATTGGCGCTGACGGGCACCTGCATCCGGACTTTGGGACAGTGTGGCAGGGCGCTCCGAACGGGATTCCATTCGTCGTGGTGCCCGGGACGCAACCGCGCGTGCCGGTCAGTTTCAGCTACCCGGACGAGAGCGACCCGGGACCATATCCAGTCCCGCCGGACGCGCCGATAGAGGGCGGCGCGGCATCAGAGGGCGACCGACATGTTCTGATGCTCGACGAAGACAACGCGGTGCTATACGAACTGTTCCACAGCTTCCCGGAGGGGGATGGCTGGAAGGCGGGCTCGGGCGCGATCTTCGACCTGACGAGCAACGACCTGAGGCCCGCGGGTTGGACATCCGCTGATGCGGCGGGACTGCCGATTGTGCCGGGACTCGCCAGGTATGAGGAGGTGGAGGCCGGTGAGATCCGCCACGCGTTGCGGTTCACATGTCGTCGGACGCAACGGGGCTACATCCCGCCGGCGACCCACTGGGCGAGTCGGAGCGATGACCGCGACCTCCCGCCGATGGGGCTGAGGCTGCGGTTGAGGGCCGACTACGACATCTCCGGTTTCTCGGAGCCGGTCCAGGTGATCCTGACGGCGCTGAAGCGGTACGGTATGATCGTAGCGGACAACGGCGGCGATTGGTTCATCTCCGGCGCGCCCGATCCGCGCTGGGATGACGAGGACCTGCAGACTCTCAAGCGCGTGCCGGGCAGCGCTTTCGAGGCGGTTGAGACGGGGCCGTTGGTGGCCGAGTGACGGTGCGGTCAAGAGCGCAACGGGGCGGGAGCCCCGTTGCCACGCGGGCTACGGCGGACGGCGGCGCGACTTCACTCACATTCCAGAAACTGGCGAGGTCCTGGGTTCTGCCGTTGGCTTCATCACCAACCACCCCATGCCCGCTTGCCGCCAACCCCTGTAAGAGGGGCTTTAGCAGGGAAACTCAGCGAGTTTCCACGACGCCGTAGACGCCGGCACCGGCAGAAACAACGGCGTCGGGGCTGAAGCCCCTCTTACAGGGATTGGGTAGATAAGAGCGCGCGGCGATGGATGCGAGGAGTGTTTCTCACCCGCGCATCGACGGGAACATCGCGCGATTCCTGGAATGTGAGTGAAGCCGCTCCTGCAGAGGCTGGGAGTAAGGAGGTCTGTTCCACGACGCCCAGGAGGCTGAACGCATGCAGAAGGTACTGACCGGCATTCTCATACTCGCTTCATTGCCTGCATCCGCACAGGTGTGCAACCTCAAGGTTGTAACGGACGCCTCGCCTGACTACTCGGACATGGAGTCGATGATTCACTCCATCACGAGCAATTGGGAGACGCCTGCGGAGAAGTGCTGGGCCATGTTCTACTGGATTCACAAGGCCCGTCGGCAGACGACGCCCATGCAGCTTCACGGGCAGGCCCTCACTGACCCGATCCGCCAGCTCAACGACTACGGCTACACGATGTGCAGCACGGTGGCGGGGGTCAACTGCTCGATCTGGGACGCGATGGGCTACCCGGTGAAGTACTGGGACATCAGCAACCACACGGTGGCTGAGGTTTTCTACGACGGGCGGTGGCACATGTACGATAGCTCGATGTCGGCGCTATACACGCTGTGTGATGGGGTGACGATCGCCGGGGTGGAGGACATTGGCGCGGAGGGCGCGTGCGAGACATCCAGGGGCGAATCAGAGCCCGGACACATCGCGCGCACCCATTGTCTGAACGCCACGAGCCGGAACGGCTTCCTGACGGGCGCCGACTGTCCGAGAGACCTCGACCAGGAGTACCGATGCTTCAACCCAAACGGCCTGAAGTTCCGATCGTACTACAACGATTGGGATCGCGGACATCGGTACACCCTCAATCTCCGCGATGACGAATCATACACCCGCACCTACCACAGCCTCGGTGACACGAGCGCGCACTACGTGCCCAACAACGAGAAGGACCCGGAGAACCGTTTCGGAATCCGAGGCAACGGCGTCCGGACGTTCCGGCCCGAGCTTACGAAGGCGGGGCTGAGCGGCTCCGCCCATTCCACGTCCGGCGTGAAGCCGGCCAAACCCGTGGGCATTGAGCCCGCCAAGGCCGGTCAGCCCGGCGAGGTTGTCTTCAAGATCGAGGGCGGGAACGTCATCACCAGCACGCGCATCGCGGCTTCCACCCACCGCGCGACCGACGCAGATGCCGTCCGTATCAGCATCAGCACGACGAACGGTCTGACTTGGCAGGACGTGTGGGAGAGCGATGAGACGGGAGATTCCGAGGCAGCGATTGAGCTGGTGGACGAGGTCAACGGGGCGTATGAGGTGCTGGTGAAGGTCGTCTTGCTCGGCGAGACTTCCGCGGTCGACGCGCGGCTGAGTGGCATCGAGTTCAGCACGGTCACGATGGTCAACAGCAAGACGCAGCCCAAGCTCAACATCGGCAAAAACACCGTCCATGTCGGCGCGGGCGAGCAGACGGAGTCGATCGTGGTCTGGCCGGACCTGCAGGGCGACGCGCGCAGGCCCTATGTCGTCGACGAGGAGAACATCACGGCCCAAGACCAGCACCCCGGATACCAGGGCGTCCTCCACGCCGCGAAGCCCAATGAGGAGGCCTATGTTGTCTTCCGCATCGACGCGCCGAGGCCGATCACGCGGCTGACCTACGGCGGACGACTGTACAACCGCGCGCCGGATTCACACATCGACTTCCTGCACTCATTCGATGAGGGCAGGACGTGGACGAAGAGCTACTCGCTGACTTCGACCGAGCAACCGTGGGACGTCATCCACTACGAGACCGTGGAGGATGTGCCCAGGCGCACGCGATCCGTGCTCGTGAAGTACCTGCTGAACAGCTCGCAAGCCGGTCCGAATGCCTGCAGCATCTACAGCATCCGCATGGAGGCCAACCACGAGCCTGCCGCGCCCGGCGCCGAGTCGATCTCGGTGACGTTCGCGTGGCATGAAGTGCAGGAGGATTACAGTCTCATCGAGCGCAGCCACACCGCGCTGGTTGACAGCTTGCCAACCACATATGAAATCAACGTCGGCGGCTCAGACCACCCGGTCATGGAATCGCTGCGGATCGCCTCGGGTGACAGCGCGGTCCCCGGTTACTCACACGGCGATGTGCCGGACGGCGAGCAGATCATCGGCGAATGGGTCACGTACGGCGCGAACCTGGCGGAGGGCAAGTCGTATGCCGTCACGGTACCGTCGACCGATAGATGGGGATCAGGGGACCCGGAGGGCACGAAGCTGACCGACGGCGTGGTCGGGCCTCCATACGCCGGGGGCATCGCGCCCGGGGTTGCGCTTGGGTGGGACAAAGGCACGGAGCCTGAGATCACCGTCGATCTGGGGTCGGCGCAGGCCTGCGGCGCGTTCAGGATCCACCTCAGCGGCGGGTGGCCGTGGTGGGATGCGTTTAAGGGCGAAGTGGAGGATTCGGTTGAGGTCCTTACATCGTTAGACGGGGAAAGCTACACAGACGTGGGCTCGTTTGAGTTGAATCTGAGGCGGAAGGACATCCCCGCAAACCACCTTCTGCCAGACGACGAGACGGCTACCGGTCCGATCTACGAACTAATCCCGTGGGCGCCCGTGGAGGCGCGGTACGTTCGGTACGACATCACGCCGATGCGGTCGCTGATCGTGAGCGAGGTGGAGGTGCTGGAGGGCATCACGCGCGAGCCGTTTGACTTGCGGGTTGCGTTGCCGGAGGGGTAGCCGCGCCGTTGAGGACTGCCCCGACGGGCTGGAAGCCCGTCGCTACGCGAGCAACGGCCGGGCGCGATGAATCGCGCCCCTACTCCGTGATCTCAACTTTCGCGACGTAGATGCTGGTCTTCTCCTCATGGCTCGAGTAGTAACTCACCCACAGCACGTCATCATGCCAGACCAAGCCGGGGTAGCTGGTGTCGCCGCCTGAGGGGAGCCTCAGGATGTTGGTCATGGTACCACCGTCGACATCGATCAGCGTGACCTCGGTCCAGGCCGGCCCCTCGATCAACCGACCCGCGCCAATCCACTGGCCGCCCGGGACCTGGATTAGGTTTGGCCCGCCATAGTAGCGCCCGAGATCTACGAAGTCCCAGTCCGTGTAGGGCGGCTTAGAGGTGCCGAGGTGCGCGGTGTTGTCTGCTCGGTCGCGACGATGGAGGCAGACCATCGTGTCATCATCGGCGAAGCGAAGCGTCGCCTCCGTCGGCTCGCCCTTCCCCAGGAGTTCGGCCGCGAGCGGCGTGAAGTTGATACCGTCGTCGCTGACGAGAAGAGAACTCCACGGCGCGCCGTCGGGCGCGGGATAGCTGACGCCGTAGGCTCTGCCCTTGTGCCACGTGACCTGCCAGAGCCAGCGGCCGGGCTCGGACGCCAGCACGGGATGGGTATAAGCCTCGCCATCGGCTGAGAAGGCGACGAATGACCCAGTCTTTCGACCGTTCTCGTCATCTCTGGCGGCGCCGCCAATGACCATCAGCCGGTCGTCGGGCGTCACCGCGAGGTGCGCGTCGCGCAGGTCGTACTCGTCCCACGCCAATAGCCCGGTCGACTCCCACGTCTCGCCGTCGTCCGACACGAGGACGCGGATCTTCCCGAGGCCCTCGACGTGGTCCTGGCCTTCGCGAAAGGCGCAATAGAACCGATCACGCCAGCGGACGAGGTCAGTGAACGCGTTGTGGGGCGCCTGATCCCAGATCTTCTCTACGGAAAGCAGTCGAGCAATCACGGGCGTCTCCTCCTGGTGTGGCCAAGTGCGAGCGCTACTCAGGGGCTCCCAACCCGACCGAAGGTGACCTGCCAGGCGTCCGGAGTAGGTGCGCGAGGCGGGCGCGTTGAAACGACCACGATAGCCGCCTGAAGGGAGGCGTTTCTGGCCTATGATGAAGCTGCGCGTGAATGGCGAAACACATGTCGTGCACTCGGATCCCGCCCGCCCGCTCCTTGAGGTCCTCCGAGACGAATTGCACCTC
>CAZKUN010000183.1:0-18750 GCA_964555935.1 uncultured Armatimonadia bacterium | reverse complement strand
CCGTACTCCTGCTTCAGCGCGATCAGATCCATCCCCGCCTTGACTTCCAGCGGCTGGAGGCAGTCAAAGCCGGCTTCGATGAGCATGGGCACCAGCGGCCGGACGTCGCCGTCGGTGTGGAGCACGACGGGCATGTTGTGTCCGTGGAAGAAATCGCACATCCGCTGCTGGGCGGGGAACTCCAGCTCCCGGTACATGGCGGGCGAGAAGAACGGCCCGTTACGGTACGCCATGTCATTCCACAGGAACGCGCCGTCAAACTGAATGCCGTTCGCGATCATCGCGTCGGCTCCGGCGATCACCGTGTCGGCCACCGTGTCGATCATGTCCTTCACCCACGTCGGATCGAACGCCATCGCCTCGAGCACCCGGGGCGCGCCCGCGAAGCGCATCACGCGGTCATACCCGAACCCGGCCTGGTAGACCATGAAGAGCCCAGCCTCGCGGGTCGAAGCCTGGTGCGCGCGAGCCGACTCCCAGTCCACGCGCGAGTCGTCCCACGCCATGCGGGGCTTGTGCTCTTCCCACACCTCGCGGCTGACGATCGTGAAGTCGATCGTTTCCGGTACGGACTCCTGACCCACGAACACCCGCGTCGTGGCCCCAAACTCGTCCTTCACGATCCGATGCCTATCCGTCTCCTCCAGCGTCTCCACTGGGAGTCGGAAGGAGAGGTCAACACTCAGCGCCGACCACTCGTATCCGAAGCGGGCGTGGGGGGACTCCTCAGCCGGCAGACCCTCCTCGTGCCAGCGCGCAACGGTCGTTGGCCATTGCACGTCGATAACGGGCACGCGATCTGCTTCCTGGTGGGCCAGCGCGGCCAACATGCGTTCGCGAGAAGTCATCGGTCAGAGGCTCCTTCGATCCAATCGGGCGCGGAGAGGGAATCTCTCGCGGTCCGACGTACTGAGTAGAGCGGACGACGACTTCTCCGTCCGAGTCCGTTTCGCCTCGCCCAACGCGGCCCCCGGAGGACGCGACGATGAACGCGGACATCGTTCCATGCGGTATCGTGGGGTGCGGGCCGACGTTCAACTTCGGCTGGGTACACGCGCGATGGATCCAGGCCGTCCCCGAACTTGCGTTGGTTGCGATCTGCGACCGGGACCCCGAGCGCGCCGACCTGGCGGGCCGCGACTTCCCAGGTGTTGTCCCCCATACTGACCTCGACGAGCTGCTGGCCCGCGACGACGTGGACATGGTGTCAGTCGTGACGCAGCACAACACTCACCGCGACATCGTCGTCCGCTGTCTGGACGCTGGCAAGCACGTGGTGGTTGAGAAGCCAATGTGCATCTCGGTCGCCGAGGCCGACGTGATGATTGAGGCCGCCCGCGAGGCCGACCGCACGCTCGCCGTGTTTCATAACCGGCGCCATGACGGCAATGTCCGCGCCATTCGGAAGGTGATCGACGAGGGCCAGTTGGGCCGCGTCTTCCATATCGAGCTATCAGCCTGCGGCTTCGGCCGGCCGGGCGATGTCTGGCGATCTGAGAAGGCCGTCTGCGGCGGAGCGCTCTACGACTGGGGCGCCCATGCCGTCGACTGGGTGCTGTCGCTCGTACCCAGTCGGATGACGCAGGTGACGGGCTTCTTCCATAACCTGCTCTGGCACGACTCGTCGAACGAGGACCAGACGCGCGCCCTCATCCGCTTCGAGGACGAGACGGTCGCTGATATCACCTACTCGAGCGTCGCTCGAATCGGCAAGCCGCTGTGGCGAATCCTCGGCACGGAGGGCGCCATCGAAGACTCCGGCGACGGCGCCATCGAGGGCTACTGCAAGGACATTACTGGGCCCAGCGGGGGCAGCTTCCGAATGGTCACCGACGCGGGCGAGGCGCAAGTCCCATACCTCGAATCCGACTGGGTGACGTACTACCACGACATGGCCGACCACCTGCTTCGAGGGGTGCCTGTGCCCGTGTCCGCCGAGGATGGTCGACGCGTGATTGCCGTGCTTGAGACCGCGGAGAAATCGTCCAGGACCGGCCGGTCCGAGACCCCACCGCACGCGTGAGCGAGGTGAACTGATGGTTGCCGAACTCGAGGAGAAAGCCCGCCAGATCCGGGCGCATGTCGTTCGCATCGCGGGCATGTCAGACTGCCACACGGGCGGGTCGCTCTCGATCGCCGACCTGCTCGCGGCGCTCTACTTCCACGTGTTGCGGATCGATCCGTCGGATGCCCGATGGGACGGGCGCGACTACTTCATCCTGAGCAAGGGCCACACGGTCCCGGCGCTCGCGTCGGCGTTGGCCATGCGGGGTTTCTTCGACGAAGATGAGCTTCTGCGCCACCTCCAACTCGACAGCCTCGTGCCGGGCCACGCCTGTGCCCGAATCACGCCCGGTATCGACGTCTCGACGGGATCTCTGGGCCACGGGCTGTCGATCGGCGTGGGCATCGCGCTAGGCGTCCGCATGGACGGTGGATCGAACCGGACCTTCGTCATGTTGGGTGACGGAGAGCTGCAAGAGGGCTCGAATTGGGAGGCGGCGATGTCCGCCGCCCATCACGGGCTGGATAACCTCGTTGCCATCATCGACCGCAACCGCTACCAGACGGGGCCCACTGAGGAAATGATGTCGCTTGAGCCGCTCGCCGCGAAGTGGGCCGCCTTCGGCTGGAACACTCGCGTCATCGATGGCCACGACATGGCCGAGGTCGTCAGCACGCTCGACAGCGTGCCCTTCGAGGTCGGGCGTCCGTCCGCCATCATCGCCGAGACGATCAAGGGCAGAGGCGTCTCGCTCAGCCTGAACCACCACATGGATCGATTCGACGACGAGCAGGTGCGCATCGCCCTCGCGGAACTCGGCGAGACGCCGTAGCGCGCAGGAGGCCTGACCATGGCAAAGCCATTTCACAAAGTCCTGCTTGAGCTGGCTCGTGAGGATCCGCGCATCTGCGGAGTGAGCTGCGACACCTCGGGGTCGCTGCAGGCGCTGCACAGCGAGTTCCCGGAACGCGTGGTCGAGGTCGGCATCGCCGAGCAGAACCTGATAGGCGTCGCCGCCGGGCTCGCCGACCGAGGCAAACTCCCCTTCGCTCTAGGCATGAATCCGTTCGTCACCATGCGGTGCTTCGAGCAGATCCGCACGGACCTCGGCTACGGATTCCGCAACGTGAAGGTGATCGGAGTCGCCGCCGGCGGCGTCGCGCTCGGTGGTTGGGGTTGCACGCACCACGCCATGGAAGAGATTGGCCTCATGCGCCTGATCCCCACGATGACCGTCGTCATGCCGGCGGACGCGTACGAGACCGAGCAGGCCGTGCGAGTCGCCGCTGCGACGGACGGGCCATTCTACATCTCGCTCGCCGGCGGGCAGCTCCCCATCGACGTGCCCGAGACTGACCGCGACTTTGAGCTGGGCAAAGCCGCGGTTCTGCGTGAGGGAGCGGACGTGACCATCATCGGCACTGGTCCGACCGTCGCCGACGCGGTGAAAGCGGGGGAGATGCTCGAGCAATCAGGCGTGTCGGCGCGTGTCCTGTCGATGCATACGGTGAAGCCCATCGACCGCGACGCCGTTTTGCAGGCGGCGCAGACGCGCCTCATCGTCACCATCGAAGAACACACTGTCATCGGCGGACTCGGCGGCGCCGTCGCGGAGGTGCTCGCCGATGCGGGGGCCGGCACGCCTCTCAAGCGCCTGGGCCTCCAGGATACGTTTGCCTGCATGGTCGGCGACTATGGTGACGTCAAGGCGCGCTTTGGCATTACAGCGGAGGCCGTTGTGGATGCCGCGCGTGGAGCCCTGGGATGAACGGACGCGAGCGCTTCCTTGCCACAGCGCGGTTCGAGCCCGTTGACCGCGCCTTCCTCCTGCGTCCTTGGATGTGGGGGGAGACGTCGGAACGCTGGGTGGGCGAGGGTCTTCCCGCCGATGCCGACCTCGTCGATCTCTTCGGAACCGACAGCGAGGCGTTGGTACCCCTGGCCGCGCAGGGACCATACGGGCCGCACCTCCATCCGCCGCTCGAGCGAACCGTGCTCGAGGAGACCGACACGTACACCGTCGTCCGCGATGAAGAGGGCAATACGGTCCGTCTCTTCTCCGATGACGCTCGCCGCTCGATGCCCGAGTGGCTGGCCTACCCCATGCGGGATCGCCATGACTGGGAGCGTGCCATTAAGCCTCGGCTGGACGCATCGATCCCCGGCCGCCGGCCCGAAGGTGACGAGTGGGCCGCGTATGTCCGCGGGGTGCGGGACCGCGACTGCCCGCTGGGGGTGTGGTGCGGGTCGTTCTACGGCTGGCCCCGGAGTTTCATGGGTGTCGAGCGCATGTCGCTGATGATCCATGACGACCCGCAACTGGTGCGCGAGATGTGCGAGCACATCGCGGACTTCATCATCGAACTCATCACCCCGATACTGCGCGACATCGACCTGGACTTCGCCTTCATCTGGGAGGACATGGCCGGCAAGGGCGGGCCGCTCTGTTCGCCCGCCTCGTACCGCGAGTTGATGCTCCCGTCGCTCAAGCGAGTCACGAGCACGCTCCGCGCGCATGGCATCGACATCATCATCGTCGATAGTGACGGCAACAACGATGTCCTGATCCCGCTGTGGCTGGAAGCGGGCGTGAACGGCCTGCGGCCCTTCGAGATAGCCGCTGACTGCGACCCGATCGCCACGCGCAGGGAGTACGGGCGGGATCTCATCATCCAGGGCGGGATCGACAAGCGCGCGCTGTCAGGCAACCGGGAGCAGATCGATCGGGAGATCCTGTCGAAGGTCCCGTGGCTCTGCATTGAGGGAGGGTATTTCCCGCAGGTCGATCACCTCGTCCCACCCGATGTCCCGCTGGCGAACTACCGCTACTATTCGGACCTGCTCCGCGATGTCGTCGAGGATCCTGAGCGGGCATTGGATGACGCCCGGAGGCGAGGCTACGCCGACGCTCGCGTCTGACGCGCGCATCCGACAGGAGAGGTCTAGCGTTGCCATGCAGATCGAACACGAAATCCACGCCGCGCGAGTGCTCCTGCCGATAGGCATTGCCCTCGCGCTCTGCCTAGCCCCGACCGCGCGCGCAGCCCCGCGTGTCGCCGTCAATGGTAAACCGGCGTGCGGGAGCTTCGCCGTGACGTGGTTGCCGGAGGACCTGCGCCAGGCCCAGGCGACGGGCATCAACCTCGTCTATTGCTACGACAAGCGTGCGAGCGCCCAACTGCTTGACCCGGAGACCGAACTAGGCGGGATCGCGCTCGAGGGCGATACGAAGGTCATGGCCAACTTCCTGCGCTATGCCCACGGGTCGCGACTGGCAAGCGATGCGGGCCCGGCCGATACAGAGCTGCAAATCGTCGGCGCCAAGGGCCTGCCCGACTCGGGCACCCTCTGGATCGACGACGAGGCCGTGGCTTACTCGGAGCGGGATGACACGGGAGTGCGGGGGGCCGAGCGCGGAGCCCAAGGAACCACGGCCGCAGCCCATGGGGCCGGAACGCACCTTCTGGAGGAGGGCACGCTGCGTGATGACATGGACCGATACAAGGACTCACCCAACCTCTGGGGCTTCTGGGTGCTCGACGACAAGAAGGGCAACCATCTCCCCGCCCTCAGGAATCTCTACCGACTGATCCGCAAGTACGATGTGGATGACGCGGGGCGCGCGCTGAATCACGTTGTCGTCGCGGGCTTCGGCAGCATCGACAGCCTGACGAACTTCGGCGAGAGGGTCTGCGACGCAGCGGGCCTGTACCTCTACCCGTCCCGCCGAGGCACGTATCACGTCCGCGAGCCAGATAGCCTGCTTCGCGAGATGATCCCAACGATCCGAGAACGTGATCCTGGCGTAGCCCTCATCGGAATCTATCAGGCCTTCCACGGCCCCAGGTGGGAGCCCAAGCCCACGCCGCTCCAGATCCGACAGCAGATCGACGACTTCCTGCGCTGGGGCGCCAGCGGGGTGATGGCCTACTCGTGGCGGATGGTCGAGGGCAACAACTCGCTGTGGAACCTGCGGGGCCTGCGGGAAGAGGTCGGCCGCATCGCTAACGACCTCCGCGAGGGCCGCTTGACGGTGGACCGGACCCCTCCCGAGGCAGAGCCCCGCCCGGAGGTGCAGGTCGTGGCGGACCACCTGGTGCCATTGCTGACCTTTGGCCCTGACATGCAACTCCCGCAATCGTCGCCAGGACTGGCGGCTAGCCTTGGTCCACCGCAGGGCGCATTGGACCCGTGGTTGCGCCTGGACTTCGAGAAGTACAGTGAGGGCGGCAACGAATGGCCGGGCCTCGCCTTCGACCGGAGCGATGGCGCGTTTGAGATCGCGGATTGGTCGCCCTTCGCAGCCCTTGTCGTCCGCGTCGCGAACCAACTCGACACCGACTCGGACATCGGCATCACCATCCACGGGCCAGACGGGATGTGGGCGCGGTACTTCCCTCTCCCGGCCGGGCCCACGCTGGATGTCGTCGTGGACCTCGCCGAGGCGCGCGACTCAACACCAGTCAGCCAGGTCAGGCGGCTGGGTCTCTTGATGCGCCGACCCGCGGTGGCGACCCGCCTCGAGATCGAGGGCATGTATCTCATGCCGATGCAGTTCGAGACGCGCAACTTGCCGGTAGCGGAGGTCCCGCGCTCGGGTGCGCCAGTGGTGGTTGATGGCGTGCCGGAGGCTGCCTGGGACGAGGCCCTTGAGCTGCCGATGACTGACGGGCTAGGCGAGCCGCCTCTAAAGCCCTGCACGGCCAAGCTCCTGCATGATCGGCGCAACCTGTTCGTGCTGTTTGAGTGTGCGGCGCCCGACCTCGAGCAAGTGAAGGCCACGACGACCCAGTCCGATTCGCCAATGCCGGGCGAGGATCTGCTGGAGATTCTCATCAGGTCGAAGGGGCATGGTCAGACCGTCCGACTGCTGTTAAACGCGAAGGGCGCTCTGCGAGACGAGGCGCTCATCCAAGCAGGTCCTGACCTGGCGTGGAGTTTCGGTGCCGAGGCGCGGAGCACGCTCGCAAACGGCCGATGGACTGTTGAATTCGCGCTGCCGCTTGACGCCTTGGGGGCTAGCGGGGACGGTATGTGGGAGGCCAACTTCCGGCGAGTGGACACGGAACTGCGCTCGCTGGCGTGGTTGGCGGACACGAAGCCCGGCTACGAGTTGCTGAGGCCGCTGAGGCTGTCGGACTAGAGCCGGCTATATGCGGTTCAACAGCGCCTTCAACTTCAGTTCGGGAATGCCCTGTTCCCACTGCTTGATGATGCTCGCCGCCGCCGCTTCAGCCATGACCCCGCCCGGATCGCCGGACTGAATGAGCTTGACGTGTTCCGTCAGCTCTGCCGCCCATTCCTGGTACTGAGTTGCGTCTCCCTGCTCGTCGGGCATCGTCTCGAGAATCTGGGCGACTTCCTGCTGTTTCCGCGCCAGCGGCCAGTTGGCGATCCCCCCATCGGTGAAGGGAAAGGTAGTCAGTTCCTGCAGCAGCCCATCCGCGCGTTGACCTAGGTCTGCCACCGCAGCCTCGTTCTTCGTGCCCGCATAGTCGAAGAAGACAAAGCGAAGGTCGCGGACTTGCGGCTTGATGTCCATGACCGTTTCGATGCCATACGGGGCCACCGTGAATCCTACCTTGTCCACTTGGGGCCCCGGCCATAGCACCGAACACGGGCCGACGCCAGTGCGTGTTGGGGAGACGTGCCCCTCGTCGAAGATGCGATCGTAGTACAGCAACCACGATTCCTCGGCGACGTCCAGTTCCACTCGTTCGCCCTGCGCCAGGTCGCGCACCGGCGTCAGCACGTGCCGCTCGGCGTTGCTGACGAATGCCGACGGGTAGCAGCGCAGCAGCACGCGCAGGTTCTCGATTTCGGTCTTCGGCTCAAGCAGCACCTGGCAGTACAGGGCCTCGCTGCCGGCCAGGGCGACGAAACGGACGCGCGCCAGGGAGAGGGTCGTGTCGAAGACGAAGTCCACTTGCCCGCGACCGTCGACCTCGCGACCGACCACCGAATGGATGGGGGTGGTGCCGATGCTCTCGCCGTTGATCTGCAGGTCGAAAAAGCCGCCGTGGTACCAGTTGCTGCTCGCCGGCTTGGGCATTCCGATGTAGCCCTCGCCGAGGATGGCCACGCCTGGTTGCTCGTCATCGTGACTCGCGACGTATTGCAGCCCGTAGGTTTTGACGCCCGTGTCCATGTCGATCAGGTGCATCACGCGTGGCAGCCCCACCGTGTGGGTCGGCGCGCCGGGGCCGGCGATACTGGTCTTCGCGCCATGATCGGTGACGGAAACTCGTGGCGTGGGTGCTTGGGCGCAGGCCGAGGTCAGAACGCCAAGCGCAACCCACGCTGTCATCAAGCATCGCATTTTCCATTGCCTCCCTGTGTGCTTCTGGGTCGCGAAGACTCCGTCCGATCTGCTGGCCTTGAGTTCCGGGGTGCGTGTCCGTAGTCCTCGTTGACGCGAAGATACCGGCGTCGCGCAATTCAACCGCAAGTGAATTAGTGTCAGACACTAGTTTACCACCCATACAAGGCCACGCAACGCGGAATAACGGTCTACAGAAACTAGTGTCTGACACTAATTATCTGAACAGGCTCCGCGTGGCGTTGGGAACAAGGGCGCTGCGTGGGCGCTGGCGAAGGCACGACACGATAATCAGGAAAGCGAGACCCCGCATGCGATGGCCGCTATGGGCGTTGACCGTGATCGCGGCAGGCAGGCTCTGTGCCGCCCCCGCGCCGCTGCTCCACGCGCCGTTGGATGGGGCGATGCAGGCGACCTGGGCGCTGGGGGAGCCGCTGACTCCGGCCTGCTCCATGACCGGGCCGTTCCTGGACGGCGTCCGCGGGCAGGCCCGCCAACTGGGCGGGCGCAACACGGCCACGTATTATCTGGATGAGGGCTTCCTGCCGCCCGAGGGGACCTGCAGCCTGTGGGTCAAACCCCTGGACTGGACGCCCGGCGCCAGTGACCACTTCGTCTTCTTCACCAGCTTTGACTACGCCGCCGCCGAGGGCGGGTACGTGCGGGTGATCCTCTACAAGCTCCACGACGGGACCGACCTGACGCTGCTGATCCAGAACTCGATCGGCGGCGAGAAGGCCAGCCTGATCAAGGCCCCCATCGAGTTCTGGCAGAAGGGCCAGTGGCACCACCTGGCTTTCACCTGGGACGCGGATCGCTACCGGCTCTATGTTGATGGCGCCGCTGTCGGGGACGCCGCAACCGTGGCACTGCCCGAGACCGGTCGCTGGGAGATCATGGTCGGGACGCCATACTCCAGTTGGATCCACATCGGCAGCGAGACGAACGCCATAGATGAGTTCACCCTCTGGTCCGCCGCGCTGGACGCCGAGGAGATCAAGCGCATGCATGACGAGATCGCCCCCAATCTGCCGCCGCCGGTCCAGCCCGAGGCCGCCGCGACGGCTCCCGGACGCGAGAATCTGGCCCTGCGCCGCAACGGCGCCTTCATGCTCGCCTCCTCCTTCCGCGACTACGAGGCCTCGTACCCCGACAACCTGGGCGACGGCGACGCGGCCAGCTTCTGGCGTCCCCACGGGGTCGACATGCCCCAGTGGTTGGAAGCGCGCTGGGAGCTGCCCATGCGCGTGAACGAGGTGGTCCTGACCCCGCAGCAGCCCGCCGGCATCGAGGCGTGCGCGGTGCAGGCGTGGCAGACCGGCAGTCAGTCCTGGCGCCCGCTGGAGGCCGAGTATCAGGCCGCCGACGGTAAGGTGACCTTGCAGTTCGACGAGGTCCAGACTCAGCGCCTGCGAGTCGTCATCGAGCGCGGCGATCCAGCCGCTCTGGTGATCGGCGAGTTGCGGGTGTACGGTCCGCCGCAGCCCCTCATCGCTCGCCTCAAGCCGTACTGGAAGGCGAGCTACATCTGGTTCCCGGAGCCGGAGGAGATCTACGAGCCCAACGAACCGCGCTACTTCCGACAGGAGTTCGACGTGCCGGACCCGGGGCGCGTGCGGTCGGCGCTGTTGCAGCTTCGCTCCAACGACCACTACCGCGCCTGGCTCAACGGGACCGAGGTCGCGACCGGCTCGAAGGTCATCACTCCGATCGAGGTGGCCAGCCGACTTGTCGATGGGCGCAACGTGCTGGCGGTTGAGACCGAGCTGCACTCCAACCCCGGTCGCTGGGGCTGGGGCGAGCTGATCTACGAACTGGCGCTAAACTACGACGACCACTCCGAGGCCATCTCGTCAGGGCCGGAGACGCTCACCGCCGATCGGGAGCAAGAGGCGTGGCTGGCCGCGGACTTCACCGTGACTGACTGGCAGCCCGCAGCGGTCTTCGTCAGCCCGCCGGACGGCGTTTGGGGCGAGATCCCCTACTACGCAACTCCGGCCGGGGAGAAGGCCACGCTGACGGACTTTCGCGTCCTGACACCCGCCCCCAAGCCGGGAGAGCCCCTTGAGTTGGAGTTCGCTCTGCAGCCCGGTGGCAAGCTGCATGATGACTACTGCTTCGTCCTGGAGTTAGGCGACGAGTCGGTAATGCCCGATTGGAACAACCTGGAGATCGTCAGCGTGCCTCTGGTGCCGGCCTCGCCCACCTCGGAATGGCCGGCGGGGGAGGCCCAGCGGCTGCGGGCGGAGTTTGACCTGCCTCGTTTTGCACCCGACGGAGCCGTGCCGGTGCGCGTGAAGGCCTACGGCATGAACCTCGGCGCGCCGCTAGAGATCGTCGACGGCGCGGGGCAGCCGGTAGAGCAACTGGGTGAGGTCGAGGTGAGCCGGCCGGGGATGCAGGTCGCGGCTCCCGAGTTGCCTCGGCTGGACTTCTCACGCGGGGCCGGCGCCATGCGGCGCGGCGACGAACTGACGCCGCCGGCGTTCTGGGCTTTGCGGGCCAATTCCTACGATCGTTACCAGCTATACAGCGAGACGGGGATGCACGTCTACCACATCCAGACCCACCCGCTGAAGCTCGACGATTCGCCTGAGACGCTCCAACAGGTCCAGCAGTTCGCCGAAGAACGCATCGCCACTGTCGTGCGCGTCGACCCGCAGGCCCAGTTCATCGTCATGATCGAGCTGCGACCCGGCTCCGCCTGGCTGGAGGCGAACCCCGACGAGCGCTTGGTTACGGCCCAAGGGACGCCGGGCCCTGTCTCGTACTGCTCGGCGGCTTACCACGCCAGTGTCGAGCGCTTCCTGGACGGCCTGATCGGCTACTTGCGGGAGCGGCCGTACTGGGACCGCATCATCGGCTACTTGCCCATGAGCTGCGGCGCGCCGGACTCCACTTTGGGCGGCACGGAGCCGAACCTGTTCCAGAAAGACCGCACCAAGATCACCGTCGGCGACTTCAATCCACAGGCCACCGAGGCCTTCCGTGACTGGCTGCGGGGGAAGTACGGCGACTCCGTTGAGCGGCTGCGCGAGGCTTGGCATGATCCGGAGATTACCTTCGAGACGGCGACGCCGGTCATCGGCGAACTCGTGCGCGAGGGAGCCGAGGGTGGGATCTTCCGCGACCCCGCCGACAGCGGCCTCGCCCTGGACTACTTTGACTTCCTCTCCGGGGTCATCGGGCGGTTCTATTCGTTCGTGATGCAGACCGTCAAGCAGGTCGCCGGCCCGCAGGCGCTGGTGGGGACCTACTACGGGTACAACGTGGCGCACCTGCGGGGCTACAACAATCCCGGCAGCATGTTCAATGGCAACAACTTCGACCTGTACGAGCGGCTGCAGGACCCCAACTGGGACTTCTTCGCGGGCCCAATGCCGTATGAGTCCCGCGCCGCCGGCGAGCCGTTCAAATCGTACCATGCCACCGCCTCGGTGCTGCTGCACGACAAGCTGATCATCAACGAGGTGGATCACCGCACATTCATGGCCGCGCCGACCAGCTACGGCCGCCTGCACAGCATCCGGGAAACCGAGGCGGTGCTCAAACGCGATGTCGGCGGCTCAATCGTGGATGGATCCGGGCACTGGTTCGCCGACTGGAGCGGCGCCCAGGGCCGCGATGGGGTGGGGTTCTTCACCGACCCCACGATCCTGGAAACCGTCCGCGCAACCACCGCCGCCGCGGCCCGCGCCCTGGAGCAGCCCAAGACCGGCGGGGCGGAGATCGCGCTGATCGTGCACGGGGGCACGATGGCGGCCATGGATGTATATCGCTCCGCGCCGCTTTACCACAACCTGGTCGCCAGGACGGTCTGGCAGGAGATGTCGCGCCTGGGCGCTCCCTACGACACGTACCTGCTGGAGGACTTGGCGGACAGCCGCGTCCAGGATGGCTACAAGCTCTACGTGCTCCTGAACCCGTTCCTGCTAACGGCGGACCAGCGCCGCCTGATGGACGACCTCAAGCGCGACGGGAAGACCATTCTGTTTCTCTACGCCCCCGGCTACGCAGATCGTCACGGGGGCCTGAGCGACGCCAACATCACGGCCCTCACGGGGTTTGACGTCACGCACGGCCCGGCGACCGAGATTATGCGCTACCAGATTACCAGCACGGACCACCCCATCACGCGCGACCTGGCGATGGGCCAGGAGCACGCGCTGCATCCCTTCTCGTATGAGGTGTCCCGCGAACTGCACCCGCCCGCCTTTGGCCCCGTGTTCACCATCGAGGACGCGGGTGAGGCCGCGTTGGCGTCCTATCCCGACGGGGGCACGGCCCTGGCTGCGCGCGATATGGGTGAGTGGAAGTCGGTCTACTGCACCGTGCCGTACCTGCCGGCGGAGATGCTGCGTGGAGTCTGTCGCTATGCGGGGGTGCATCTGTACTGCGACGAGGACGTGATCCTCAAGGCGGACAACCGCTGTCTCGTCGTGCACAACGGCTACGGCCAGACGCGTGACCTGACGCTGGCGCTGCCCGGTCGACGCGACGTGGTTGACCTGTGCACGGGGCAACCGGTCGCGTCCGGGGTGGAGTCAGTGAGTCTCACGTTGGCGGAAGCGGAGACGCGGATTCTGGGCCTGACCCCGACGCGTTAGCGCAGTCCTTGGCCACCCTCGATCAGGCCGAGAATCGAAACGTGTAGAGCTTGGCCGAGCGCATGAAGAACTCAAGGCGTATCGGCTGTTCCGCCAGGGCGCTTAGGTCGGATCTGCCTCGCCAGGTCACCGTATGGCAGAGCTGGTTGAGATCTACGCGGTCGCAGTCCTCGCGACCGAAGCCGGGCACCATCGCGCCGGTCGCGTCAAGCACCTGCACCGCCACCTCTCCCAACCCGCTGCAGTCAACGTTGAGCTCCAGCCTGGTCCCCGCGTGCCGGAGCACGGGCGTCCGGAGCCACCCGCCGGACGGGCCGCATGACAGCGCGATGAACCGGTCCTTGTCTTGCACCAGCCGGAAGATGCCCCCAACCTTCTCGTCTTCGCCGGGATTGAAGATGCCGTGGGTGACCCGTTGCCCCGCGTAGTATTGGTACATCGCCTCGCCGCGCGCGAGCATCCCCGGAGCGACCATCACCAGCCCACCGTCGGGCGCGCCGAATGGCCCCGTTGAGACGTAGGGCCTGCGGTCCGGCCGCGACCAACGGCGTCCGTCGCGACTGACGGCAAGTTGCGTCTCAAACGTGCCATCATTGCCCTGAGCGAAGTAGCGATGTCCCTCGCGTCCCTCCCGGTCCAGCCCCGTGGGCGGGTACTTGCGGTATATCCCCGGGAAGCCGAGATACACGCCTTCGGCGTATATGTGCGCGCTGATGTGGTTGATGTCGAGCCCAGGGAGGGGAGGATCGTGCGCGTCTACGTCGAGTGCGGTCTCGAGTTCGTCCTCGATGTAGCGCGTGCCCGTCGCATCGGGTACTCGGTCCGTCGGGCGGAACGGCCATGGAGCCTGATCGAGGCTCTCGAACTCGCACCGCACGGTGGTCCTCCTGCCCGGAAAGCCGCGTAGGAACGCGACGTACTTGCCGAGGCGAGCGTCGTAGACGATCTGGTTGTTGGTGTCGGCGCTGAACGGCAGAACCGGTTCCGGCTTTCGGGTCCACCGAAGCCCGTCGGGCGACACGGCGACGTAGAGCTTGCGACCCACCTCGGCGACCGACATGAACTTCTCATCGGGCGGACCCAGTGGATTGATGGCCGGGACGAGCATGCTGTCACCCGTGCCGGCGACGATGTTGTTCGATGTGCTGCCCTCGAACTCGACAAGTCCGAGGTTGGGCCGCTCCCAAGTCGCGCCGTCGTCAGAGACCGCGTAGCAAGCGTGCATCAGCCCGTGCCTGATGTAGTCCACGTCGACGACAGGCCACCCGCAGCGCGTGCACACGACTCTACTGCCATCATTGGCTACGTCGCAGCGCGGACACGCGACCGTGCCTGCCACGCCGGGGTAGCGCGCGATGGCCGCGTACCACATATTGTAGATGCCCTCGTCCTCGAGAACGGTCATCGGCGCGACGCGGTAGGTTTCCCAAGGCATCTCCGGCCCGAGGACCATTCCCGCTTTCCGCGCTGGATTGACCTCCGGAGCGACGCCGTCGCTCTCGTCAACCAGCAGGTCATCGAGGAAGAACTGCGCGTGAGTGCCAACCTCGATCGGGCCCGTGTCCGTTTCCATGGGCAGTTCCCTCAGCGTCCCCAGATCCGCACCTCAGCGATGGTCATCGCATCGGCGCGTTTGGTGGTGGTGATGCGCACGTACCGGGCCTCGCCGGACGCGGGGATCTGAAACGCGCCCTCGGGGCCGACCTCGGCGTTCGGGCAGTCGGTTATCTCACCCACAGGCCTGAAACTGCCCTCCTCGTTCGTGTCGCTGATCTGCACTTCCAGGCTCTGGACCCGGTTGCCATCGTTGGTCTGGCCGCCCGCGAACACGTCCACGCGCGCGAGGTCGTAGCTTCTCGTGAGATCGAAGGTGATATCCACCTTTGGTCCGCCCCAGATCCACAGGTTGACATTGTGTTGGCGGTAGAACCAGCTGCCATCCGTGAGGTCGCCGCCGATGCCGTTCTCCTTCTGCGGGCCGGGCGGCGCGTCTGCGGCGCGCAGCCACACGTTGCCCTCGGTGACGCCGCTCTGCTCCTTCCAGTCATGGGTGGGGAAGGTTGAGTAGGTGTATGATCCGCCGGTGTCGATGTTGCGCGCCCTGGAGCCGCCGTTCCCCGTCAGGCAGTCCGGGACAGGCCGCCCTAGCGCCGCGATCGCTTGCTGGTCGACATCGCCGAGCGCCGCGCGAGCCTCGAGCAGCGCATCCAGCAGCTTGAGGCGCTCCCGATCGGCTGTTTCCGAGTCTCCGGCGTCCTTCAGCGTCGCGTCCAGGCTGGCTTGAAGGGCTTGTTCAGCGGCAGTCGCGATGGCCTCCTCGCCGGCTTGGCGCGCATCGCTCGCGGCCTTGCGCAGCATGTCCAGAACCCGGAAGTCCTCCACGCCCTCTCGCAGCGACTCCAGTCGGACGCTCGGTATCGGGCCGTCGGGTCCCTCGTAGCATGTCGCGTAGTCGGATGTTCGTCCATCCGAGTCATCCCAGATGCTGCCGTCAACGCTGTCATACGCCCAATGGCCGAAGCCGGTCAGACCCATCTGGTGGACGCGCCAGAGCGGCAACCGATACGCGCCGTAGGGGTTGCTGAGACGCCCGAGCACCAGGTATGACCACACGCGCTTGCCGTGCTGCTTCATGAACTCCAGGTCGTCAGGGCGAAGGCCGCTGAGGTTGGGCGCCCACACGTCGATGGCCTCGCCCATCACGCGGATCTCCTCGGACGTTGTGCGGCTAAACGGGTTGGCGTAGACATGAATCTCGGGGTCGGCGTCATGCACCGTGTCGGCGAAGTTGCGCACCAGTTGCGGGAAGCGATCGCCGGCAGGTTCGTCCTTGGGATAGAACGCCCAGCGCTCGTAGCCCAGCCCGCGTTCTTGCATGTGATCGCGGATCAGAACAGCCCACTGCCGCAGCGCATTCTCATGCTCGGGTGTCCACGGTTTCAGGTCTGTATCGAGGTCCTCGAACCACTGCATGGACAGAGCCGGGAGGTAGATCGCCCCCTCGGGCAACAGGTCCAACCGGGCGTCGAACTTCGCAAAGTCCAGCGGCTCGACGATGTTGCCCTCGGCATCGACCTTCGGCCACGGGATGTTGCCGTGCCTGATGAGGAACACGTTGACGTAGTGCTCATCGAGGTCGCGCACGGCTTGCGGAAGCCAGCCGGCTGCCTCAGCCCTCACGAGGTCGGCCCAGTTGCAGATATATGGTGGCCCGGTCTTCGGAATGCTCAGCGGGAGCACCTCAACGGTCAGCCTGACCTGCCGCCGCTTGGTCCCTACCAGGGGGAGGAGGTCAATCCCGGCGATGTACGTGCCGGCGGCCAGGCCCTCGGCGTGGACCGTCACCCACAGCACCGCGTTCTCGCCGCCGCCGATGACCATTCGCTGGGCCTGGCTCTGAAGCAGCGGCAGAGCGTCGCGGACCAGCCCGCCCGCGCGAGTCCGGATTGGCACGGCCTCTCTCAAGACGATGTGTCCCGCATTCTCGACCTCGCGGCCCTCGTGCCACTGCAGAAGGTCGGTCGCGGTGACATGGTAGGCCAGCGACGCATCCGTCAGGTTGCCGACCGCGAGCGCCACCGTCTCGTACTCGCCTTGAAGCAACCGGACCGTCACGTCCTCAACGTCCTCCGTGCCAACGGGTGGGAGGCTCGCGTGCGCGGGCAGGCGCCACGGACTGACCCGCCAGACCATCGCCTCCCTGCCCGCCATCGCCAGCAGGCCCAGTTCCTGCGATAGAGCCGCCAGGCGAGGGCGAAGGACCGTCCAATCCGCGCTGGTGAAGCCGTCCTTGTCGGCCATCTGTCGAGCCTCGGCCAGCTTCGCCTCAGTCTGCGCGAAGTCCGGAGTGGCGCCGGCGACCTCCCGCGCCGCAGCGAGCTTCGTGTCCAACTCGGCTAACTGCGCGTCGACCAGCGGAGCGAAGCTGAAGAAGACAAGCTCGCCGAACCGAGCGGCGTTATGGAACGGGCCTTGGGAGCACGACCAGCAGCTGAGTTCGTCGCCAGGTTTCTCCTCGCGGCAGGCGTTGAGCCTTACCACTTGTCCCTCGCCGACGCCGCCAAGTCGCACTTCATCCAACGGAATTGCCGCCTCGGCGACCCACCGGTCTCCCAACTTGCCCGCGCGCGCCCGCCAGTTAGGCGTCCAGTCGCCGGGGCCCCCCGTGGCGATCGCGTCGTATGTGGCGCCCGTGGCGTCGACGACCAGATGGAAGTACTCTTCGCCGGCCGGATCGGGCTGGATGAACAGCTCCAGGCAGTCATTCGAGAAGAGCTGTCCCGAATCGTTCTCCACCGGCTCAGCCCGCAAGGCCCCCATGTCCGCCTCGAAAAGCTCCGCTCCGATGAAGAGCGTCTCACCGTCCGAACAGACGCGGAGCCGCGTCTGCTGCCTCGCCAAGCCCGTGCCATCGTTTCGGACGAAGGGCTCCAGCGCCTCACACGCCAGCCAGGCGGGGTCGTCCAGGTTGCCGTCGATCACGGGAGCGTCGGCGATCCGCGCGCAGAGCCCCACAGGAACAGCGTCCCCGCTCGCGGCACTCGTGGCGATGACAAGAATGCAGATCACCTGAGCAATGCTGCGCATGAGTCGGCCTCCCATGTTGGACGCGTCGGTCACCTCGTCAGGTCTACGGTCGTAAGCTCGTCTGGGAATAGGATGGCGCCACCGCAACTCCGGGCCACTTCGGCGATCGCGCTCTCCCTCCCTCCGGGCCTGCTGACGCCGGGACTCGCGTGAGTCAGGATGACACGCTTCGCGCCCGACTCTCCGGCGATCTCGGCTGCGTGCGACGATCCGGTGATGACGTCGTGGAGCGCCGCGTCCGCCTCCGAGGCCCCCAGGAGGGCGCATGCGATCACGAGGGTGTCGACTCCCGCGGCCATCCGGCGCAACTCCTCGCAGTCGCCGCAGTCACTCGCGAACAGGATGCTCCCCTCATCCGTGTCGAAGCGGTAGACGAGAGACTCCAGCCATGGCTCAACATGGTGGACGCGTTCCGCCGTCGCGACCCAGGTGTCTCCCTCGGCAACCTTGCCGGGCTTGACATCCCGCGCGTCGACGGCGGGAGCCGGTCGAGGCATCACGCCACCCCTACGCCTGTGGACTTCGTGGCTGGCCGGATGCTTGATCCGCGACTCCCAGTCATCGAAGAAGGCCCCCTCCTTGCCCAGAAGTCGCTCGACGAACGTCCTGGTCGGCGGCGGCCCGTAGACCCTCAGCGCGTCCTCCGTGCCTCGGCTGAGGTCCCACCGGGTTAGCGCGAAGCACGGGAAATCCGCATTGTGGTCGAAGTGATGGTGAGTGAAGAACACGTCCCCGATCCGCGCCGGCATGATCCCCATCCGCACCATCTTATAGGTCGCGGCGGGCCCGCAATCCACCATCACGAAGTCGGTGCCCACCTCGAGCACGAACGCGCTTCCATACCAGTCGGGCGTTGGTTGAGGGCACCCGTTCCCCACAACATGCAGTCGCATGGGCATTTGCCGCAGGCCTCCTACCTTGTCGCTCGAGCGTCTCAACGCTGACATTGGGCCTCTGAGGCCGGGGGTCCTGCTTGCATCGGGGCGCGACGGAGGGCTGAGCACCCGCAGGGGGAACCGTATCGTGCCCCACGGGCGAGGAGGAACACGCGGTGCGACCATGCCTGCACGTGCTGGCTGTATTACTGGCTACTGTCCCATGCGCGACGCGCTGCGGCGCCGACGCGCGAGGGCAGTGGCCGATGCTGCGGCACGACCCGTCTCTGCTCGGGCGGCAGACGATGCCCGGCAAGATGGGAGCTGCACCCGTCGTCCTCGCCCGGTATGAGACGC
>CAZKUN010000182.1:0-18866 GCA_964555935.1 uncultured Armatimonadia bacterium | reverse complement strand
CATCGCAGCCCGGCCCGGCCGTCACCTGGCCGCCCGCGGAGTTCCGCGCGCGCTCGGGTGAATACCAGATCTTCCGCGGCCCGCGCGACCAGGAGCCCGGCATCGAGTCCCGCTGGGAAGATATCGAACTCGACATCTCCCCATCCGTCACCATCCGCGAATCCGACTTCCTTATCGCAACGGGACAACAGCTCCACGACCTCTGCGAGGAACGCGAGATCCTCCACCTCCTCATCGCCGGCTTCGCGACGAACTGGTGCATCATGGGCCGCGATTACGGCGTCCGAGCGATGTCGGGCCGTGGCTACAACACGATCCTCATCCGCGACGCAACCGAGGGCGTGGAGTTTCCCGATACCCTCGAGCGGCGCTGGGCCACCGAACTCTCAATCCGCGAGGCCGAGCAGGTCTGGGGCTTTACCACCGGCACAGCCGACATCTACGAGGCAATCGACGCGCCCGCATAGGCCGAGCTTCCAACTCGGCACCGTCCCGTACGACGATCGTCTCGGTCGTCGATGCCGAAAGCATGTAGGAGCGGGTTCAGCCGCGACGCCGTCGCCGTTCCTGGAATGAGGACCTCTTCATGACCATCACCCAATCTGACCGTCAGATCATCCGCGACCTCGCCAAGCGCGTCGCCGACATCGCCGCTCAACCCGAGCAACACGAGAAAGCCCGGCTCTGGCGCGTCTGCAACGACCTCGCCCCCGAACGCCCGATGGTCTTCGCCAATCCCCAAAACGGCTGGCCCGAACTCTACGAGGCGTGGATGGTGCGAGAGTGTGAGGGCGGCCTCGCGCGGAGCTTCGAGTGGCCGCTACGACTCGCGATCTTGCGCCACGAGCACATCCCCGACGACTTCCCAACGCTCGCCACCTTCGAGGTCCCCATACCGGCCCACCACGCGGGCTACGAGGACTACGGCCTCCGCATGGACGTCACGCGCACTGGCGATGAGGGCGGCGCTTACCACATCGTCCCCGACATCCAGTCAGAGGCCGATCTCGACCGTCTCCACTTCCGCCCCATCGAGATCGACACCGAGAGCGCCGACGCCCGCGTCGCGCAGGCGGAGGAACTCCTTGGCGACATCCTCGAGGTCCGCCGGCTCGGCAAGATGAACTGGCGCTACGGCCTCAGCCGAGTGCTGATCCACATGCGCGGACTCGAGCAGATGATGCTCGACATGTTCGACAACCCGGCAATCCTGCACCGACTGATGAGCTTCCTGCGCGATGACTTCATGCGTGAGATCGACCTCTTCGAATCGGCTGGAGCCGTTAGCCTCAACAGCGTCCCGACCCACGTCCTCGGCGCCGGAGGCCTCGGGCCAACTGATGATCTCCCCGCCGACGACTTCGCCGGCACGCCACGAGCGATCGACTCCCACTGCTGGGCCGAGAGCCAGGAGACCGTCGGCGTCGGCCCCACGCAGTTCGACGAGTTCGTGCTCCAGTACCAGCTCCCACTCATGGCGCGGTTTGGCATGGTCAACTACGGCTGTTGCGAGCCGCTCGACAACAAGGTCGACCTGGTGTTGGAGCAGGTCCCGAATCTTCGCTGGGTCGCCGGCGTTCCGTGGGGGAATCCCGAAGGCGTGGCCGAGAAGATCGGCCCGCGCTACGTCTACGTCTTCAAGCCCAACCCGTCTCTCATCTGCTCGCGCGAGCCAGCCTGGGGCGCCGCCGAGAAAGAGGTCCGCGACGTCATCGCCTTGGCGAAGCGCCACGGCTGCCCGCTGCACATCGTCATGAAGGACACGAGCACGTTCTGCGATGAGCCCGAGCGCATCACCTGCTGGGCGACGATGGCGACTGACGTGGCGAGGGAGATGAACTAGCCGAGGTGTTCCAGGTCGTCGAGGTCCTTGTGTCTGCCCGCAGCCCGCTTGCTGGCTTTGAGATCCTCGAGGCCAATCACCGACACGGGGACGCCGGCGAGATCCCTGATCTCGTGCCTGGCGTAAGCGCCGCTGAACTCTACCCCAAGTATGCCGGTCAGCAAGTCAATGCGGACCGGCGGATAGCCCAACTGCACGACGGTATCGGGCGCCACCAAGTCCTCGACAGACAGTTCCAACTCTCCGAACCCGAACTCGCTGAGCGTCTCCAGCACGCGCTTTGCGTTCTCGCGCTCCGGCTCCACCCACACGTCCATGTCCGATGTCCCACGGCAGTGCCCATGGAGCCCAACCGCGTAGGCACCAACCAAGAGGTATCTAACGCCCTTCGCGTTTAGTAACTCGAGCAACTCTCTGAAGTCGGGTTGTAGCGGGGTCGTATCCATAGATCATCTGCCGAATGGCCTCGATTGCGCGCAGACGCTCCTCGGTGGTTTTCGTCTTCCAGTAGTCAGACCAATCGTCTGGATCAGACAGCTTTCTGACCCTCACGGCAGTCTTATCGAGCCTGTACGCGTTGTCGGCGCCCATACCCCTATTGTACCCCACAGTCGCGCGCCCCGCAATGCAGTCAGCGCTCTTGCGCTGCCCCAAACCTCGCCCGTCTCACCGAGAAGAAATCATCCCCCGAGAACGCCAGATGCACCGTCAGCCCATCCTCACTCATCCACTTCGTCGGCAGGTTGCTCGATTCGCCGGGGCCCACGTCCCACGTGTCCGCGAAGTACACGGTCGTCCACGGCCCCCATGGCTCCGGCGCGTCGTAGATACCCAGCCCGCCCTCAAACCGCGCGTCTTCTTTCTGAATCGTCTGGCACCACAGGTACCGTTTCATCCCCGCGCTGTAGGTGATCCCCGAGCGATAGCATTCGCCCTCGTGCTCAAACACCGCGCCGCGGTCGCCGATGTCCCTCGACCACGCGGGCCCGTCGCCATCCAGCCTCACGAAGAACTCGTACGCCGCGCGATCCCTCAGCTTCCGCTTCGGCACCCGCGCCAGCACGTACCGATCCGCTGGTTCATACGCCGAGTCGCTGTCAAACGAATACACGTACACGTGCCCATCCCGCGCCCCCGCGTAGTTCGGTCCGAAGTTCAGGAACGTCGGCGCCCCGAAGCTCTCGGTGAAGCGCCAGTCGGCCCACGTCCACGTCTGCCCCTGGTCCTCCGACCACGCGAGCTGCGAGTTCGCCGCATTCCGCACCCACATGTAGAGCGTGCCCTCAACCATCAACATCCCGCTGGCTTTCTTGCCTTGTTTCCCATCGCCGATCTGCTCGCCCGTCTTGCTCCGCACGTTCACGCCTTCGATGTCAGGCGGCGTCCCCGTCACCCGCGCCAGCCCCAGACTCAGCTTCGCTTCCGTCTTCGGGACAAAGCCCCAGCCGTCGCCGTAGGCCGCATACTGCGCGTCATCGTCGCCCCACGTCATCGGCCAGTTGTCGCTGCCCTCGGCGAGGCGGATGATCTCGCTCTCCGGCGCCCAAGTCATCCCCACGATCACCTGGCTCATCGGGTACGGCGCCGCGTTCTCCGCCGCCACGCTCTGCGCGATCGCCCCAATGAACGGCTCCAACACGCCATAGTGCCCGCCCCAGCCATCACGCTGCCAGCTCTTCCCAGCCCTCGCCGCCACAACGTCCAGGCTCGGTATCACCACGATCAAGCTCTCATACAGCCCCCATGACCAATACGCATCCCGCGGAGCGTCCGCCAGCGTCCCGTCCGCGTTGTTCCACCACAGCAACCCGTAGTGATCCGATGCATTCCCGTACGTATCCGGATCCTGTTCGGGCAGCCCGACCACCCCGTCCACGGTCGTCCGACACGCGTCGACGAAACTCCTGGGGATGATCTGCTCGCCGTCCCACTCCCCGCCGCGCAAGTACAGCATCCCAACCCGCGCCATCGCCTCGACATTCGCGTGGATTCCCGAGCCGAACTCCCGCCGCTTGATGCCCTCGATCTCGTGGTCGCGATAGGCGTTGTTGCGCCACATCAGATCATCCCTCGTGATCCCGATCGGCCCGAACACGCGCTCGAACATCAGCTCATCCAGGTCCCGCCCATACGCCAGCGTCACGCACTCGGCCAGCCAGTTCGGGCCGCCGTCGCTGTAACTCCACTTCGTCCCCGGCTCAGAGACCAACGGCTCGTACCCGCCCGGCTTCTCAAACCCCGCCGTCTGCGTCGCGAGATGCCTCAGCGTGATCGTCCCCAGCCATCCCGTCTCCGCGTTCGCGTCCGGCGGCGTCCCAAACTGCGGGTGGCGATCCGTCGCAAGATCATCCAGACCCAGCTTCCCGTCCCCAATCGCCAGCCCGAGCGCCGTGATCCCGATCGACTTCGTGCTCGACTTCAGATCATACCGTTGCTTCTGATCTCCCCACCGCAGCACTACTTTCCCGCCCCGCATGATGATCCCCGAGCCGCCGCCCGTCAGCGCGTGCTCGCGCGCTGCCATGAGCTTCACCGGGTCCATCCCCACCTCGCCCGGCGTGGTCTCCTCAAGCGGAGTCGCCTGCCCTAGACTCGCCGTCGCCAGCCCTGCGAACACCAGCATCGCCTTCATCAGGTCACCTCGATGATCCGGCCCGTCTCCGACGCCTCGTGCATCGCCAGCGATACCCTCAGCGCCGCCAGGCCATCCGCCTCCGTCACCGGCATTGGCGCGCCGGTCTCCACGCAGTCAATGAAGCGTCGATTCTCCGCCAGGTAGCCCATGTCCGCTGCCTCTGCCTCAGCGAACTCCTCCACCTGCTCCCCGCCGCTCTCATCCGTTCGCCACCGGAGTCGCGTCAGCGCCCACATGCCCGGCCCCTCAACGCACGCCGACCCCTTCGCGCCGATCACCCCGCGTGAGTTCCACCCCACGTGTCCGGACCAACTGATCGTGAAGCTCGCCGCGCACCCGCTCTCGAGATTCAGGAGCGCGTTCAGATTGTCATCGAAGCCCGGGATGTCGGGCTGCGAGCAGGCGATCTTCGCCGCGACGCTGGCGACGTCGCCGCCCATCCACCGAAGCAAGTCGATGTCATGCGACGCGGATTCAATCGTAATCCCACACAGCATCCCTGGCGTCGCCCGCCAGTTGCTCGGGTCAGGCGTGCTCGGCGACATCCGCGTCGTCCAGTAGCTAATGGGCTCGCCCAGATCGCCCGAATCGTAGATCGCTTTCAGCCGCCGGAACGGCTCCCTGAAGCGCATGCAAAAGCCCACCATGCACCGCGCGCCATGCGCCTCGATGCCGTCACAGATCGCCTCACCATCCTCCAGCGTCGTCGCCAGCGGCTTCTCGGTGAAGATCGCCCTCCCCGCCTCCGCCGCCGCGAGGATGTGCTGGCGGTGAAGCGTCGGCGGCGTGCAGACATACACCGCGTCCACCCCATCGATCGCCTCTCGGTAGTCCGTCGCCGCCTCCGCGCCGCAGTCAACCGCCAGCGCCTCCGCCCGAGACCGATCGATGTCGGCCACCGTCACAGTTCGCCCGCCCGGCGTGTCCATCAACGCCGCCACATGCTGCCGCGCGATGCCGCCCGCGCCGATCACTCCCACCTTCACCATTGCTGTCACTTCCCCTGAAGTTGAGCCATGCGCCTAGCCCGCATCCACCGAGAACCGGTCCTTCGCCGTCCCTATTCTTCCGCCGTTCTTACCGTCTTCGTGTCTTCCCGCTTTCGTTGCCATCGCCGTCTTTCCCTCGCAAAAGGCCCTCGCCCCGCCCGGAGGGAACCCAGACCCACAACTCCGCGATCCACTCACTCAGGAGCCCAACCATGCGCGCGCTCGGTCTGCTGACGCTCTGCATCCTGCTAGCTTCTTGCAGCTTCGCCCAAGTCAACCAGGCGATGATCGACGCCGTCAAAGCAGGCGACGTCACCGAGGCCAAGGCGTCTTGGTGGGGCTTCGACGCGGATGATTCGACCGCCGCGCTTCAGGCCGCCATCGACTCAGGTGCGGAGAAGCTTATCGTCGAAGACATGGGATCGCCGTGGGTTGTCGAGAAGATCGAACTCGCGAGCAACCAGGAGATCGTCTTCGAGGACGGCGTCGAGGTCCGCGCTAAACGCGGCAGCTACAAGGGCAAGAACGACTGCCTCTTCACCGCCCGTCTCAAGGAGAACATCACGCTCTTCGGCAGCGGAGCGACCTTGCGCATGTGGCGAGATGACTACGCCGGCCCCGACTACGACAAGGCCGAGTGGCGGCACGTGCTCAGCATCCTCAGCAGCACAAACATCAAGGTCCACGGTCTCACCCTCGCCGAGAGCGGCGGCGACGGCATCTACCTCGGCGTCGGGCAGGCCGGCGTCACCAACAAGGGCATCGAGATCAAAGACGTCATCTGCGACAAGAACTACCGACAGGGCATCAGCGTCATCAGCGCCGAGGACCTTCTCATCGAGAACACGATCATGCGCGACACCGGCGGCACGGCGCCTCAGGCCGGCATCGACTTCGAACCCAACAAGCCCGGTGAGAGAATCGTCAACTGCGTGATGCGCGATTGCCTCGTCGAGAACAACAACGGGCCGGGCTACGTGCTCTACGTCGTCCCGCTCAATGGCTCGTCGGCCGACTGCACCGTGCTCATCGAGAACTGCACCTCCATCGGCAACTCGGTCTCCGCCGGCGTCGCCACCAGCAGCGGGCATGAGGACGGAGAATTGCAGGGGCTCATCGAATTCGTCGACTGCACGTTTGCGGACAGCCGCAACTCGGCCATCACCATCCGTAAACCCGCCGACGCCTGCCGGGTTGTGTTCAGAGACTGCGACCTAATCCGCCCGGCCGCCGACGCACCGCAGGCAGCCCCTATCGCCTTCGGCACGCGCCCGGGCGACACCAAACCCGTCGGTGGCGCGCGGTTTGAGAACTGCACCATCGAAGACGCCGTCGAGCGCGCGCCGATCTCTCTCAACGACTGGTCCGGCGCGGTGAGCGTCGCCGACGTGACCGGCAACATCACCCTCGTGCGCGGCGACGAGCGCGTCGAGCGCGAGTTGACGCCGGAGGTGCTCGCCGAGTGGATGCCCACGCTCTCGCTGCGCGAATTCGACGCCTTCGATCTCACCGACATCGCCTACGCGCCCCACGTTGCCGAGCCCGACGCCGACGCCCTCGCGCGCCCGACATTCCGCTTCCGGGGCGCGCCAAAGCTCCTGACACACGCAAATGAAGGCGACGAGGTCGGGTTCACGGTTCGCTACCAGCAACTCGCCAAGTACAGCGGAGCCCCACGCCCCATCCGCATAGTAGGGCCGACCGGAGAAGAAGTCGCCGCGCCCACGGTCGAGTTCCAGGCGGACACGCCCGTCATGTTCACCGCGCCAGTGACAGGCACGTATGAGATCCACATCGACGTCGGCGGCAACTGGGGTCAGGTCCTCGACGCGACCCACCCGGTCTGTTTCGATCCCGGCGAGGGCGCGCAGGGCTTCCTCAGCACGGTGGGCGACCTCTACTTCCTCGTGCCTGATTACGTCCCTCAGTTCTCGGTGAAGCTCTACGGGGACAACCCGGGCGAGGGGCTGAAAGCCGCCCTGTATGATGCCAACGGAGAGTTGGTCGAGGAGCAGGACAACATCACAAGGCCCGTCCAGTTCATCGCGACGCCCGGCATGAAGAAAGCCATCGGCCCCGGCGCCGTCTGGCGGCTGCACGTGTCGAAGCCGACCGACATGGCGATGGAGGACTTCTCCGTCAAGCTCGAGGGGCTCCCGCCGCTGCTCGCCGCGAGCCCCGACGCGCTCCTCGCACCGACGGAGTGAAGCCTTCGCGTAGGCCGAACCTCCTGGTTCGGCGCCGTCCACCGCAACCCAGGGAGTGTCGCCCTTGACCAAGCTCATCATCATCGCCGTCGCCACTCTCGCCTTCTGTGCCGCCTCGAACGCGTCAACCCTCCATGTCTCCAAGCTCGGCGACAACTCCGACGGTGGCTCTTGGGCGCGCGCCTTCCACAGCGTTCAGGCCGCCCTCAGCGCCGTCCCCGAGGGCGGCGGACATCGCATCATCGTCCGGCCGGATACGTACATGGAGGACAATCTCTTCACCGCCCACCCCGGCGCTGAGGGCGCCTACAACGAACTCATCGGCGATACCGACGGCGCGCTAGGCTCGGGCGCCACGGGTTGGGTGGTCCTCGACGCCGGCGACCCGGCCCAGCAAGGCTTCAAGAGCTACGACTGGTGGGGCAACATCAAGTCCTACACGAAGGCCTGGTCGCCCGAACACACCGCGCCTACATTCAGCGCGATCTGCTGGGATCGGTGGAAGCTCAAGGGCCTCTACGCCACCGGCGCCGACGGCGGGCTCTTCTTCGATTGCACGGATCGCGTCGAGCCCTTCACCGTCATCGTCGAGGACTGCGTCGCCATCGGCCGCGCCTTCGGGGGCGGCGTCGCGAGTTGCATCTCTCGACACGATGAGCCCATCACCTTCCGGCGCTGCGCGCTCTGGGCGCTCGACTTCTGGGGCGACACCGCCGGCGCCTATATCCGCGTTGAGAACGAGTCGATGCCCGAGCAACCGGACGTGCTCTTCGAAGACTGCACGATGGTCGGCCCCCAGTGCGCCCTCAAGAGCAGCAACTTCGGCTTCGACACGCACTCCCCCATCAGCCTCGACCGCTGCAGGCTCATCGCGCTCAACTTCAGCCAGCCCCACGGAACGCCCACTGATGGCGCCATCCAAAGCGTCCAGGAGGGCAAGCTCCTTCACGTCGACCTCCGCGACACAACGGTCATGGGCTTCAAGGTCTTCGGCGTGATGGTCAACAAGGACACCGCCGCCGAGATCAGCTTCACCACATCCGGCGACTGCAAGGCCTACGTGCAATTCCAGCAGGCCGTCCCAGAGGGTTTCACCCGCCTCGGCCACTGGCCGGTCGATGTCTTCGAACACCTCGTTCCTCCCTCACCCGAGGCCCCCGGCCCGCTTGCGAATCGCGAGTTGGTCGCCGAGGACATGTGCGAGTTGACGCCGATTATCTGGCGCGGCAAGCTCTGCCACATGGAGTCCGTCCGCCCCGCCCAAGGCGGCGCCGGCGCCGACTACTACCTCCGTCTCGTCGACGCGACCTCGGGCGACGAGTTGACCCGCTTCGCGGAGGGCTACGGTCTCGGATGCGCCGTCGTTGACGGAGATATCCTCCACGCCTTCGCATCGCGATGGGGTGATGACGGCTCGTGGAACGACGTCACCCACTTCTGGTCGTCAGACCTCGCCAGCTGGGAATCCGAGCGCGTCGTCGAGCAAGATCCCGACGAGCATCTCTTCAACACCTCCGTCTGCGCCGGGCCAGACGGCTACGTCATGGCGTATGAGACCAACGACCCGAGCTACCCCGCCTTCACCGTCAAATTCGCCCGCTCGGACGACCTCGTCTCATGGCAGAAAGTGCCCCACGCCATCTTCGACACAGACCGCTACACGGCGTGCCCGTGTATCCGCCACGTCGACGGCTACTACCACATGCTCTACCTCGAACGCCGCGCGCCGCGCTGGTTCTTTGAGACCTACCTTGCCCGCTCGAGCGATCTCATCACCTGGCGACTCGCGCCCGGCAACTCCGTCCTCACGCCCGAGGGAATCGATGAGGGCATCAACGCCTCCGACCCGGAACTAATCGAGATCGACGGGGTAACGCACGTCTACTACTGCGTCGGCGACCAGCGCACGTGGATGAGCCTCAAACGCGCGACCTTCGCCGGCACAATGGGCGGGTTGTTCGCCACGTACTTCGGCCACTGAGTCGCGCGGCAGCGGGCGTTGTAGGAGCGGGTTCAGCCGCGACGCCGTAAGCCGTCAATCCGTTCGGAGGGGCCGAATACGAGATCGAAGATCGACGTATCCGGCCCGCGCCGTCCGTGCCGTCTTGGACCGCGAGCTTCCAGCTCGCCTTGCCGCGCCACCAGGAGAACCAAATGCTCCGCACCATCGTCCTCATCGCCATCGTCACAGGCATCTGCGCTACGGCATCCGCCAAGTCCGGCCGCACCTACTTCACCCCCGAACGCGTCGCGACTGCCAGAGAGAACGTCGCGAAGTACGAATGGGCTCAGGGACAGCAACGCCGCATCTTCGAGACCGGCGATGCGATTCGCTACTACATCGGGCCGATCTACACGTCCGCCGACACCTTCGTCGAGCTGTCCGATGACGCGACATGGCTCCTTCAACCCACCACCACGATCCCTCGCACCTACGACGTCGGCAGGCACCCGCGCGCGGTCTGTCCCGAGCACGGCGATGCCGTCAAAAAGCACGGCACCTTCAACCCATGGTCCATCGATCCTATCGGCCACCCCTACCAACTGCGCTGCCCCGAGGGCGGCGAGTGGTATCCCAGCAACAAGTACCACGAGGGCGACCTCACCTCCGGCGATTACCCCGATGACGGGCTCGGATGCATGCACGGCGGCGAGCGCTACCACTTCCTCATCGAATACGCCCACATGGCCTACGGCTCGATCGTCGTCCCGACGCTGAAATCACTCTCCGAGGCCTACGTCCTCAGCGACGATCCGCGCTACGCCTACAAGGGCTGCATTCTCATGGCCCGGCTGGCGATGGAGTTCCCGAACTACGGCTGGGAGGGGACGGGGCTGGATCTCGAAGACCGCACCGATCTAGCCTACATGGGTCCTTACGGCGGCACGCACCCGCACTACACCTGGAAGGACGGGGGGATGATCTCCGACCACATCTGGGAGACCTTCCTCGCCGAGCGGATCGCTTACGCGTACGACGCGCTCTATCCCTACTTCGATGACCCCGATGTCCTCGCGTTCGTCAAGAGCAAGGGCATGCCGGTGGAGACGGGCGACGACCTCCGAGGCTATATCGAGAGCTACATCCTCCGCGCCTGCATGGTCGCGCTCGACAAGGGCATGATCAAGGGCAACGAGGGCCACCATCAGGCCTGCGCGCTCGGCATGGCGCTCGTGATGGACGACCATGGCGACACCCACCCAAACAGCCTCGACATGGTCGAGTACGCCTACCACGGCATCGGCCGCTCGGCCTACATGCTGCTCAACGGCATGGCCCGCGACGGTGGCGGGCACGAGAGTCCCGGCTACAACAAGATCAAGTTCGACTTCATCCGCGTCGCCGAGGTGATGGAGGAGTTGCGCGCCCTCCACCCGGAGGACTATCCCGAAGACCGTTACCCCGACCTCTTCGCTCATCCCAAGGCCGCGGAGCTGTTCTACCACCATATCGACAGCCTTCTCTGCCGCCGATGGTTGCCGCCCATCGGTGATACCGGCGGGATCCGAAAGCCGGAGCGTCACGAAGAGCGCCACCTGCGCTACGCCTACAGCGACAGCCAGAACCTCTACGCCTTCCGCAAGTACGGCGACCCTCGCTTCGCCCGCGCGATGACTAGAGTCGATGGCAGCTTCTTCCCGGGCCAACTCTGGGAACCATACCCGGAGGAAGAACTCAACGCCGCTCTCGCTGACCCCGCGTCCGCCATCACCCGCGAGAGCCGCCTGCTCGACGGCTACGGCGTCGGCATCCTCGAATCCGGCGAGTGGCCCAACGACCGCGTCTTCACAGTCAACTACTCATCCACCGTCGGGCACCGACAGAACGACCAGCTCTCCATCGGCCTCTTCGCCCGCGGTCTCGACCTCCTGCCCGACATCGGCTACCCCCGCACGTGGAGCTACCGCACCCAGTGGGACGCCGCAAACATGTCCCACAACACCGTCACCGTCAACGAGCGCAGCTTCACCTACCCGCGCTTCTTCCGCAATGGGTGCCGCCTCTTCGCATCCCAAGACGGCGTTCACGCCGTCAGCGCCTACCACAACCCATATGTCGAATCCACCGGCCTCGATGTCGACCTCTACGAGCGCACGACGGTCATGATCGATGTCGACGAGGAGCGCTTCTACCTGGTGGACCTCTTCGCCGTCAGCGGCGGCGAGCAACACGACCAAAGCTGGCATGGCCTCTACGTCGAGCCCGAAGCGCCCGATCTCGACTGGCAGGTCCAGCCCACCGGCACCCTCGCCGGCCCGGACGTGCCGGAGTTCGCCGCCTACACCGACCGCTTCGGCGGCGAGCATCCGAAGGGCGCCTTCCCGAGTTACCTCACGGAGATCCACCGCGCCGGCCTCACCGATCCCGCCGTCTGGACCTGGCGCTCGGGCCTCGAGGGCGACGACGGAGTCGCCTTGCATATCGTCCCCGTCGGCGGCTCGTGCGAGGTCATCACGGGCAAGGGCCGCTCGCCCGTCTGGGTCGAAGACAAGCTCGACTACGTCCTCGTCCGCCGCCAGACAGACGGTTCGCCCTCCCACTTCCTTACCGTCATGGATCCCCTCCAGGGCGACCCCGAGATCCTATCCGTCCGCGTGGTGTCCGAATCACCTTTGCGCGTTGAGGTCACCCGCACGGACGGCATCGACGAGATCACCCTCCACATCCCCGACGGGCCAAGCCGCACCACCGACGCCCGCCCCCTCGGCGTCGAGGTCAAGTCCACGGGCCGCAACGTCCGCATCGGCGGGCCCGATCCCGGCTACGCCGAGGGCAGCATCACCGACCTCGACTACGACGCGCTCACCATCACCGTCGAGGGCGCCGAAGCCGATTTCCCTCCTGGTCGCGCCATCCGCATCTACAACGAGATGCGATCCGCCATGTTCCGCATCACCGCCGTCGAGCCTGATGGCGATTCGCTCAAGCTCACTCTCGATAAGACCGCCCTCATGGGCCGCTATCCGGTCGTCGCCGTTGAGTCCGGTCGGCTCCAACTCGCCGTCAAGAGCCCCTTCATCACCGGCCACATCAGCGAGGAAGATGGGACGCTCAGCGACGGCGCGAACGACTTCTACTATGGGTGCTGGATCGGCGAGGGCGACAAGGCCCGCCAGGGCCTCGGCATCAGCAACACGAAACCCGCCTGGCTCCACGTAGCGCCACCACATAGCGACCAGGCCCTCAAGGACGCCTACCTCGACGAGGTCGTCTCCCTCTGGCACTACGCAATCGGCGACGCCGTCGAGGTCGCCCAAATCGATAGTGACGCGCCATGACCATTCGCACGATTGCCATTCTGATCTGCGCCGCGCTCATCTGGGGGATTCCCACCATGGCCGACGTTCCCGCCGACAGCCCGCTCCGCCGCGCGCCAACCGTCCTCGCCGCCGAGGGCGACCTCCCTCGAGCCGAACTTCTCGCCTCGCCCGAGGTCCGCGTCCTCCTCGGATACTCGCGCGACGTCCTCCGCCTCCACGATGGCCACACGCTGGCGATCTTCTCTTTCAGCAGCTCCGCGCCCGCCAACTGGCTCTTCCTGATCGACGGTCGCGATCTCTCCGTGGAGCGCCACGCGATTCCTCACAACGATATTGCCTCTCACGGAGCCGCCCTCGGCGCGGATGGCGACATCTACATCATGCCGTATGCCAACGGGCGCGTTCATCACTTCGACGTGGAGACCCGCGAGTTCGAGACCATCGAAGTCGATCTCCCCACCAGCGAGTACACCTGGGGCGCCGTCGGCCCGCCGAATGGTCGCATCTACTTCGGCACCTACCCGACCGCAACCCTCGGCGAGTACGATCCCGCCACCAAGTCCCTCCGCACCTGGCCCCAGGTCGCTCCCAATACCAAGTACGCCTGCAACTTCGCCGTCGACGAGGCCGGCAAAATCCGCTTCCGGGCCAACGGTCCCGACGAGGTCTACCTCACCTTCGATCCCGAGACCGACGAGATCACCCAGTCCGAGCAGTATCACCCGCCCTCGCCCACCGCCGGCATCCCTATCGGCCTCGAGCCCTTGCAGCTCCCCGAGGGCGATACCAGTTGGCGCGGCCTCACAACCATCGGCAACCAGCGGTTCTCAGTCGGCCATCCCTCCGGCCGTTTCTGCGAGATCGCTCCTGACGGAACGCCCACCATCCGCGGCGAGACGGAGGCCTTCGGCGAGCCGGCCTTCTGGCTTGAGCCCATCGGTGACGCCGTCGTCGGCATCAGCTACTTCGGCGTGATCTTCCGCTACGACACCGTATCGGGCGAGTTCGCGCGCGACCAGATGCCCAACTCCGCCCCCGGCGGCAACGGGCTCATGTTCATCGAAGCCGTCGGCGGGAAGTGGATAACGGGAGCCAACTACAGCCAGCAGAACCTCTTCCGCGTGGATTACGAAACGGGGGAGACAGCTCAACCACCGTGGATCATCGCCCGCAGCACCGGCGAGCCGATGTGCGGCATCGGCTTTGGCGACCGCCTCTACACGGGCATCTACACTCAGTCGATTCTCATGCGCTACGATACCGCGGAGCCCTTCGTCTTCGCCGAGAACCCTCGCTCCCTCATCGAACTCGGCGAGACCTACAACCAGACCCGCCCTCGCGCCGCCGTCACCGATGGCGAGTTGGTCTTCATGACCTCTGACAGCGCCTACAACCACATCGGCGGCGCGCTCTGCACAATCGATCCGATCAATGACGCCATCCAGGTCTACCACCAGCTCATCCAGGACCAGGACATGCCGACGCTCGCCTACGATTCGTCCAACAGGTTGCTCTGGGGGGGAACGAATCGTTGGGGCCAGATGCGGAGCCACCCACCGACTCAGGAGAGTTCCCTTGTCTACGCCTTCGACCCCGCCGCCGGCGAGTTGGTCGCGACGCTCACGCCATGGCCGGGCTCAGACGTCACCAACGTGCTTGGGGTGAATAACGGCGTGGTGGTCGCCCAATGCGAGAACGACATCGCCCTCATCGACGCGGCGACGCGCGAAATCCTCTACCAGGGCGCTCTGCCCGTCCCGATCCCTCGCCGCATCCGCACGGGCGCCGATGGTCCATCCTACATGCTATCCGGCGGCACGATGTATCGGTGGGATCTCGTGAAGAACGCGCTCACGCCCGTTGCGGGCACACCAAGCTGCTCCATGCTCACGGAGGTCACCCCCGGCCACTGGGCCGTCGCCACCTCAACCACCATCTACCGCATCAGCCTCGACTGACACCCAAGCCATGTAAGAGGGGCTTTAGCCCCGACTCCGTTTCCTTTGACGTCCCCTCACCCTCCCACTATCAACCCCGCGATCTCCTCCCTCGCATCCATATACGCGCCCGGATCCCTCTCCCAATCCTGGAAACTCGTCGCCAACCCATCCACGATCCGATCAACCTGCTCGCCCTTCCCCGCATTCGCCGCGAGGGTCATGTATTCGAAATCCTCCATCGCCTCCCGGATCAGCTTCAGCCGTATGCTCGAGACAGGCCCGTCGATCCCAACGTCCTGCCCGTGATACAGCAGCATCCCTTCGCCCCAGTATTGGTCTCTGAAGTGCGGCGCGTCCCACACGTCTTTCTCCGGGGGCAGGTAGATGCTCGACCAGTACAAGAACCCCGTTATGTCGTAGTGCCAGCTCACCCAGAACGGCGACCGATACACGACCGGCGGGAAGTCGATCTGCCAATACGGGTTCGTCTCCGCGCACTGACACAGCGCCGTGTAGCTCCAGATCTCCTCGCCGGCCGCTTGCCGCGCCAGCGCCGTCTCGTCATCGTACAGACCCCACAGCGGGCACCAGACATCGACCGCGCCGTAGAGGTCGCCCCACTCCTCGTTCGAGGTGATCGTCTGCTCCGTGCACATCCGCCGGATCCCCGCGTCGGCCTCGCGGATGACCCTCCCTTGCTCGCGGACGATCTCGTACTCCTCGGGGTCGTTCGGCTCATCTTTCATGTAGATATACGCGAGGTCCAGCCAGCCCTTCTCCCGCAGGTACTCGGCGATGTTCGCCAGGTAGGCCTTGCACTTCTCCGGCCCGTCGCCATACGGGAACGGCAGCTTCAGCGAGTTGATGTGCCGATCCTCGACGAAGTGCCTCAGCCGCTCGCCGCTCTCGGTATCATCCAGCGTCCCGTCCTCGTTCCGCTTGGGCCATATGTTGCCCAGGCTGCTCGGCTGGCACCGATGCGCCAGCAGCTCGTCGATGTACGCGTCCTCAATCGCCAGGAACTCATCAGAGCCCGCGTCCATGCCGATGTTCTTCGCCAGGCGGCCGCCCAGACTTCCGAAGTTGGATCTCATCGCAAACGTCTCCGGCAACGCGAAATCCCAAACATCCAGAGCCACGCTCACCGTGCCAATCTCCTCACCCGCCGCCGTCACCACCAACTCGCCCTCATACGTGCCCGGCGTCGCATCCGCCGGCACGTACGCATCCACCCACACGCCTTGGCTCTCACCCGCCGCGACGTCAAACGCCTCGGTCAGCGGTACTAGCGCATCCGGGTACCATCCCGGCTCCGCTGTCGAGCGTCGGCTGGGCTCGAAGCAGTTGATGTAATGCTCTCGGTACAGAGTCAACGGCGCCTCGTTCCGCTGGTTGAGACGCAGCGGCTCCGCCGTCACGGCAACCTCGCTCAGCGCCTCATCACCCGCCGTCACGATCACCCGGAATGGCTCGTACTCATTCCGCGCCGCCCGCAGTTCCACGCTCTGCCCGTCGCGCGCCGGCGCCGATTTCAGGACGTGCTCCCACGGCGACGCCACCCACACCTTCGCGCCCTGCCCAACCGCCGCGCCACAGATGACCAGACTCGCGCCAATCAGTATCAGTCGCATCATCTCACTCCTCCGGTCGTCGTCCGCCGTTCTTCGGCCGTCTTCGAGTCTTCGCGTCTTCCCGCTTTCGTTCCGTCGCCGTCCTCACGCCTCCACTCGCGCCTTCGCCGCCTCCAGGAACTCCTGCACCTTCACCGGCTGGCCCGTCTTGCTCGACTCAATCGCGGCGAACACGAGCGCCACCGATTGCAGGTTGTCCCAGACGTTCGTCTCCATCGGCTCGCCGCCGTCCAGCCACTTGCAGAACTTCTCGATCAGCCACGCGTTGGCCCACTTCGCCTGCTGCAGGTGCTCGACCGGCGTCCCGTTCTCCGGCTGGTTTGGCCGCGTCTCCGGATTCCATTCATGACGCGTGATTCGCTGATTGTCCAGGATCAGCGTCGACTTCTCGCATTCCGCCCGGATATACTCGCCGCCCCAGCCGTTCAGTTGCACCGCGTTCGTCTTCGCGCCCTCATACGTCGCGCGCGTCCCGTTGTCCATGCTCATCACGACGAGCCCCTGGCTATCGCCTTTGAACTCCCCCCACTTGGGGTTCCACGTGCTCGCATAGATCGTCTCGCACTTCCCGCCGGCCATGTCCGCCACCAGGTCAAGGTGATGCACGAAACCCTCGATCATCAGCGTGTCCGGGATCTCGTAACGGAACGCGCCCCACGATCCATACACCCGGCAATCGCACGTGAACCGACAAACGATGTAATCTAGCGGTCCGTGCCTGCCCGACTGCACCTCGCCCCGCAGCGTCGTGATGTCTTGCCGGAAGCGATGGCTCATCGTCACGCCCATCAGCTTCCCGGCCGCCTTGACCTTCTGCGCGATCCGACACGCGCCCTCGATCGTGTCGGCGATCGGTTTCTCGCTCAGCACGTGCATGTCGTGCGCGAGCGCGAGGTCAACCACGCTCTCGTGGTGCGCCGGCGGCACCACCACCGTGCAGAAATCCGCCGCGTTCTCATCGAACGCCTTGTGAATGTCCGTGTAGCACTGTTCCTCCGTCAGTCCCAGGTGCTCCTTGGCATTCTTCAGCGCCTCCGGGTTGATATCCACCGCCGCCACCGGCTCGATGAGCCCATCACTGACATTCGGCGGCAGGAAGTTCGCGCACCACGAGCCACCAAATCCGCCGCACCCAACCTGAATCATCTTGTATGCCATCACAGACCTCCTGCTGCCGTTACCCGCGGTCGTTGTTCCTCGGCCGTTCCTCGTCGTCTTCGCGTCTTCCCGCTTTCGTTCCGTCGCCGTCCCTTTCCCAGGCCTCTCCTCCATTCCTCCATCCGTCCTCGAAGGACTCCCTCCCCCCCCGAGAACAACCTCCGCCAATCCCCATCCGGAGGCGATTGCCCGTGACCACCCGCGCAGCCCTCACACTTCTCATTGCTACCCTCGCCGCGTCAGCCGTCGCGCAAGACCAGTCCATTACCGGCTGGAGCTACACCACCTCCGCCGTGCCCCTTGGCGACGAGTGGAAGGACACTGAGCCCTCAAAGCTCAGCGATGGCGACGTCTCATCCGGCAAGAGCGTCATCCTCGGACGCGGCACGGTCGTGCTCGACATCGCGCTCCCGGGCATGCACAAGGTCACCGGCGTGAGGGTCAATGTCTTCCGACATAACATGCAATACAAGCTTGAGAAGATGACCGTCGCCGTCGATCGCTTCGGCCGTTGGGAGGATGTCGGTGAAGCGGGCGGCTTCTGGGCGCCGACCGAGAATCGCGCTTTCGAGCTGGCGGCCGAAGACCTCGACCTGCAGGCCGAGTCGATCCGCCTCTCCTTCGTTTGCGATGTGTTGGTCAGCATCCAGGAAATCACGATCCTCGGCGCGGCGGCCCAGGCCACCACGGCTGGCCGGTTCCAGGTCCCACCATCCACCGGGACGGGCGCCGAGGTCCGCGAACTCGATGCCGATCAGGACGGCAAACCCGATCTGGTGCTGGAGAACGAGCACGTGCAGCTCGTCTTCCTGCCCTCCCACGGCGGCGTCTGCGGCAGCTTCAAGCTCAAGACCCGCGATGTGGATCTCACCTCTCCGCCGAACGCCAACACGGGCCTCTTCCGCGATCAGCTCTGGGAGCCGGCCTACTCCTTCGCCGACCGTTTCCACAAGCCCGACCAGGGCGGCGACGCCGATGCCCGATGGGTCGAGCTAACCACCACCGGCGTCGGCGGGATGCTCGCCTTCACGAATCTCCGCAAGCGAGTCACTTTGCACCAGGGCAGCCCCGTCGCGACAGTCGAGTGGCAGCTCACCAACGATTCGTCCAGCCAGACCGAGTTCACCTACGCCCCGTGGTTCCACCATTTCACCGGCGTTGCGGGCGAATCGAACACGTACTTCTTCCCCACCGAAGCGGG
>CAZKUN010000181.1:0-18895 GCA_964555935.1 uncultured Armatimonadia bacterium | reverse complement strand
CATCGACAATGCGGGCGACAAGCCATTCCTCATCCAATGCAGTCTTCCCCGGCCCCACGAGTGTTATACCCCTTCAGAACCATACTGGTCGATGTACGACGAGGACACGCTGACGCTTCCGCCCAACGCGGACTACGATATGGGCGCGAAGCCGCCGCACCTGCGGAATGTCAGAGCGGCCCAGTCGGCCGATGGCGCGCAGATGTGGCTGTTTGAGCCACAGAACTACGAAGCGGGGCGCAGGCGCGTGCTGCGAGGTTACCTGGGCTGCGTGAGCCAGGTCGACGCGGCCGTGGGGATGCTGCTGGACCACCTCGACGCGCGAGGCCTGGCGGAGGACACGATCGTCGTCTACACCTCCGACCACGGCGACTTCGCGGGCGAGCACGGGATCATTGAGAAAGCGCCAGGCATCGGGGCGGACGCGATAACGCGCATCCCGAGCATCTGGCGCTGGCCGACGAGGATTCAGGCCGGACGCGCGTGCGAGCAACTGGCGGAGGCCGTCGACCTCGCGCCAACCGTGATGCAACTGGCGGGCCTGGACGCGCTGGAGACCTTCGACGGCATGTCTCTGACCGAGCAACTCGCCGGCGGCAATGAGCCGTTGCGCGAGGTGGCCGTGACGGAGAATCCGTGGTCGAAGAGCATCCGCACGATGCGCTGGCGGATGGTGCACTACGCGGATGAGCTGTTCCCGGGCCAGGACGTGGGCGAGCTATATGACCTCGAAAACGACCCGTGGGAGATGGAGAACCTCTACCATCACCCCGAGCACCGGGAGACAGTCTTCGACATGCGTGGGCGGCTGGTTGATTGGCTGATGACCACGACGCGCCCGACGACTTTCCACCCGCCATTGGTGCCGGGTGAGCGAGCGGCGAGTCACCATATCGCCGAAGACGGCAAGTGCCTGCCCGACCACATTCGCAGGCAAGCCGAACGCGGGTCGGTCAACTACCTGTAACGAGCGCAACGACAGAACGAGGAACCGATATGGACGGTCGACTGGAAGCACTCGAAGCGGAGTCGCTTGAACGAGGCTTTTCGGGGTGGACCAGCCCGAAAGAGGCCAACTGGTCGCGCGCGTTCTTCGAGCTTTACGCCGACCTGCCGCTGTGGGAGCGACAGGCGCGGAGCTTCGCCTACGCGCTGGTGAACGAGCCGCACTATCTCTGGCCGGGCGAGACGATTGCCGGCCAGATCTACCAGGCCTGCACGGGCGGCGGCGCGGTCGACCTCTCAGGCGTTCCCGGCGACTCTCGCTGGGACGACTACGCGGCCTGGCCTGTATCAGCAAAGCGCACGCGCGAGCGCATCCCAAACTACGACGAGCACGCGCCTCTGATCGGCGATGGAGCCGCGCCGGGACACATCGGATGGGACCACGCGCTGATCCTCGAGCTAGGCACGCGCGGATTGGCCGCGAAGTTCGAGGCGGCGCTCGAGGATCCGCCGGACGAAAAGGCGGCGCAGTTCTACCAAGGCGTGCTGATCGTATTGGCGGGGCTGGACGAGTGGGTGGAGCGGCTGGTGGAGCACCTCCGGCGAGAGGCCGAAGCGGAGCCGGACGAGGACCGCGGCGCCGAGATCACCGAGATGGCCGACACGTGCTCGCGCGTCCCGCGTGGACCGGCGACGACCTTCCGCGAGGCCGTGCAGAGCTTCTGGCTCGAGTACCTTGCGGTCTTCTTCGAGAACCCCTACGGCGGAAACGGGCCGGGAATGCTCGACCGCTATCTGTGGCCCTACCTCGAGCGCGACCTCGACGAGGGGCGGATCACGCTCGACGAGGCACGAGACGTGCTGACCGAGTTATTCCTGAAGATGCACGAGCGCATCGCGCCGAGCGACGGCTGGGTCGAAGCGATCGTGGTGGGCGGGCGGAATCGCGATGGCAGCCTCGCCATCAATCCGCTGTCTCATCTCATCATGGAAGCGTACATAGCCCTCAACACGAGCCACCCATCCGTGTACGTGCGTTTGCCTGATGACGCGCCGGACGATTTCCTGGAGCTGACGGCTCGGTACCTCATCGAGGGCGGCAATCGAGCCCAGATCTACAGCGACGACGTGATGATCGACGCGCTGCACAAGGACGGCGTCTCGCTTGAGGACGCGCGCGAATGGATGGCGGGCGGCTGCATGGAGGTCTCGCCTCAAGCGAAGAACTCCGATTTCGAGTTCGCCTTCGCCCACAACCTGGTGACACCGTTTGAGCTAGTGCTCAACGGGGGCAGGAGGACCGGCCGCGATCAGCAAGTCATTCAACATGAGCAGACACTCGCCGACTACGAGAGCTTCGAGGAGTTGTACGAAGCCTTCGAGGCGGAAATGGCGCGGGAGATCAACCTGTTGTTCACGCGGCTCGACATCAACTACGAGACATGGGCGGAGTGCCGCCCGGCCTACCTGCTCTCGAGTATGACCTACGATTGCCTGGCGCGCGGGCGAAACATCCTCGACGGCGGCGCGCGCTACCCAGACTATGGCGGCTCGGGCGTTGGCATCCCAAACATCGGCGACAGCCTCTACGCGCTCAAGCAGGCCGTCTTCGACGAGGGCTTCTGCACGGGCCAAGAGATGCTCGACGCCATGAACGCGGACTTTGAGGGCCACGAAGCCCTGCGCGCTCGGTTGACCGCGCTGCCAAAGTTTGGGCAGGACATTCCGGAAGTCGACGCGATGACCGACCGCGTCCTGCGCTCGTTCACCGATCTATGCCACAACCACACGACGCCGCTGGGCGGTCACGTTCGGCCGATCATTCTGGGGTTCGTATGGGTCGTCAGCATGGGCCTCGACACGGGCGCGACGCCGGACGGACGCAAGGCGGGCACCCCCCTCGCGCACGGGCTCAGCCCACAGTGTGGATCGATGACGGGCGGCCTCACGGCGGCGATCAACTCCGCCACCCGACTCGCGCTGGACAAGTGCGGTGGCGGCGCGGCGATGATGTGGGATCTGGACCCCTCGTGGGCGTCCGTCGACGTGGTGAAGGGCGTCCTGCGCTCGTTCGGCTCCAGTCAGGGGCAGATCTTCCAAGGCAACATCATCGACCCGAGCCTGCTGGTCGAGGCGCAAGCGAACCCCGACGCCTACAAGGACCTGCTGGTGCGCGTCGGCGGCTACTCGGCGCGCTTCGTTTCGCTCTCGAAGGAGACGCAGGAGGAGATCATCCACCGTCGCAAGTTCGCCGGATGAGCGCGCCCATGACCAGTCGACAGCGCATGAGGGCCGCTCTCAGACGCGAGCCCGTTGACCGCATCCCCATCTGCGATTCGCTCTGGCCCGAGACCGCCCAGGGCTGGCGCGATCAAGGGCACATCCCCGCCGATGCCGACGTCAACGAATTCTTCGGCTACGAGTGGCGGATGGTCCACTTCGACTCATCGTTCCTACTACCCGAGACCATTCTTGAAGAGACCGAAAGCACCATCACCCGGCGCAACGCTTACGGTACGGTCGCGAGGTACTGGCGAGGCCTCAGCGCTCCGGCGGAGTTGCTCGAGTTCCCGATCAACTGCCGCGCGGATTGGGATGCGCTGAAAGACCGAAAGCGCTGGCACCCGGACCGCTTCGCGCTGACGGGCTTCTACTCGTTCAACAGCACTTGGACGCCACCCGAGCAGGACTGGTCATTGAAGATGGATGGCCTGCGACGACTGAGGGAGACCGACGCGTACGTGTTGCTATACCTCTACGACGCCTTCGAGGCGACGTGGCGCAAGATGGGACACGAGGCCGCGCTCATGGCGCTCATCGATGACCCGGAGTGGATGCGCGAGATGTTCCGGGCGCAGATCGACCTCATCATCGAGAGCTACACGGAGATGGAGCGGGCCGGCGCCAGCGTTGACGGGTTCTTCCTCGCCAGCGACCTCGCGTGCAAGCACGGGCCTCTGTTCTCTCCCGCAATCTACCGCGATCTCTGCCAGCCGGAGCTGAAGCGTCTGTGCGACTTCCTGCATTCCCGCGATGTGGATCTGATCTTCCACTGTGACGGCGACATGCGAGCGCTTCTCCCCAACCTTCTCGATGCAGGCATCGACTGCATCCAGCCGCTGGAGGTCCACGCGGGTCTTGACGTCCGCGAGTTGCACCCGCGGTGCGGCGACCGCGTGAGCTTCATGGGCAACATCGGAGTGGATGAGATGATGCTTCCGCCCGATCAGTTGGAGGCCCTTATGGCGGAGAAGGTCAATACCGCCAAGCGCGGCGGCGGCTACATCTACCACTCGGACCATTCGGTGCCGCCGAGCGTCCCATTCGAGCGTTACCAGCACGTGCTGAATCTCGCGCGCAAGTATGGCGCCTATTGACCCTTCGGAGGGCCCTTCGATGAACGCAGCCGATATCTTCGTCAAAGAACTCAAAGACCGCGACATCCCCTGCATCTACACGCTCTGCGGCAATGGTCTCGACCCCCTGCTGCAGGCCGCTCACCGGGGCAAGATGCCGGTCATCGACTTCCGCAACGAGCAGTCAGCGGCATACGCCGCCGACACCGCCGGGAGGCTCACGGGCAGACTCGGCGTGGTCTTGGTCTCAACCGGCGTGGCCCACCTCAACGCGCTGACGGGCGTGAGCAACGCCTGGTACGACGGCTCGCCGATGCTCCTCGTAACCGGGGCGAGCGATTCGGCGACCTACGGGCGCGGCAACTTCCAGGACATGGACACCGTCGGCCTCGCTCGCCCGCTGTGCAAGCACTCCGAACTCGTCGCGCGGGCCGACCGCATGTCGCTCGATGTCGAGGCCGCGATCGATACAGCCATCAGCGGACGCCCGGGACCCGTCCACCTGACCATTCCCGTGGATGTCCTGAACGCCGAGGTGGGCAATCTGGACCTCCCCCACGCGCGGCCAAAGACTGCGGTGGTGAGAAGTGGCGGCCAGGCCGATGCCGAGACGGTCGCGGAGGCTGTGAAGCTGATCGCCGCCGCCGACCGGCCAGTGATCGTCGCCGGGAGCGGGTGCTTCTACGCGGGCGCATCGGCCGAGGTCGAGGCCCTCGCGGCAGCGATGAAGGCTCCGGTGACCGTGCCGATCTGGGAACGCGGCGCGATTGAGAATCGAATTCCCGAGTTCGTTGGCGTCGTCGGGGCCGCGAGCGGCGGCGCGAGAATCCTCCCGGATTCAGACCTAGTCATCGTGCTCGGCACGCAAGTCGACTATCGACTTGGCTACCTGGAGCCGCCGAGCATCGGCGCGGACGCCAAGATCATCCGCGTCAGCGTCGATCCACAGGAGCTGACGCAAGGTTGCCGTCCGGACCTCGCCGTGCTCGGGGACCCAAAGAACGTGCTCTCACAACTCATCGAGGCGCTCGCCACGGACGGACACGCGGGCACTGCGGACTGGCTAGCCGAGGCTACCGGGCGACATGCCGCGTTCATCGCGAAATGGGCGGCGGACGCCTGCCCGACGTGCCCGCCATGCACCGGCCAGCACATCATCAATGGCATCCGCCAGACGATTGATGACGACACGTTCCTACTGGTGGACGGTGGCAACATCGGCCAGTGGGTTCACATGGCGATGTGCGATCGCTACCCGGCGCGTTGGCTGACGTGCGGTCGCAGCGCGGTGGTCGGCTGGGGATTCCCGGGCGCGAACGGTGTCAGCGCGCTCTACCCGGACGAGAAGATCCTGCTGCTCTCGGGCGACGGTTCATCCACATTCACCATCGCGGAGATCGAGGCGGCGGCGCGCCAGAAGCTGCCGTATGTGGCGATCATCGCCGACGATTCGGCCTGGGGGATCGTCGTCAGCGGCGCCCGGAGGTCGGGCCAGCCGCCCGTCGCGTGTGAACTGGGCCCGATCGACTTCGCCAAGGTCGCGGAGGGGTTTGGAGCCAAGGGCGTGCGCGTTGCGGACCCGGCCAATCTGCCGAGCGCGATCGAGGCGGGCTTCGCCGAGCGCGACGTGCCGACCATCATCCACGTGCCGATTTGCACGCTCGGACCGTCTGACTGACGGCGCTGCATCCCTGAACAGGAGCACGAGGGACGGGCCTACTGGCCCGTCCCTTTGCGTGTCTGAAGGCTATTCACCGCGGAAGATCGCCGCGATCTCATCCGACGACAGAGCTTCGGCGTGGAATCCAAAGTCATCGATGCGGCCGATGAAGCACTCGTTGCCATGGTAGTTCGGGTTCGCGCCCACCGCCACGTTCAGAGCGGCAGTCGTTGACCACTCAAGGCACCCGACCTCGCTCCGCAGCTCGCCGTTGACATAGAGCCGCAGCTGAGGACCCTCCTTCACCGCCGCCACGTGCACCCACTCGCCGTTCGCTACCGACACGCCCTCGGTGTCAGACGATTGGCCCGCCTCAATCCGCGTGAGGACCTGGTCGCCCCTCAGGCAGACGCGCAGCGGGTCGTCCATCCCCGCGGCCCACGCCGAGAAGACCTGCTGGTTGCGATCCGCCGGCAAGCCCTCCGGACAGACCCACGCGTGGAACGTGCAATCGCGCTCGGGGAAATACGGGAGGGCGTACTTGACGCCACAGTTCTCACCGCTGAGGTAGACCGCGCCACCGGCCTGACGATGGCGATCCTCAGCGGGCTCCAGGCCCACCACGCTCTCAATCGAGCCGATGGTCGGATCGCCATTCCCGTTGAGCAGCGATGCGAGCATCAGGCCTCGCTCGCCGAGTTGATAGGTGGATGCCACGACGACGGTGTTCTCAAGCGATGCGTCCGCCATGAAACTCGACGCACCCCAGAAGCTCTCCGAGTTGCCGTGATCATTCCGAGCCGTAACGCGCCAGGAGTACGGCCCGCCCTCGGCCAGCCCATCCTCGAACACGTAGCGCGGCCACGTGAGGTCATCCACTTCGTGAACGATGTCGCCGAATGACGAATCTCGCGCGATAGCAAGGGCGAACGTCCGACCTTGCGCCCGGCCGCTGCCGTGGCCCGTCCACTCGAACCGCACGGGGCCCGCCGCCACCGCCTGACCCTCGCGCGGCGCCGTGAGCCACGCTGGAGCCGGAGCCGCGTTGACCGCCGGTAACCATGCCGCGTAATGCGTCCCGTGAGCGCCGGCGGATGCGAAGTCGACCAGCACCAGTTCCGTCCCGTCGGCGGCGCGAATCGTCTTCGCCACGATGGGCTGGAAGCGCGCCTCAACGGTCGTCGGCGCGAGGTCGATGGCGCTCGCATCGATGGCGGGAATCTCGTGAGTATCCATCGAGTTGTACTTCTGATCGAAGGTCAGCAGAACCGGGCCCGAGTAGATCGCCGCGCGACCGGATCGCCCCAACTCCCCCGCCCAGTACCGAGGCGTCATGTCGAAGCTGAGGCTGACAGTATCGCCATCACGCCACTCGCGGTTGAGGCTCAGGAACGTACCGGCGTCGACTCCGTCGACCGGCTCGCCATTGACCGAGACCTCGGTGTCGACAGACCAACCCGGGATGCGCAGCCGCAAATCAGACGTCGTCGGCTCCGCCAGCCGCAGCGTCAGCGCGACATCGCCGCCGGCCGGGTACGTCGTCTCCTGCTCGATCACCACGCGCGTCCCATCGCTCAAGGAGAACCCGAGCCGGCAGGGCCCGTAATAGCTGAGTGATGCGCCCGATTCATCCGTCATGACCGCCCACTCAGACAGCATGCCGATCCCGCGAGGCGCGTTGACCGAGCAACAGTTCAGTTCAGGCGTCCCGACGCGCGACTGGAAGACGATAGTGTGCGCGGACGCGGGGCGCGCGCCATTCACCGGCGTGTCGTACGTCCACCACCGACCCGATGGGTGTTGCGACCCCATGACGCTGTTGAGGAGCGCCAGCTCAATCTCGTCGGCCGCGCGCGAGTCGCCCGTGAGGCGCAGCATGTCGACCGTCAACGCCATCCACGCGGTGGTGCAACACGTCTCAATCGCGCCCTCGGCATACGGATGGCCGACGGCCCGTTCGCCGGTTGAGAACCCGCCAGTGGGATGGCGGTCGTGCTGGACAATGCTGGTCCAGATATTGCGATACGCCTCGGCGTAAGCCTCATCACCCGTGATGCGATACAACTCAAGCAATCCCTGAATGGCGTGGAGGCTCTCCCACCTCGGCCTGGGAGTCCGATGGAAATCCACGCCCGCGAGGCCCTGGCGGAAGTAATCGCCAGCCGATTCGAAGTCCGCCTCGATCTCGCGCATCTGCTCCAAGTAGCGATCGTCACCGGTCTTGCGATGCAGGATCCCAAGGACGTGGATGACCGATAGGTTCATCTCATCCGAGCCGGCATCGAGCGGCCTGCGGTCGGTGTCGAGATAGGTCTCGCAGATCAGGTCCGCCGCGCGGATCGCGGCGTTCAGCGAGGCCTCATCGCCCGAATCCTCATGCCACATCGCCAGCGCGAGCATGACGTGGTAATGGCCCCACAGATCCCAGTTGCCGAGGAGACGTTCGTCCTCGCGAAACGGCCCGAGGTAGCCGTCTTCGGCTTGCGTGCTGATGAGTTCGGCGATGGTCGCCTGAACGTGGGCCCGAAGCTCGGGCCGCTCGGTCATCCGGCAGGCCTGGATGGCGGAGATGAGGTACTTGCCGATGAACTCCCCCGCCCACGGGACGAGTTGCGGGACGGGCTCGCGGTCGCGCACACGCATCATCTCAAGGATGCCCGGGTTCGCGTCAATGGCAGGCAAGAGCCAGTGGTCGATGTTCGCCTCAACGCGCGCGCCGAGAGGACCGTCACAGGTCACGCGAAGGTCTGAAGGCGTCTCGAGCTGCAGGTCGGCGGATGAGGGTCTGGGCGAGGTCAACATGAGTGCCCCCAGGATGAGCAGCGATGTCGGTGGCATGGCGAGGTGCTCCATGGTCCGGAAACGAGTTGGCGCTTGGGTGCTGGGTGGTTGGTCGTCGGAGGGGCTAAGGCCTCGTGGAGCACGCGCTACCACGTCTTCTCGATCACGCAGACGCGCCCGCCCTCGCGGTCAAGCGCCCAGAGATCCTCGCCCGTCCACGCGATGCCGCCCCAGCCGAAGGGCTTCTCACCCCAGTCGAGCAGATCGCCAGCGCGGTTCGTCTTGATGATGAGTGGGCAGAGGCCATCGCTGACCCACAACTCGTCGCCGAACGCCGAGAGGAAATTCGGCATGCCCGCAGCACTCCGCCATGGCGTCCATTCGCCGGGCTGATCGCTCGGCGTCTCCCACATGTGACCGTCCCAGTGGTCGGCGAGAACGACCTTGTCACCGAGCTGGGCGACCCCAAGCACGTTGCCGGGCCTGAACGGAACTTCGAGCAGCACCTCACCCGACACCGCATCGACCTTGTACAGTTTCCTGACCGGATCGCTGACCGCCAACGCCAGGCAACCGTCCCAGATTCCGAGTACCGCGCCGTCCGGCTCCCCAGGCAATAGCACCGTGCGCTCGATGCCGCCATCATCGGGCGAGACGGCAATCGCTGAGTGCGCCTTCTTGTCCTGGACCCAGAGAAACTCGCCATCCCAGCCGATGCTGAAGGGCTCCTCGCAAGGAACCGGAACGTCGCGGACAACCTCCCAGTCCGGCGGCAGGGGTGGCAGGTCCGTTAACGTGTCTAGCAGGTCGTGCTTGATGAGGAAACGGTAGACGAGGTAACTGAACCGGCCGCCCCAAGTGCCGTCCGGTTGTTGATGCCGCAGGACGATTGGCACGAGCTTGGGCGCTACGCGCTCGGCGACCGGATGCTCGACCTCGCCGAAGATCTCGAACGCATCCCAGAGCAGGAACAGCCCGACATCCCTACCACAGATCGTAGGTTCGAGGCGCTCCTCGATCCACTTGAGCCATTGCTCGAGGGCTTCCTCGAGTCCCCCCACGTCGCGACAGTACCACATCCGCATGAGCTTGACGTTCGGGGTGCGCGCGACGCCGGGACCGAAGGCGTTGGCGGCATCATAGTCGACCAACCACCCCCGCTGCTCCAGCACGAGCCGTCGGACGGCCGGATCGTCGTGCTTGTCGGCCTGGCAGAGGGCGGCGAGAGTGTAGAAGCCGATGTCGTCGGAGTCGGCATCGGCCAGATCCAGGCAGACCCGACCGGCCGCCGCCTGGAGTTCGAGCCGGTCGGTGGGGCAACCCAGCCCGAGCAGACGCCAAAGCTCGCCGCCGGTCTCGGCGATGGGGTTCTCGACGTTCGGCGCGCCGATGTGACCGTCAGGTTGCTGCTCTGCGAGGATCTTGGCGATCTCGGCATCGAGAACAGCCGAATCACCGGCGAGCGGATCTTGGAGAATGAGCGTCCGAAGCCTGACGGCATCGAGATCGCTGCTCGTCCTCAGCCACTCAATCGGGTCATAGCGGAAGCCATGCTCGAGCGCTTGCGCCCGGCACGGAGAAACGGTCGTCGCGGTGAGGGCAAGTAGAGCCGCGGCCGATCTCACGGGGCAGTCCCCCATTCTGGCGGCGAGAAATCAGACGACGCCGGCGCGGATGATGTCCTGGATATCAACCACGCCAATGGCGGTGCCACTCTCATCGATCACAGCGAGATTGTCGAACTCGCGCTCTTGCATGATCCGCACGGCCTCAGCCGCCGCGCAGTCGGGGGCGACCGTCGTCGGCCGCAGCGTCATGACTTGCGTTATCGGCCGCTGCATTACCTCATTGCGATCAGGTTCGCGCTGCATGAGCATGCGGAAATCGCCGTCAGTGAAGAGCCCCTTCAGCTTGCCCGACGTGTCGACGATACTCACCACGCCCCGAACCGAGGCGCGCGTCATGAGCAGCACGGCGTCTAGCACGGTGGTGTCTAGCCCGAGCGTCGGGTTGTCCTCGCCCTGGTGCATGATGTCCTCAACGCGGAGCAGGACCCGGCGCCCGAGCGAGCCCGCCGGATGGTGTTCGGCGTAGTCGTCGGGCTGGTAACCGCGCGCGGCCATGGCGGCCATCGCAAGCGCATCGCCCATCGCGAGTTGGGCGGACGTGCTGGCCGTCGGCGCGAGCCCCAGCGGACACGCCTCCTCGCACACGGTCGCGTCGAGCACGACGTTCGCCTGCGCGGCGAGAGTCGAAGAAGTATTGCCCACGATGGCGATGATCGACGTCCCGCGGCGCTTGAGGACAGGCAGGAGATAGAGCAGTTCGGATGTCTCGCCGCTGTTTGAGAGCAGCATCGCCACATCGTCAGGCCCCACGATCCCAAGGTCGCCATGGACGGCATCGACGGCGTGCATGAACACGGCGGGCGTGCCGGTACTGGCGAGAGTGCCACCGATCTTCCGGCCGATGGCGCCGGACTTGCCCACGCCGCTGATGACGACATGCCCCACAAGATCCACGAGCAAGCGAGTGGCCCCAACAAACTCATCGCCGACGCGCTTCGACAGCTCGGCAATCGCGCAACTCTCTATATCGAATGTCCGCCGCGCCGTATCGAGGATGGCGACTTCGTTCAGGTCTGACATGCTGTGCGCACCTCCAGCAGCGTCTGCATGAGTGATTCGACTTCGTCCAGCGCCAGCATGTTGGGCCCGTCACACGATGCCTCGTCCGGGCACGGATGCACCTCGGCGAAAATCGCGTCGACACCGGCGGCGACCGCTGCGCGAGACAGGGGCGCGACGAACTGGCGCTCGCCGCTGGACTTCCCGCCTCCGCCGCCCGGCAGTTGGACGCTGTGCGTCGCGTCGAACACCACGGGATAGCCGAGCCCCCGCATAATCACGAGACCCCGCATGTCGACAACAAGATTGTGGTAGCCAAATGACGCGCCACGTTCGGTGAGGAGGATCTGTTCGTTGCCTGTTGACTTCACCTTGCCGGCGACATGCTCCATGTCCTGCGGGGCAAGAAATTGCCCCTTCTTTACGTTGACAGGCAGGCCTGACTCCCCGGCCGCGACGAGCAGATCCGTTTGCCGCGACAGGAACGCCGGTATCTGGAGCATGTCGAGAACCGGCGACGCGGGCTTGACGTGCGTGGTCTCGTGAATATCCGAGATCACAGGCACGTCGAATCGTTGCTTGATCTCGGCCAGCATCTCCAGGCCTCGCTCGAGCCCAGGGCCTCTCGCCGAGGCGACCGAGGTGCGGTTAGCCTTGTCGTAGGAGGCCTTGAAGATGTACGGGATGCCTAGCCTCCCGGCCATCGCCTTCAAGTCCTCGGCGATACGGAAGTTGATGTCAGGCTCTTCGAGGACGCAAGGGCCTGCGATGAGCGCCAAACTCTTGCCACCGATGATCTGACCGCCAACTGATACCTCGCGGACGTCGCCCATCAGCATGCCGCCTCCATGAGTTCCTGAACGCGTTCGAGGTCATCGGGCGTATCAACGCCGATCGGCGAGTAGTCGACCTCAACCACGCGAATCTTGCAGCCGTTTTCGAGCACCCGAAGCTGTTCGAGCCCCTCGGTCGCCTCGAGCACGCTCTTCGGCAGCCCCGCGTACCAGAGCAGCGTCTCCTTGCGATAGACGTACAGGCCTATGTGCTTGAGCGGGCGGCACCCGGACTCGGGATGGACCAACTCGCCCATCGCGGCGTCGCGGTCAGCCGGATTATCGATGCGCAAGTGCGGCAAGGGCGCGCGAGAGAAGTAGAGCGCATCACCGGAGGCATCGCAGACGACCTTGACGGTGCTCGGCTCCAAGTACTCCTCACGCGTGGCGAAGGCCGCGAGCGTGGACATCGACACTTCTGCCTCACTGAGCAGCGGCTTCACCGCCCTGTCGATGATCGATGGCTCGATCAAGGGTTCGTCGCCCTGGATGTTCACCACGACATCGCACTCCACAGCCCATGCCACCTCGGCCAGCCGATCCGTACCAGACGCGTGATCCGGAGACGTGATGGCAACCTCGGCGCCGAATGCCCGCGCCGCATTCGCGACCTTGTCGTCGTCGGTCGCGATGATGACGCTTTGGAGGGTCTTCGCTTGCCGGGCGCGCTCGTAGACATGCTGAACCATCGGCTTGCCGGCGATGGGCGCAAGCACCTTGCCGTGAAACCGCGTCGATGCGTATCGTGCGGGAATCATGCCGACAACTACCATCAGAACGGGCCCCCAATGGGTATGGACAGGCTACGTCTCGGTACGCTGCGGCCAACGACGACTGACTGCACGAGCGTATAGGTACGCTATCGGAGACACAAGCGCGGTGAAGACAATGCTGCGGCCGAGGCCGGCGAGCCACGGCACCAGGTGCGACGAGGGGCTGATGACTAGTTCGATGAACGCCGCCACGATGACCACGAGCGTGGCGATAACCGGGGCGACGAGCACGTGGTCGGCAAACACGCGACCGCGCGCGTGACCACATGCGAAGCCGATCACCATGTGGCTCATGAGCGTGGCGCCGAAGCCTCCCTCGCCAACCGTCGCCGCCAAGAAGCCCCCGAACAGACCCGCCGCGCAGCCGGCGATCGGACCGCGCGTGATTCCGATACACGCGATGAGGATCAGCGCGAAGTCGGGCGCGACTCCCCCCCATCGCAGACCCGGAGGCCAAGCTCTCTCGAAGGCAACTGCCACCAGCAGGGCGACAGCGTGGGCGATTATGAGCATCTAGTCGGTCGCCTCCGTCGTTGTCTGCGTCGCCTGCATTAGGGCGCCCATTCCATAACGATCACGTAGTCGAGGTTGCTGAAGTCCGCGGCGGGGCGGACAAGCGCCGTCTTGGGCCCAGACGGCCCCCTCCGCCCGACCACTTCCTCTATCTCACCGATAAACAGACCCTCCCGGTACGTATCGCCAAGTGGCGATGTGAAGACCTTGTCCCCGACCGAGATGGGCGCGTCAGCCGCTAGTTTCTGGAGTCGCAAGAGGTCAGGATCGGATCCGGCGGGATCCGGGCCAATGATTGCGCCGGTTGAATACTGCGCCGCCGACACGACGGCGAATGCACCCGAGTTTTGGTCCGTCAACAGCGTGACTCGGGCGCCTCTGGGCCCGGAGGATGTGACCCTACCAATAAGACCACGCGCCGTCCTGACGATATCACCGCGGCTGATCTCGCCTCCAGCCTCGGCGACGATGTCGATGGTCTGACGCATGAACGGCCCGCCGGACCGCCCGATCACCTTCGCCCTCATCTCATCGACCGAGCGAATCCCTCGGAACTTCGACTGCATCGCAAGCCAGTCGAGGTGCTCGTATTGGCGAAGCTTGTTGATGCCGTCGGCCTCGGCCAATTGCTCCTTCAGTCGACGGTTTTCTTCCACGAGCTTCCGTCGCTGAAACGGACCGGACGTGCTCAGCGACACCTGCCCCCAACAGGCTGTGAAGCCCTGCTGAACGGGCATCAGCACCCACCGAGCGGCGCGCTCGGGCAGGCTGATCGAACTGGCATCGGGGCCGCCGCCGGGCCGCCCGGCGCGGTGGTGCAGGACAGTCAGCACGATGGCCGCGATCACCATCACGATGACAGGCGTCCACTCCGAGTTCAGTTTGGATGGGCGTCTGCGCATGATCGCTCAATCTCTCGGCCGGCGCGGCTCGTGTCTATCAGATCTCATCGGGCTGATTGCCCAGTTCTTCGAGATACTTGGCGGCTCCCATCACCACGCACGTCATGGGGTCCTCCGCGACGTAAACGGGGATGCCCGTCTCGGCGGCGATGAGTTGATCCAGCCCGCGCAAGAGAGCGCCGCCCCCCGCCAACACGATTCCCCGATTCATGATGTCCGCGGCCAGTTCAGGTGGCGTGGCGTCGAGCGTCTCTTTTACCAGGTCGACGATAGCGTAAGCGGCCTCGCGAATGTACTCGCGAACGGCGTCGGACGTCAGCGTGATGCCCTTCGGCAACCCCGTAACGAGGTCTTTGCCGCGAATGTTGATCGATGTCTCTTCGTGCGTCGGGTACGCCGATCCAATCTCCATCTTAATGCGTTCGGACGTGGTCTCGCCGATGAAGAGGCTGTGCTCGTGGCGAACGGCCGCCTGGATCGCCTCGTCGATTTCATCCCCAGCCAGACGCATCGACTGTTGCGTGCAGATCCCGCCTAGCGAAATCACCGCAACCTCGGTGGTGCCGCCACCAATATCGACGATCATGCTGCCGACAGCCTCGGCAACGGGCATGCCCGCGCCGATCGCGGCCGCCATCGGCTCATCGATGATGACCGTGTCCCAGGCGCCGGCCAGGCGAGCGGCGTCCTCAACGGCTCGGCGCTCGACCTCGGTGATGCCCGACGGCACCCCGATGGCGACGTGGGGGCGCTCCCAAAGTTTGGGATTGTGCGCCTTGTGAATGAAGTGCGCGAGCATCCGCTCGGTGACCTCAAAATCGGCGATCACGCCATCGCGCAAGGGCCGCACGGCAGCAATGGAGCCAGGCGTGCGGCCCACCATGCGTTTGGCATCCGCGCCTACGGCCAGAACGCGATTGGTTTCCGTGTCGATGGCCACGACGGACGGCTCCCAGAGCAGCACGCCACGCCCCGCAACATGCACGAGGGTGTTGGCGGTGCCTAGGTCGATGCCCAGATTGCGTCCAAGCCGCGCGAATATCCGCGACCAGATGGGCCGATACCTCTGCCCGAATTTGCGAGTGCCTAGCACGTGAGGTCTCCGCGAGCTGTATTGATTAGAGCGTGAGCCTCGCCGATCATCTCGACCGTTCGGCTCAGCGGCAGTCCCACCACATTGAAGTAGCATCCACGGATAGTCCGGACCAGCAGAGCGCCACGTCCCTGAATGCCGTACGCCCCCGCCTTGTCCATCGGCTCGCCGGTCGCGACATACTCATCAATCTCGGCGGCCGAGAGAGCGCGAAACGTCACGTCAGTCGAGCAGACATCCGTCACCAGCGGCTCGCCCCCATGGGCGAGGCTGACGCCCGTGTGCACGACGTGGAGCTTGCCGCTGAGCGCGCGCAGCATCCGGCGCGCGTCATCGGGATCAGCCGGCTTGCCCAGCGCGACGTCGCCCGTGGCCACGACCGTGTCAGCACCTAGCACGATGGCTTCTGGGCGCAGGCGCGAGACGGCCACGGCCTTCGCCTCCGCGCTTCGCCGCGCGTGTTCGGCGGGACACTCGCCATCGAGACTCGGCTCCTCGGCATCCTGAGCCGGCTGAATGTCAGCAGCGATGCCGACCTGAGCCAACAGATCGCGCCGACGCGGCGAGGCCGAGGCCAGTACCAGCGGAAGATTGGCAGCCATGGCCCGAGCTACAGCCTCCCGGAACGGATGATCGAGTAAAGCAGCCACGTGCCCAAGCCAACTCCCGAGAACATGAGCACGTACGGCATGTACTGAAGCCAGCCTTCGGCATCCACCGTGACCTGCATCCAGAACGCCGGGGCGAGAATCATCGCCGCGACGACCACGCTGAATGCGAGGCGGTTGAACATAACGTCGAACCGGTCGAGCGGCCTGTCGACATCATGGTCGTCCAGCCGGATCTTCAGTCCCACGGAATCGGCTTTGCGCATGAGCGCCAGCAACTGCCGCGGGAGCAATTGCGCGTGCTGATGCAGATTGCGCGCCACGCGGTACGCCTCCAAGGCAGCCCTGCGCGGCCGCGTCCGCCGGCGCAAGGTGTCGCCGACAACCGTTCGAGCGATCTCCCGGAAGTCAAACCGCGGATCCAGCGCGCGGCACTCGGCGTCAACCAGCACGAGCGTCCGTATGATCTGCGCGAACACGGGAGGCATTACGATGCCATGACGAGCGATCATGAAAAGGAGTTCATTGAGCAGATCGCCGATGGAAACGTCGGCAGTGCTCGTCGAGTGTATCGCCACCGACAGCCGCGCAACATCCGCCTGCAAGGCCGTCGTGTCGGTCTCGCCCGTCGTCAGCCCAATGGCAGTGATCTGGGCCGCGACCTCCTCCGCGTCGCCCTCGAACATCGACGAAAGCAAGTAGACGAGGTCGTCGCGCATGCGCGGCGGGATGAACGCGACGCTCCCGCAGTCGAGGAAGCAGATCCCGCCGCCCGGAGCTATTAGGATGTTCCCGCCATGCGGATCAGCGTGGAAACACCCATCACGGACAATCTGCTTCAGGAGGGCCCCGGCCAAGTTGCGCGCCACCGTGGGCGCGTCGACGCCCGCGCTCTCGAGCGCCTCTCGGTCTGACGGCTTGATCCCGCTGACGAGTTCGGTGACGAGGACCTTCCGGCTGGACCAGTTGGTGAAGACACGTGGTACGCGAACTCGAGAGTCGTCTTCCAGGACCCCAGCCATCAGCGCCGTGTTGCGGGCCTCCAGGCCGAAGTCGAGTTCTCCGCGCAGGCGGCGGGCGAAATCGGACACGAGCGCTACCGCGCGCTGTTGAGCGATCCATCGCGAGCGCTGCTCGGCCAAGCCGGCAAAGTACCGCAGCACGCTTAGGTCCAACTCAACCTGCCTGCCTATGCCCGGCCGCCGGACCTTCACCGCGACCTTCTCGCCTGAGTGAAGTTCCGCGAAGTGGATCTGCCCAATCGACCCGGACGCCTCGGGCTCCTCGTCGAACTTCGCGAAGCACTCCTCCAACGGCCGTCCGAGCGCGTCCTCCATGATGGCCCTGAGTTCCTCGAACGGCACGGGCGTGACCTGGTCTTGCAGGTCTCGTAGCTGCTCGATCCACTGCTCGGGCAGGATGTCGCCCCGAGTGGCGAGGGCTTGGCCCAACTTTACGGCTGTCGGTCCAAGATCCTCGAGAGCACGCCGAAACGCGACCTCCGGCGCAAGGCCGATGGGTCTGTCGCGCCGGAATCGCCGTGGCACGAGGTTCCCCAGCCCAAGATCGCCCAGATGTCGCGCCAGGTTGTAGCGGGCCAGAACAGCCACTACCTCGAGCGTCCGCGCTATCCGCGGGCCGTGACCTGGGTCAACATCTCTGTCCGCCATGACATCAGGTGACAATGTCCGCCTCGATTCCACAGGATGGGCAGTTCCCCGCCTTCACCATGCACCGCGCCTCGTACATCCCATCACGCGCGACCAGCGGCGCCTTGCACTCCGGGCAGTTCGTGTCGGTCATTCCAGGCATCTGCGCGTTGCCGACATACACGTACTTCAGCTTCTCGCCGGCGATCGCGTACGCCCGCGCGAGCGTCTCGGTCGGCGTCGGCGGGTTGGTCATCTTGTACGCCGGATGGTACCGGGAGAAATGCACCGGTATCCGATCGCTCACCCCGGCGATCCAGTCCACCAGTTCGCGGATCTGGCCCTCGGAGTCGTTCTCCCCCGGGATCAACAGATTCGTAATCTCCACATGCGTGCCCGACGCGTACGCCAACTCAACCGTCCGGCGCGGCGGCTCCGATGGCCCGGAACAGATACCCCGGTAGAACTCGTCCGCCATGGCCTTCACGTCGACATTCAGCGCATCGAGGTGTGGCAGCAACTCTTGCAGCGGCGCTTCCTCGATCTCGCCGTTCGTCACGACCGCGTTGACCAGCCCATGCTCGTGACCCAGTTTGGCCGTGTCGAGAATGTACTCGAACCACACGAGCGGTTCGTTATACGTGAACGCGATGCCGATGTTCTCGCCCCGAGATTTCTCCCGGGCCGCCAGCGCCACGGCCTCATCGGAGCTCATCTCTCGCGTCGGCGCCTCATCCATTGAGATCTGCCAGTTCTGGCAGAAATCGCAGCTCAGATTGCAGCCCCACGACCCCAGCGAGAGAATCGACTTCCCCGGATGGAAGTGGTAGAGCGGCTTCTTCTCAATCGGGTCCAGGTGGACCGATCCAACGCGCCCGTACGTCAGCGGCACTAGCTTGCCGCCCTGATTCGCGCGAACCGTGCAGATGCCGGCCTTGCCCTCGGCGATCAGGCAGCGATGCGGACACAGCGCGCATCGCACGCGGTCGCCCTCGGTGGACCAGTACATCGCATCGCGATTCGGACGCATGCGGCCCTCCATGGGGCGGCGTCAGACGGAGGCGAAGGGCGGCTCCCCCTGGATGCCCTGGATGATCTCGGCGGCGGCGGCGACGGCCGCGTCAGTGCCTACAGCAGTAAGCCACACGGCGCCCT